>JAFYHC010000027.1 GCA_017539385.1 Solobacterium sp. | reverse complement strand
GTATGCCAAGTATATCATTCAGGAGAGAGCACTGCCGGATGCCAGAGACGGTTTGAAACCGGTACAGCGGCGCATCCTGTATGCCATGTATCACGATGGAAACACGTGGGACCATGCCTACCGCAAATCAGCGAAGACGGTCGGTCTTGTTATTGGTAATTATCATCCGCACGGAGATACGTCGGTATACGACGCCATGGTGCGCATGAGCCAGGACTGGAAAGTGCGTCTGCCGCTGATCGATATGCACGGCAATAACGGTTCCATTGACGATGACCCGGCTGCGGCAATGCGTTATACAGAAGTGCGCCTTGCAAAGGTTACGCAGGTCATGGAAGATGACCTGGATAAGAATACGGTGGAAATGGCGCCGAACTTTGACGATACGGAAGAAGAACCGACGGTACTGCCGGTCCCGTTCCCGGTCATGCTGGTAAACGGTGCGACCGGTATCGCAGCCGGCTATGCGACCAATATGCCGCCGCACAATCTCTCGGAAGTCGTCGATGCGGCGATCTACCGCATTCAGAATCCGGACTGCTCCGTAGATGAAATCCTGGACATCATGCCGGGACCGGACTTTCCGACCGGCGGCATCGTACAGGGCGAAGCAGGCATCCGCGAAGCCTATACGACCGGCCGGGGAAGGATCGTGGTGCGCGGCAAATGCGAGATCACGGAAGACAAGAAAGAGAATCATATCATCATTACGGAGATCCCGTATGATGTGATCAAGGGAAACCTGGTTCGCAAGATGGATGAACTGCGTGTATCCAGAGCCGTAGAAGGCGTACTGGATGTGCGGGATGAATCCGACCGCAACGGCATGCGCATCGTCATCGATGTCCGCAAGGAAAGCGATGCCGGCATGGTTCTGAATTATTTCTATAAGAATACAGACCTGCAGACGTATTACAACTACAACAACGTGGCAATTATTGACAAGGCACCGGTGCAGGTCGGCGTGATCGGACTGCTGGATGCATTTATTGAATTCCGCCGCGAAGTTGTCCGCAAGCGCTCCCAGTTTGAACTGGACCGCATGGAAGCAAGATGCCATGTGATCGAGGGATTGATGAAGGCAGTATCCATCCTGGATGAAGTCATTGCCATCATCCGTGCCTCCAAAGACAAGGCAGATTCCAAAAAGAACCTGATGGCGGAATTCGGTTTTGATGAACCGCAGGCAGAAGCAATCGTTTCTCTGCGCCTGTATCGTTTGTCCAATACCGATATCGTTGCACTGCGCGAGGAGTTTGCACGCCTCGTCAATGCGATCGAAGAGACACGTGCGATCCTGGAAAGCGAGCAGGTGCTGCGTTCCGTGATCACAAAAGAACTGCGTGCTGTGAAGAAGGAATATGGCGATGCAAGACGCACGAAGATCGAAGCCCATGTGGAAGAAATCGTGATCGACAAGGCACAGATGATCCCCAATGAGCGGGTCATGCTGGCGGTTACGCGCGATATCTATGTTAAGCGTGTGTCGATGAAATCCTATACATCTTCCGGCGGTGCACCGACCGGACGCAAGCCGGAGGATACGCTGATCGGCACGGCGGAGTGCGATACGCTGGATACACTGCTGTTATTCACCAATAACGGCAACTATGCTTCGGTGCCGGTATGGCAGATCGACGAAGCAAAGTGGAAAGACCGCGGCAACCGCATCAACCATGCTTTCCGGATCGACGGGGAAGACAAGGTCGTGGATGCCATTCTGGTAAAAGACTTTGCGACCTATGCATGGATCGTGACCGTCTCTTCCGACGGCTATATCAAGAAAACACCGGTATCTTCCTGGCAGGCAGCGAAACAGAACCGTCTGCTTGCGGCAATGAATATGGCAAAAAATGCAGAGATGCTGCAGGCATTCCTCGTCTATGAAGGCGATGAGATCGCAGCGGTATCAAAAGACGGCTTCTGCTATCGCTTTGCATTGAGCCAGCTGCCGACATTCGGCATCCGGGCAAGGGGTGTACGCTTAATGAACTTTGCGGCAGGGGACAGGATCGCCTGTGCCTGTGTCGTGCATCCAAAAGATCCGTCCCTTGTATTCGTAACGGAAAACGGCCTCATGAAGCGTCTGCACCTGGAAGATATCCCGCTGCAGAACCGGCCTTCACGCGGTGTGCAGATCTGCCGCAAGGTCAAATCCAATCCGAGCGTGATCATATGGATGGACCGCATGTCGCCGTCCGACACCATCGTCTTCTATGATCCGGAGCGCAAAGAGATCAAGGCAACGGATATCCCGTTCCGCACCCGTGACAGCGGCTTTTCCTCTGTCGGTGATCTGGCAGAGGGCTTTGTGAATGAGCACGGCATACAGGAATGCCGCATCATCGATCTGCCGGAGGATAGTGAAGAAGTCCATCAGGACATCGAAAGGATCAGTCTGTTTGATGCATAAGAAACGGAGTTTTCATGAACCGGAAATGTACGTGCGGGGGATCCGTGATCTGGATCCGAAGAAGCTTCAGGAGCACGGCATACGCCTTCTTCTGGTTGATTTCGACAATACACTGATGGAATCCCGCAACCCGGTCAAAACACACGGTACACGCACGGCATTGCGGCGTATGAAAGAATACGGGATCACACCGGTGATCATGTCGAACAATTTTGCCTATCGATGCAAAGAATATGCCGAGACATGCGGTGTGGACTACCGGGCATTTTCCCTGAAGCCGCTTCCGCATACATACCGCTCCATCATGAAGCAGTATGGCTGCAGGCCCGAGGAAACAGCAGCGATCGGCGATCAGATCCTGACCGATATGCTGGGGGCATATCTGTCCGGCGTCATACGGATCCTGAGTGATCCGCTGTCGGAAGAAGATAATCTTTCCGGGTCGGTCTCACGCTGGGTAGAGACGCGCATCTTTGCCTATTGGAAAGAAAAATATCATATACAGCGAGGTGAATATTATGACCATCTGTAAAGGATGCGGAGCAATCCTTCAGCATGAAGATAAAAACAAAGCAGGCTATACGCCGAAAGCAGACGGGGAATACTGTCAGAGGTGCTTCCGTCTGATCCACTATGATGATCCGGTGTTGACACTGGATACCGGCATCGATCAGGATCAGGTGCTGCAGCGCATCGCTGCCATGGACTGCATGGTCTTATGGGTGGCAGACCTGTTTGATTTTGAAGCAGGCATCATATCCGGTCTGAACCGTCTTGTCGGAGAGAAGGAAATCGTATTATGTGCCAATAAGAGGGATATTCTGCCGCAGACACTGAATCATGAAAAGATCGCACGGTTTGTCTTTGCCCGTCTGAAAGAGGCAGGCATCCGCATCAGCGGTCTTGTATTGACCAGCCGGGAAGATCCCGAATGCATTGACGAAGTGCTGAATGCATGCCGTCTGGCATGCCAGGGAAAGCCGATCGCCGTCATGGGAAGGGCGAATTCCGGCAAAAGCACACTGATCAACCATCTCATGCGCCGCAAGGTACTGACCGAAAGCCGCTATCCCGGCACGACCCTGGATTTCAATACCATTGAGATCGAAGGCATGACATTTGTGGATACTCCCGGCATCGAGGTCAACGGCAGCCTGCTGACACAGATCGATGAGAAAGACTACAAAGATGTCATCCCGTCCGGACGCATCAAGCCGCAGATCTATCAATTGCGCGGCGATCAGAGCTTTGCCATCGGCGGACTGGCACGGATCGACATTGAAGGCTGTGATCAGGCAACATGTGTCTTCTATGTCAGCGGCCGTCTGTCTATCCACCGTTCCAAAGTATCCGGTGCCGATGCATTGTGGCAGAAGCACCGCGGGGAACTGCTGCAGCCCATCGCAAAGACAGCTGAAACAGACGTCTTTTCCGACCGCAAAGAATATGAGAAGATGGATGTAGTGATCGACGGACTGGGCTGGGCATGCCTGTCCGGACAGATCCGCAATGTACGCGTCAAGGTCCCGCACGGGGTCAGCGTCACCTTCAGAAAGGCAATGGTGTAATATGCTTACGAGCAAACAGAAGAGTTATCTCAGGGGTCTTGCCCAGACCGAACGGTCCCTGTTTCAGATCGGAAAAGACTCCATCACGGAGAATCTGATCAATACAGTCGATGCTGCACTGCGCAAGCGCGAACTGATCAAGATCACGGTATTGAAAAATGCGCCGGATGATATTCAGGAAGCAGCCTTCGATCTGGCCAGACTCACCGGCAGTGAACTTGTTCAGGTGATCGGACGGCAGATCGTCTTATACAGGCGGTCCAAAGAGCACCGGATCCTGCTGCCATGAGACTTGTCATACAGGGCAGTTTTGATCCGATCACACAGAAAGAACTGGAGTGGATCCGCAAAGAGCAGAAAAAGCAGGGAATACGAGATGTGTGGCTGTATGTCAAAGAGCAGGGAGTACTGGAAAAACACCTGCGGCAAACGCTGGTACAGCGTGCAGCAGCACCATACCGGCATATGCATGTGACGCTGCATACAGATGAAAAGGACTGCATCTGTCAGATTCCTGCTGATCTTGCGGAAGAAGAAGCGATGGTACGCAGCGGCATCATCCGTCTTGCCGCAAGAGGGATCCGCAATATGCTATGGAAAGAGACAGCGGTCCTTGAAGCAAGTGTGCATGCACGCTGCACAGCGCACCGGGCATCGCATTCTCTCTCAGTCGCAAAGACAGCCGCATATTTTGCCAGACGCTTTGGTCTTGATGAAGAGCGCATGCGGATCGCCGGCTATGTGCATGATATTACAAAGAAACAGAGTGATGAAGAAAACCGGCGGGTGATGGAAGTCTGGTATCCGCAATACCTTTCGGAAAGTCCGAAGGTATGGCACTCCTTTACGGCAGAAGTCTTTCTGCGTCAGGAGATGTGCTGTTATGACAGTGTGATCCGCAATGCAGTCAAACATCATACGCTGGGTGACGGACGCAGTGATCATGACCGGATCCTGTATATTGCGGACAAGATCGAACCGACACGCCCGTATTCGATCGAAGAAGAATGGAAGATCGCAGAGCGGAGTCTGAAAGAAGCCGCAGCGTTCATATACGAAGAGACCAGACAGTTTATAGATACGGAGGAAACAAATGTCTGATTTATTAGACCTTGTCCGGAAAACACTTTCGGAAAAACAGGCAAAAAATATCGTTACCATTGACATGCAGGCAGTAAGCCCGTTTACAGACTATTTCGTCATTGCGACAGCAGGCAGTCTGCGTCAGGCAAATGCATTATGTGAATATGTGGAAGATGCAGCATTCAAGCACGGCTATGATGTACGCATGCGTGAGGGAGAAAGAGAAAGCGATTGGATGCTTGTCGACCTCAACGATGTCGTTGTCCATATCTTTACAGAAGATGCCCGCAGGATGTATCGTCTGGAAGCACTGTGGGCAGATCAGCCGCAGGAAATGTACGAAGATGAAGAAAACGCAGTTGTATAAAACTGCGTTTTTTACGGTCATTGCGAATAGACACCGGTCTTGAAGCCGTTGGCAGCGAGCCAGTCTTCGATCTTCATAGCGGTAAACGGATCACTTTCATCCCATTCCAGACGGTCGAGAACGATGCAGGCATTGTTCTGCACACCGACGGCCAGGAAGGCAGGCATCTCCTGGATGCCCCAGTCCCGGTACAGACGGGCAGCGATATCCAATGGATCTTCATTCGTGATATCTGCGACTTCAATGATCTGACTGATCGAAAGCCCTGTATCCGACTGGACAGTAGAAAGCACCGTATCCTTTACAAAGACGGCATTGGGATCGCTTCTGCTGCAGAAAAACAGAATATGCTTGGAAGATTCCCCTGTAGAGATAATGTAATTCTGCAGGGTGGAATATTCCAGATAGGTGAGATCCCTCTGTTCATTTGTATCCAGCTGCGGCTCAAAGATCCGGTAGACCATGGCGGCGCTGCTGTAGATCATCAGCATGGCCAGCAGCGAAAATAAAAGTTTCTTGAACATATATTTCATACTAACATATAATTGTTTCTGCAGGAAATGAATATGAAGTGGTATGAACAGAACTATGTAAACCGGAGAGACTGGGTATTGGATCATCTTGCTGTGCTTGAACTGAGTGCAGAAGAGTTTCTTATGGTGATGACAGTCGATTTTATGAATGAACACCGGATGCCGATCACGATCGATACACTGGCCGCAAGAACCGGACTGTCCGGGGAAAAGACTGACCAGATCATTTCGGTTTTGTGTGCCAAGCGGTATCTGGAGATCCGTGCGTCCAATAAGGAGATCCGCTTTGTGCTGGACGGTCTGTTTGAAACGGAGACAGCGAAGCAGCAGCGTGTCATGGATCAGTCCCTGTTCGATCTGTTTGAGAGTGAATTCGGACGTCCTCTGCATCCCCGTGAGATGGAAAAGATCTCTGAATGGAACAGTACCTACAACAAGAAGATGATCATACAGGCACTGCGGGAAGCAAGTGCATACCGTCATCTGAATACCTCGTATATTGACCGCATCCTGCAGGAATGGAAGAAAAAAGGCTATAACGGTGCTTCCGGAAAGGAGAGCGTATGACGTCGCAGCGTACACAGAGAATACTCGACGGGCTCAGCGAACTGTTTCCGGATGCGCATTGTGAGCTGGCACACCGCAATGCCTATGAGCTGGCAGTGGCTGTCGTGCTGTCGGCACAGACGACCGACGCATCCGTCAACAAAGTGACGCCGGCATTATTTGAAAAATATCCGGATGCAGCAGCGCTTGCGGCAGGGGATCTGCACGACATTGAGCAGTGCATTGCAAGACTTGGTCTTTACCGCAACAAAGCACGTGCCATTCAGGGAATGGCAAAGGGAATGTGCGAGCATTTTGACGGACAGGTGCCGTCCTCGATGGAAGCGCTTGTGACGCTTCCGGGAGTCGGCCGCAAGTGTGCCAATGTCATTCTGGCAGAATGCTACAACGTGCCTTCTCTTGCCGTGGATACGCATGTGCACCGCATCTCGCGCCGGCTGCGTCTTGCCGGTGAAAATGACTCGGTGCTGGAAACGGAAAAGAAACTGTGCCGGAAGATCCCGAAGGACAGATGGATCCGCACACATCATCAGATGATCTTCTTCGGCCGGTATCTGTGCCATGCACGCAATCCGAAATGTGAGAAATGTCCTTTCACCGATCTGTGTTCGTATTACCGGACCGCTCATGTAAAGTGAGCGGTCTTTTCTTGTTCTGAATGCAAAAAGAAAGGCAGATCCTTTCGAATCTGCCTCAGAGTTATTTGTCAGACCCCGATGACGCGCAGGGTAGATCCCTTCGGGATTTCCTTGCCGCGTACATTCTCGTTTTTGTCATTGAACATCTGCAGCTTGACACCCGGCTGATGTGCAGACGGATCGATTGCCAGCGAGACGTTGTTCTTAAATGACCAGTCGATCAGAGCATTGATGTCATCGGTATCCGGGCATCTGACCATCGCTTCTTTTGTACGGAAGGAGGAACAGATCTCATTGGATGCTGTACCGGATGTTTCAAAGACATAATAGCCGCAGACCTGTGTATCGGTGCCGTCTGCCAGGCCGTCCACTTTCTGTGACATGGACTCGGTTTCACTGGTGACTTCGGCAACTGTCTGACCATTCTGTATGATACGGGCACGGTAGCGTACCGGACCCCATACCCAGGAGTAATCAAACATGCGTCTGCCGACAGCGTGCACATTGCCAAGACTGAGATCCTGCACCGAGGATGCGACAGTCAGCTGACCCGGATTCGGGTAAGTTCCCCAGTTGAAGGTGATCGTGCCGTCCTTTGCATACGATGCACTGAACGAACTGATATTGCTGAGGGAAGCATAGCCCTGCGGAGCAGCGAGGTGGTTGAATTCCGACCGGATCAGGCCGGTAATGACATACTGGGAAGGCATGCCGGGCATCGGTGCTGTATATGGATACAGCGAGAGGATGTGCGTGATGTTAGAAATACCATCCGGCATGGCCAGCGCCTGCGGATCACTGTTGCGGTTGACCACATCCAGCATTTCACTGCAGATATGACCCGGTATATTCATCAGGGCTTTCCAGGTGGAGAAGTAGGTATCCATATCTTTTTCACCTTTCTCCCAGCCGACCCATACAGCCGTTGTATATTCGTTGGTTTCAGCGACCATCCATTTGTCTTTCATGGCACCGACAGGGATGCCGTACTGGACGCCGTCATAGCCCCAGTCCGTTGTTCCTGTTTTGCCGTATACCGGATAGCTGCGCTGCAGGATCTGCATGTAGTTGAAGGTAGAAGTGGATACAGCAGAGCGCATCAGTGTCGCAGCCATGTACGCTGCCTGCGGTGAGATCACGCTCACTTTCTTATAGTATTCTGAACCGATCAGCGGATCGACATTTCCCTGGCGGTAGACGATGCGTTGAATGGTGTGCGGCTTGACGAAATAGCCGTTATTCATCAGGATCGAATGGGCGCCAGCCAGTTCTTTGACCGAGCAGATGAAGTTGTTTCCGCCGATCGCATAACCGATGTCGAAGCCTTCTTCGGTGAAGCGGGAGAACTGCAGCTTCCTCAATACCGTCATGACAGCTTCCTGACCAGCCGCGTCAATGACTGCCTGCAGAGTCTGGATCGCCGGGGTATTCAAAGAGGAGATGACAGCTGTTTCAAGCGTTACATCGCCATAGTACTGCCCGTTTGCGTTTTTAAATATGTGGTTGCCGAGTGCGACCGGTTTATCGGTCAGCACGTGGGAGGTTGCCCATCCCAGATGTTCAAATGCCAGTGCATAGTCGAGGAACGGTTTTACCGAAGAACCCGGCTGCTTGTATTGGTCTGTAGCATGATTCAGCAGCATACTGCCGCCGGCCGCATAGTTGCGTCCACCGCCGATGCCGATGATCTCACCGGTGTGGTTGTTCATTGAGAGGATGCCGATCTCCATCAGGTCATCCGAGAATTCAACATTTGGATTCTCACCTGCGCAAATGGCTTCCATCTCATCCTGTACTTCCGGATCCATGGCTGTGTAGATCTCCATGGATACGTTGAGCGGATCCTGTCCGGTGATATTTTCCGCTTCCTTGATGGCTTCATCAATGTATGCCTGGAAACGGTACTGCTGATCACTGTCGCGTGATTCACTCGGATCGATCAGCGTATCTTCAACACGGATCGATTTCGCCAGGTTGTACTGCTCTTCGGTAATGTAGCCGTGATACCACATCATGTAGAGCACATTGTTGCGGCGCGAGGTCGCATGATCGAGGTAGTAGTGAGGGTCATACCAGTAGGGGGAATTGACGACGCCGGCAAGCATCGCTGCTTCGGCAATATTCAGTTCACTGACCCGTTTTCCGTAATATTGTTCCGATGCCTTTTCGACGCCGCGGATATTGCCGATGCCGCCGAAGTTCATCTTATTCATATACAGTTCAAAGATTTCTTTCTTAGTGGACTGCTTTTCCAGTTCGAGCGCCATGGCGATCTGCTGTACTTTGTAGGCAATGTCCTTGGTGCGGCTTGTACCGGTCTCATCGTTGATGAAGTAGGTGAGCTTGACCAGCTGCATCGTGAAGGTCGATCCGCCCTGCATGTTTCCATTCAGGATCGTTTCGATGATTGCCTTGGCAAAACGCGGAATATCGAAACCGTTATGGGTGAAGAAGCGGGAGTCCTCAATGCACAGGAATGCATCCACAAGACTTTCCGGGATCTCATCGTAGGTGATATTCTCACGCAGCTGTGTGCCGACGTCGGCGATCTGTGTCCCGTTCATGTCATAGATCAGCGTGGATTCCTGTGAGAAGAAGTCTTCCAGCTGTATTTCCGGTTTATCTTCCAGCATGCTTTTCAGGGTCGTGATCCCGGCTGCACCGATGACCAGTTCAAATCCGACAAGGATTGCCAGCAGGAGTGCCAGGAATCGGAATCCATGGAATTTCTTCCGGATGCCGGTCTTCTTTTTTCTAATATTCGCCATCTGAGGTCGAACCTCCTTTTTCAAAGTAGATACGGTCGACAACTTTGAGGTAATCGACCGGCTTGATATAGTTTCCCTCTACACGGTAGCCGTTTTCGATAAACCAGCTGTGAGGGATGGAACTGCGGTCATGATGATACCAGAATGATACGATCCTGTCAGCCGGAATGAGATAGGTCTCATCCAGGTGGGTAAACCGTATGATCAGAAACGCAACAGCGCCATGCCGCATGCACGCTTCCAGATGCTTGATCTGGTGCAGATGGATCGACTTGAGGGGAAAGGATGTCTTCAGTGAGCACTCCTTTGCTTCAAAGTCGATGTATCTGCCGCGGTAGATGCCGTTGTAGTCTGTCGTGGAAGGCACTTTGAAGTAGGCTTCCGTGATCTTGGCTGCACTGCGGCTGGGATAATCTACTTTGACGATCGTGACCGGAGTGGGCTTTTTATGAATGACTGCTGTATCACAGTTGAGATAGTACTGATTGGTCTGGTTGATATCTTTTTCCAGATTCATGCCGCGTCCGCCTGCGCCAGAGGCAGCTGCGTTCCAGTTTTTGCGTGTTCCGTTCGGGTAATTTACCATATTTTTTCAACCACAACGTACATTATACAATCGGATTCGGAATTAAGGAAGATTTATTGATTTTCCGCTCTTCCTCTGAGATAATTATAAGGTCTGAAGGAGGATGGAAATATGGCAGGAAAACTGAATCTGGATCCGACGGAGATCGTGAATAAACAGTTTGCAATTGATTTCAGAGGATATGCTCCTGCACAGGTCGATCAGATGCTGGATCAGGTCATTCAGGATTATCAGACCTATGAAGAGATGATGGCTTCGCTGAACAAGAAGATCAAGGATCTGGAGCAGACGAATGCTTCTCTTCGTGCCAAGCTCATTCAGATGGAAGGAACCATGCGTGCGAAGTCAGAAAATGACAAGGATACGCAGGACCCGATGATGCAGGGAGCAGCGCAGGTAGATCTGCTGCGTCGTCTGTCGCGTCTGGAAAAGGCGGTCTTTGGTTCCGATAAGAACAGACAGTAGTGCGTATTACCGGCAGCCGCTGGCACATGTGTCAGAGGAAAGTCCATGCTCGCACCATCTGCGATGATGGTAGTGATTGTGCTGGCCGAATCAATAAGGCCAGGCATCCTTCGGGATGACGGCGGAGCAGATGCCTAAAGGCTTGCCCATGGCGGATGCCCTTAAGGTGCCACAGTGACGCAGTCTGACGGGAAACCGGCAGAGTGGAACGAGGTAAACCCCGCAAGCGAGAAACCCAAAATATGGTAGGGGAACTGTTGAAGGCGAAATGAAGCCGGATACGGCTGTATACTTTGTATGCAGAGATAAATGGCTGCCATCCGGAAACGGATACAGAACATGGCTTATGCGGATACGCTCTATAAAAGAGGAAGGATCATCCTTCCTCTTTCTCAGGTATATGGGTATGGAAAGGAGACGGCATGAATCTTCCGAACCGACTGACACTGCTGAGAATCGTGCTGATCCCGGTGATCATTCTGCTGTGGATCTTTCCGTATTCTTCGTTTGGATTTGAACCGATCGTCTTTCAGATCGGTGCTGTTTCACTGTCTGCTGTGCGTCTGGCAGTGACTGCGGCATTTGGCATTGCCGTATTAACGGATGTGCTGGATGGATGGCTTGCACGAAGCCGCAACATGATGACAACATTCGGCAAATTTGCCGATCCCATCGCAGACCGCCTGCTTTATACAGTGATGTTTCTGCTGTTTGTCAATGACGGTCTGATCTCGCTTGTTCCGGTATTTATCATGATCGCACGGGATGCGGTCGAAGACGGATGCCGCATCGTTGCTTCGGCAAATGAAAAAGAAGTCCATGCCGGTACGATGGGAAAACTGAAGAACATCCTGCAGCGGATCACGATCGTTCTGATCCTGCTGAACAATCTGCCGTTTGAACTGTGGGGACTGCCGGTCAGCGGCGTGCTGCTGTGGTTTACGGCATTTGTAAGCTTTGTGTCCGGCGTACAGTATTTCAATCAGATGAAAGAAGATATTCTGGAATCCAGATAATGCGGGGAACGCATGGGATACCGGTGTATAGAAGAGTAGCGGAGGTTATGAAATTATGGCAAAACCCAAAGAAGCAGCGGCTGCAGACAGCCGCGATAAACTGCTGAATGAAGCAATAAAGGCAATTGAGAAGGAATTCGGCAAAGGATCCATCATGAAGCTCGGCGACCGTGCCGATGTATCGGTGGATGCGATTCCGTCCGGGTCTCTGGCACTGGATGCAGCTCTTGGCATCGGCGGCTATCCGAAGGGAAGAATCATTGAGATCTATGGTCCGGAATCTTCCGGTAAGACGACGCTGGCACTGCATGCGATCGCGGAATGCCAGAAGATGGGCGGACGCTGTGCATTCATTGATGCAGAAAATGCGATCGACCCGATGTATGCAAAGAAACTCGGTGTAGATATCGATGAACTGATCCTGTCGCAGCCGGATTCCGGTGAACAGGCACTGGAAATCACGGATGTGCTGATCAAGTCCGGTGCTATCGACCTGGTGG
>JAFYHC010000026.1 GCA_017539385.1 Solobacterium sp. | reverse complement strand
TCGCCGACGGGCGGTGCTGCGTAGGGAATGCCGGCAAAGATATCGACCGTTCCGTCATCGTTTCGAACACCCATGACATCGCCATACTGCGTTGTAACGATATCGGTGGGAACCGGATCTTTTGCGTTGGTGGCGATGACTGCACGGACCGGCGGACGGCTCAGATAGAGGATGCCTGCTGTACCGGCCAGAAACACGATCCAGCTGAGAAAGCGCACACCGCCTCGGGGCAATCGTCCGTAGAGTACAGGGAAAGTCGCTGCGAACAGAATATATATGAACCATCCATACAGCGTATTGTGGTTGAGTTCCAGAAACAGAAGGGTCAGTAATGACAGAATCGACCAGAGGATCCAGGAACCAGCTTTCATGATGTACCTCCGTAAACTAAGACAATTGTATACAATTCCCATAAAAAAATACATAAATTCGGTACCGAAGTAATTGACAGATCAGCATGCATGTTTTATATTATGTTCGGTACCGAACTAATACGGCCCAGGAGGTGAAATATGGATTACATCAAAGCTGTAAAACTGCATCGCAAGCTTGGTCATATCGGCCGTGAATTATCCGGTCTGCGCGGCATGCGTCCTCATGGAATGGCTCGTCCAACCCATTTTCCGGAAGGAGAAGGACATCACCGCCATCCAGGACCGCACCATGGTCCCGGTCACAGAGGCGGCATCCTGCCGCGTGAGAGGATCTTGCTGATCCTGAAAAACGCTCCGGAAGAAGGACTGCGCCAGAAGGATATCGCATCCCGCATGCGCATCAATCCTTCCTCTTTGTCGGAAGCCATTGATAAGCTGGAAGCGGACCGTTATGTCGCACGCGATGTTGATCCGGAAGACCGCAGATCCACACGGATCTGCCTGACGGAGAAGGGAAGTGCACGTGCCTGCGAAGTGGAGGACATGCACAAAGAACGGCTGTCTGCTCTGTTCGCGAATCTGAGCGAAGAAGAGCAGGATCAGCTGCTGTATCTTCTGGATAAGGCATTTCCGGATCCGGAAGACTAAAGACGATATTGCATCGTCTTTTTTCATGGTGACAGAAATGATACAATGGTACTGTCCGGAGGGTAGTATGAAAATTTTAAAGAAAATACTGAACTGGATCTCTGTGATCCTTCTGTTCGGAGGCGTTGGACTGATGGTCTTTGCCTACTATACAAATAAGCCGTTTTTGAATTATATCAGCGGGCTTCTGGCTGATGCCAAGTTTGGAACGACACTCAAGCAGATGCTGATTGGAATCGGAATGGTATTTGCAGCACTGCTTCTCTTCTCGCTGTCTCTGCGGGTGGGCGGAAAGATCCGCAAGAAGGAAAAAGAGCGTCAGGCAGCGGAAAAGGAACGCCAGAAGGAAGAAGAAAAGAAGAACCAGGAACTGCGCGCACAGGCAGAAGCTGCCCGTGCAGAAGCAGAAAAGATGCGCCAGGAGGCAGAAAAAGCCCAGGCACAGCTTCGTTCCATGGATACTGCTTCGATCAATACAGAAGAAGTACAGAAACAGTAGTATCATCATGACAGCCGGGAAGGATCCCGGCTTTTTTGCATTATTCAGCAAACTCTTAGAAAACGGTATAAATTTTACCGCTATCTTACATGTATTTGATATAATACTGTCCGGCAAAAAGGAGTATTTACACTATGAGTGTTTTTGATATCCTGACACTGTTCGGAGGCCTGGCGCTGTTCTTGTATGGAATGCGCTTAATGGGAGACGGTTTGAAAGAGAGTTCTTCCGGTACTCTGAAAGTGGCAATGGAACACGTTACAAACAACGCCTGGAAAGCTTTCCTGCTTGGTCTTGGTGTAACAGCCCTGATCCAGTCGTCTACGGCAACCATCGTGATCACGGCCGGTCTTGTCGGTGCCGGCATTATTACGCTGAAGCAGTCACTTGGCATTATCGTCGGTGCCAATGTCGGTACAACTGTGACCGGACAGATTATCCGTCTGCTGGATATTGATTCCGGATCGGCTGCGTGGCTGCAGGTTTTCCGGCCTTCCACACTGGCACCGATCGCCCTGATCGCCGGCATTATTATCATCATGGGACTGAAATTCCGCAATTCCCGTTCCATTGGCAATATTGTGATCGGGTTCGGCATTCTGTTTACCGGTCTGATCACCATGACCGATGCAGTCGATGTACTGGCAGAAAGCGGTGCACTGGGCAATTTTCTTGTCTCCTTCGGCAATAATCCGCTGCTCGGATTTCTGACCGGTACAGCGGTTTCCTTCGTCCTGCAGAGTTCTTCCGCTGCTGTCGGTATCCTGCAGGCATTCGCGGCTTCCGGAAAGCTCACATTCAGTGCGATCTATGCTGTGATCGTCGGTATTTATCTGGGAGACTGCACAACGACGGCCATTGTAGTCTGGATCGGTGCAAAGGCGGAACCGCGCAGGGTAGCAGTCGTAAACCTGCTGTTTAACTTCGGCAAGATGGCACTGGTATTCATCGGTGTTACGGTGCTGAAATCTATGGGTGTGCTGAATGGAATCTGGGATGCTGCAGTTACTTCCGGCTCCATTGCCAATACCAATACGATCTTCAACCTCATCTCAGCACTGCTGCTGTTCCCGCTGCTGACCGTCATGGAAAAGACCGCGTGCAGGATCGTGAAAGACGATGAGGCAGACAGCGAAACATTCAAGTACAAGGAACAGATCGAAGCCCTGAATCCGGTATTCATTGATACACCTGCACTTGCACTGCGCAGCTGCTATGAACTGCTGCTGACCATGTTCTACGCTGCCCGCAAAAACATTGAACGTGCGTTTGCCTTGCAGGTGGAATATGACGAAGTCGTTGTCAATAAGATCCGTGAAGAAGAAGACAACATTGATACGATGACGGATAAACTGTGCAATTATCTGCAATTGCTGTCTTCCGGTCTGACCGAAGATCTGCATATTCAGATCCTTGACCAGTATTATAAAGTCGTTACCGAGTTTGAACGGCTTGGTGACTATGCCATGAATATTGCAGAATTATCGGAAGAGCTCAACCGCCGCAATGTATCCTATTCCAATCAGGCATTGGCAGAACTGAGCATTCTGAATGATCTGATCAGCCGGATCCTGGATCTGACGGAAGAGACATTCAAACACCGTGATGCGGATGCGGCATACCAGATCGAACCGCTGGAAGAGGTGGTAGATAACTTTGTGGCAGAACTGCGTGAACGCCATCTGGACCGTCTGTACAGGGGCCAGTGCAATGTCTATGCCGGCAGTGCGTTCATGGATCTGCTGGGTGACATTGAGCGTATTTCGGACATGTGCTCGGATGTCGGCCTTGCGACAGTGGCACGTGTGCATCCGGAGCTGAATCTGCAGCCGCATGATTATATTGCCTTGCTGCATGCCGGTGAAGATGAGACGTTCAACCGGTATTATCAGGCAGCGTATCAGGAATATTTCGGACGCCTGAACGCTCTGGAATATCCTGCAAATTAATAAAACGGCATGTCCGCAAAGACATGCCGTTCAGCGTCTTACCTCAAGAGCATCGCGTATTCCTTCGGTAGCGATCAATGTATACGCTCCGCAGGGAACACCTGCTTCTTCTGCTTTCTCAGGATCCATGATCCATACCGCATCGGCGTGTCTGCCGGTGCTTTTTTCATATGCCGCAAGGATCGCTCTGCCTTCTGTGACGGACACGGTAAACAGGGCAGTGCTTAATGCATCCGCATCACAGGCATCTTCCGCTATGATCGTGACACTGTGGAAGTTCTCTGCCGGCCAGCCGGTTTTCATGTCGGTGATATGGTGGTACCGTTTCCCGTCTTCTCCGGTATAGTAGCGTTCATAATCACCGCTTGTTACAAAGGACATGGAACCGGGCAGTGTGATGCGTGCCATCTCTATGGGATCATCATCTACCGAAGCAATGGCGATCACCCATGGCTTATCCGAAGGCTTTGTACCGATCGTACGGATATTATGTCCGGCATTGACCATGGCACATTCTGCACCGTCCTGCTCTGCAGACTGTGCGATCTGTTCTGCCGCATAGCCCTTGGCAATGCCGCCGGCATCCAGGGCAATATCCGGTGTATCGATATAGACTGTTGAAAGAGAAGGATCCAGATGGATATGGGACCAGCCTCTTTCACTCATCGCTTCCTGTATTTCCTGCTGCTCCGGTATGCGTCCGGGGCTCCCTGCATTGTTTGCCTCAATGCCATCTTCCCGGTATGCGTGCCATAATCCGGTCAGTCTGCCGGCAGTGACATCAAATGCACCGCCGGTAATGTCATACATCTGCTTTGCCCGCAAAAGCATCTCCATGACATCATCGCTCACATGCACCGGTGCAATGCCTGCATTGGCATTGACAGCCGCAAGACTGTCTCCTGGCCATGTTTCCGCATAGATATCAAATGCATCGCTGAGTGAGCGGGACAGACGGACACAGCTTTCAAAGCGTTCCGTAAATACATTTTTATCTGCCGTGTATTCCGTATAGGACAGTATTGTATCAAATCCGGCTTCCAGACTGGTCTCTGTCAATGCTGTTATGGTCCTGCTGCACCCAAACAGACAGACTGCCGCAAGCGCTGCTATCCGTTTCTTCATGCGAAAAGTATAACACAGGCATGATGTGCGGGGAATTGTGGGTAAGACGGTGTATATACAGTCGGAGGATTCCATGAAACAGACGATCTACTTTAAGGCAGTGCTCTGTGCTGTATTTACCATTCTCTTGCTGGCAATGAATTATGTCCTGTTTACGGTGTATGCATCGTACAGGATCGGATTAACGACCGTATATGTGGCAGTGCGCGATCTGCCGCCGCGTACACGTATCAGAGAAAGTGATCTTGCGGAAGTGCAGATCCCGAAAGGGTATGTGCTTCCTTCCACGGTGACAAAGAAAGAGGAGATCCTGGACCAAATCACCCCGCTGCAGGGGATGATTCCGGCCGGTTCTCCGTTTTACCGTTCCATGCTGGAAGATCCGGAAAAAATATGGGATTACGGGGTATCGCTGCTCAAAGAAGGGCAGACCGCATACCGGCTGATTCTGGATCCTTCCCAGCTGCGTACGCTTTCTGACGGCATGCGGTGCGATGTGCATATTACCGTTTCCCGCAAAGACAGTGCGCCGCTGAGCGGAGTGATCCTTGTACATGCCCGCATCCTGACAATGCGTGACCGGCAGGGACTCTTTCTTTCCGATCCGGACAGCAGCGGCGTTCCGTATCTGGCAGAGATCGCCATACAAAGGGAAGACATTGAACTTCTTACCGCAGCGGAAAGCATCGGCACACTGCGTCTTTTTGCTTCCGAGGCACCATATGCCGGCATGGAAGCCGCAAGAGCGGAGAATTCCGAAGCACTGCGCTGGCTGCTGGAACAAATTCAAAAAGCTGTTCCCGAAGGCACAGCTCAGTCATCGTGATGCGAAGAGAATGCGTTGTAGAAGTCCAGTATATCCTTGTAATACTGCCGGCGTGTTTCTTCATCGGCATTGAAGATCTCATGCTTGGATTTCGGATAGACGATGAGG
Organism: Solobacterium sp.; assembly: GCA_017539385.1. Lineage (GTDB taxonomy): Bacteria > Bacillota_I > Bacilli_A > Erysipelotrichales > Erysipelotrichaceae > Bulleidia. The sequence continues at coordinate 24,604 of JAFYHC010000026.1, read as the reverse complement.
CTGGCATACGGACAGCGTTCCCGGAAGATATCCTGGCCTTCGTTTTTGACCATGTTGTCCTGTCCTGCCTGTGCGATGAGTACCGGTACGCTTACCTTATCCGCATTTTTCTGGGCCTGTTCGGTTGCACGGTAGGCAGCCGAAGCCCATCCCCATGTGCTTCCCCATGTCTGGTAGTGAACATTTTCCCGCCGCAGATTCAACTGGTATTCATAACGAGCTTCATCGGTGCAGGAACTGTGCTCAAAGATATTCTCACCGGTGAATGGATGCTGGCCGGGTGCGTATTTCTGTTCCTTGTCGCCAATGCGGGAATACACATTGACGGCATGCAGTGCCCAGTCCGGCAGATTGCCTACATCCATCCGCAGCATCGGTGAAGAAAGCAGTGCACAGCGGAATCCCGGATACTGTTCCAGATACAGTGCACCGATGGCACCGCCCATGGAATGGGCATACAGATACATGCGGTTTGTTTTTGAACGGGGCAGTACGATTTCCTGAATGAAACTGTGCAGGTCATCCACATATTCCGCAAAATCATCCACATGCACACGCTGATCGCTGGAATTATGATTGCGGTCGGACAGTCCGTGTCCGCGCATTTCCAGGAAGAAGACGGAATAGCCGGCATGATACAGCCGATACGCATTCTCATGGTGTTTGCCGAAGAATTCGCAGAAGCCATGGACCATGACGATCGCTGCTTTTTCAGCTGGATGAATCGCCTGATAGAAGTGCAGGTTCAATCCGTCCTCACTGACGATCCAGCCGTCTTTTACACATGTATCAAGCCATGGCTGCACCTCTGTGCGGACAAAGTGCAGGAAGGATTCTTTCTCAAATTTTGAACGGATGGCAAGCATCTGCTCCGGATAATTGGTAATCAGTGCATCAATGCCTTCTTTCAGACAGGTAAGTGCTTCTTCTTCCGTATTCACCGTCCATGCATGGATCTTCAGACCTGCTTCATCACAATCCTTTTTCAGATCCGGCCAGCGCAGATTCCAGTACCATGGGTGGATGGCTTCCACCCCATAGCGGGCTGCGTAGGAAGGCATATCGACAGGACCGTCTGCGTACAGGAAAGCAGTATGTGCCTTCGGGCAGATCTCTTTCAGTTTCAGAATGGACAGATGATTGAAGGAAGAGTAGATGACTCTCTCGTTCATGCTGAATTCTTCTGTCAGTGCAGTAATCTTTTCTTCTATGCCGTCATAATCAAACATGCCGGTCTTCAGTTCGATATTGATTACCAGGCTGGTAGGCTGGATCAATTGGAACACTTCCCGCATCGTCGGGATCCTGCAGGGACCGTGTTCGGGATGTGTACGTGAAAAATCCAGTTCTTTTAACTGTGCCAGTGTCATATCTTTGATGAAGCCGGTTCCCTCTGATGTGCGGTCTATCGTCTCATCGTGACAGACGACGATTTCTTTGTCACTGGTCAGCTGGATATCCAGCTCAATGCCGTCTGCACCGGCATCCACTGCCGCCTGAAACGCTTCCAGCGTGTTTTCAGGATATGTACCGCTTGCGCCGCGGTGTGCCCAGATATATGTCATAGAATTATCTCTCTTTTCTTTCTTCTACCATCATAATCCCGATTCTTCTTTTTGGCTGAAAAAATGTGCGTATATAGTGGGATTACAAAGTATAATGGACATAAAGAGGATAGAGATAATGTTTAAAAATTTTAACAAACTAGAGAAAGCATGGATCCTGTATGATATCGGGAATTCCGCCTTCACCATGATGGTCTCAACGATCATCCCGTTGTGGTTCAATGCCCTGGCAAATAATGCCGGCATGTCGGATTCAGAGTATCTTGCGTATTGGAGTTACGGCACGTCTATTGCCACGATCCTGGTGGCATTGATCGGTCCTGTCTTCGGAACGATCGCAGATAATAAGGGATTCAAGAAGCCGATGTTCATGACGGTCCTTATAATCGGTGTCGTTGGCTGTGCGCTGCTGGGTGTGGCACCAAACTGGATCCTGTATCTGATAACGTATGTTATTGCAAAAGTCTGCTATCAGTCCAGCCTTGTCTTCTATGATTCGATGCTGACAGACGTCACTGTCCCGGAGCGGATGGACCTGGTCTCTTCGCAGGGCTATGCATGGGGCTATATCGGCAGCTGCATTCCGTTCCTTGGCGCATTGATCTTCTATGCACTTGGCATGTACAACATTCTGCCGATGCAGATCTGCATTACGATCGACTTCCTGATCATCGCTGCATGGTGGCTTGGCGTCTCCGTTCCGTTAGTCAAACAGTATAAACAGAAATACTATGTAGAAAGCGGAGCAGGGAAAATCAAAGCAAGCTTCCAGCGTCTTGGCAGAACACTCGTACGGCTGGCAAAAAAAGAAAAGAAGATCTTCTTCTTCCTGATCGGATTCTTCTTCTATATTGACGGTGTCTATACGATCATCGATGAGGCAGTCGCGATCGGCCGTTCGTTCGGCTTTGGTGATATGATCCTGCTGGTCGTTCTGCTTCTGACGCAGGTGGTTGCATTTGCATTTGCGACACTGTTCGGCAAACTGACGGAAAAGTACGATAACTTCACGCTGATCTCCGTCTGTATCGCCGGTTATACATTTGTTGCCTTCTTTGCACTGACAATGCATGCCGTATGGCAGTTCGGCGTTATGGCCTTCGTCGTCGGCATGTTCCAGGGTGCAATACAGGCGCTCTCCCGTTCCTACTTTGCCCAGATCATCCCGGCGGATAATTCCGGTGAATACTTCGGTCTGTATGACATCTGCGGCAAGGGAGCAGCCTTCATGGGCACAATGATGGTCGGTGTCACGGTACAGCTCACCAACAGTGTCAATATCGCTGTCGGCACACTGGCGATCCTGTTCATTGCCGGATACTTCTTCCTGCGCAAGTCCGCCAAAATGTAAAAACTGACTGCACAAGCAAAACAAATGTCCGTATTCATTGCTGAATACGGACATTTTTTACAGCCGCACCATCCGGTAGCCGATGCCGATGCGTGTTTCGATGAGCGGTTCGCGCTCCGCAGACTGCTTCAGTTTGCGCCGCAGTGCCGTCATATAGACGCGCAGGGAGACGATATCCGACTCCATGCCGTTTCCCCAGATATGATCGATGATATAGGAGTGGGTGAGCACCTTGCCGCAGTTCTGTGCCAGCAGGCACAGGATCCGGTATTCCAGTGCGGTCAGGTGGATGTCGCTGCCATCCAGAGTCACGATGTGCGATGCAAAGTCAATGCACAGGGCACCGTTTTGAAAGACGGTTGTTTCCGCCGATGTGCGCACATAGTTCAGACGCCGCTGGCAGGCGCGTATGCGTGCAAGCATCTCTTCAATGGAGAACGGCTTGGTGAGATAATCATCTGCACCGCTGTCCAGGGCAAGGATCTTATCGGCATCTTCATCCCGCGCACTGATTACGATGATCGGCACCTGCGACCAGGAACGGATCCGCCGGATCACTTCGATGCCGTCAAGGTCCGGAAGTCCCAGATCCAGCAGGATCAGATCCGGATTGTGAGAAGCACACTGGCTGATTGCCTCATTGCCGTTTTTTGCACAGAGATATGTGTAGCCGTTGACCTTCAGCGTCGTCATGATCAGATTCATGATGGAGTTATCATCCTCAGTGATCAGGATCTGAAATGTCTGCATCGTCTGCTACCTCCACTTCTTTCAGATAAAACCGGAACAGGGCACCATGGGGCACTGCATCACATACTTCCAGTGTTTCATCATGTGCATTCAGGATGGTCATGCACAGGTTCAGACCGATTCCCATATTGCGGAAACTGTCTGCTGTCGTATGTGTTCCGGTATAATACAGTTCAAAAATATGTTTCTTGTCTTCGTCGGAAATACCGCTGCCATCATCCGCCACAGAGATGGCAACTTTGTCATTCTGCCGCTCATATGACACCGTGACCGTGCTGCCTTTCGGCGTATGCTTGAGGGCGTTGCCAATCAGATTGACTAACACCAGCATGATCATCTTGGCATCCATGCGCGCAAACAGAGGCTCATCCCTGCGTTCAAAGACGATCGTATGTCCTTTGCTTGGATAATACAGATGCTTTAATGCCTCTTCAATGACATCTTCTACATTTTCCGTACTCATATGCAGGGGTGTTTCACTTCCCAGCCGCGTCATGGAGAGAATGTTTTCCATCTGTCCTGCCAGCCAGGAGGCATTTTCTTCCAAGTCGCTGTACAGTTTCTGCTTATCAGCTTCGCTCAGTACGCTGCTGTGTGCCGCAAGATGCGAGGCGTTGCCGCGGATGGCTGTCAGCGGCGTGCGCAGATCGTGCGAGATCGAACGCAGCAGGGCAGCCCGCAGATGTTCTTTTTCTGCTTCGATCTGTGTTTCCTGCTTTTCCCGGTTGATGCGCGCGGTATTTAATGACAGGGTAAATTCACTGATCATGGACAGCAGCAGTGTCTTATCCAGATCGCTCAGCTGTCCATTATGCATATCAATGCCCAGTACGCCATAACTGTTCATTTCGGAATGAATGCTGTAATACCGGCAGCGGATATCATCATAGCGTCCGGTCAGTGCACCGGCATGATGGCGGTGCTCTGCGGTCCAGAGAATCGCTTCTTTATCGCGCTGTGTCAGTTCCAGGGCTTCCATTCCGTCTTCCAGACACGAATACTGTTCTTTCGGCTCATTGTTTTCCGCTGTATAGAACCAGACGGAGCGGCGCAGCAGATCACTCAGCTGACGGCAGATGATCCGGGACATTTCCAGACTGTCCTGTGCTTTTTCCAGCTGCTCCGATGTATTCAGCAGGATCTTTGCCTGAGCAGCGTTTTCTTCTGCGATACTGACGGCTTCCTTGAGCTTTGCGGCAAGGGAACCTGTCAGCAGGGCAGCCGCCAGTGATACAAAATATGTCACCAGATAGGTCGAATCATACACCAGAAGGGTGCCTCTTGGATCAATAAAGAGAAAGTTGAACAGCAGGATATACAATACTGCCGCGATCAGTCCGTACAGTCGTTCCGATGTAACGATGGATGTGATCAGTACAGCCAGGATATAGATCGTTACGATATTGGAATTGCTGAAGGCAGAACGGTCAAACAGGAACGACAGAAACGTCGCAGCCGCCATGATCAAAATGACAGCAAGAATATCCCGGACAGTCTGCTTCTGCGGCATGTGCGGTTTTTTCAGTGCGGAGGCATAGGTCGTTGCCTTGCGGTCCGGAATGATATAGACATCTGCATTCGGAAGCAGATTGACCAGTTCATCCGGAATCGTATGCTTTGGACGGGCATTGCCGCCGGGTGTGTAGCCGATATAGAGATCCGAGGCATTGATCGAGCGGGCATATTCCGCAATGGTCAAAGCTACATCTTCTCCTTCCGGCATATAGACTTCTGCACCAGCCTCTTCCGCCAGCCGCAGATTCTCCCGCAGTTCGTGGTCAATGGCGGCCCCGGAGCCCGGAGGTCTTACACAAATGGCTTTCAGACGGCATGCGGAAGAACTCTGTTTTTGTGCTGCCCGGATCACCTTTGCGCTGCTGGGTGAGGAGGACAGGCAGATCAGTATGATCTTTTCTGTTTTCCTGTCTTCTTCCATACTGTTCCTTTCCCCGCCGGATCAGTTTTCTGACCGGCCCTGTTTTCTTCAATGGTCTTTTTTGTCTGCCTGCGTTTTTATAGACTGTATCAAAAAATCGGTTCATTGCAAAGTGGATCAGAAGCACGCTGTATGCAAAGCCGCCAATACAAATGATATTGATCACCATTTCTTCCTTCATGCGAACCACCTCTACAGATAAAACAGTTTCTGTATATTCTGTGTCTTTCCCAGTACCAGTACAGTCTGTCCGGTTTCAAGAACGGTATCTACACCGATGTTCATATCCATATAGCCGTTCTTGACGCCGAGGATATTGATGCCCAACCGGTTGCGCAGATCCAGTTCACCCAGTGACTTCTTATGCCATTTCTGCGGTACAGCCAGTTCGAAGATCGAATAGCCGTCCATCAGTTCGATATAGTTGGAAATATTGTCGGAACTGAAGCGGATCGCTGTCCAGCTTCCCAATTGCCGCTCTGGGTAGACGACTGCCATGGCACCGTTGCGCAGCAGGAATTTTTCCTGCGATCCGCTCGTTGCCCGGGACACGATCTTTTTCGCACCCAGTTCTTCCAGCAGAGATGTGGTTTCAAGCGAACTGAGGAAGTCATCCCCGATCGCTACGATGCAGAGGTCATAATCCCGTACACCAAGCTGTTTCATGAATGCCGCATCGGTGCTGTCACCGATCTGTGCATTGGCAACATAGGGAAGGATCTTCTGGATCCGTTCTTCATTGCGGTCCACCATCATGACCTGATGGCCCATATCGTGCAGTTTCATACATGTATAGGTACCGAATCTTCCGGCACCGACGACCAGTATATTTTTCATAAAACCTCCTCAGCTTACCGCGACCCGCTCGGCCGGGAATTTCCGGCTGCTGTATTTATGCAAAGATACATGGGCATAGGCGAATGTCAGTCCGCCGACCCGTCCGAAGAACATGAATGCGATCAGGATGATCCGGGATGCCGTATGCAGGGAAGGGGTGATCCCGGTCGTTAACCCGACCGTTCCAAGTGCAGATGCACATTCAAACAGAGCAGACAGGATGGGTATTTCTTCCACATGGGACAGGAAGATCGCTCCGATCAGAAGCAGGCTTCCATACAGCATGGCAAGGGTAAATGCACTGCGGATCAGATCTGCTTCAATGCGTCTGCCAAAAGTGTTGACATCTTCTCTTCGTGCCAGGCACGCAGCACATGCGGCAAACAGGATACCGACGGTCGTTACTTTTATGCCGCCTGCGGTGGATCCCGGTGCGCCGCCCGTCAGCATCAGCAGGATCGTAATCAACAGTCCGCCCTCGGACATCGATGCATAATCACATGTGTTGAAGCCTGCCGTTCGCGGCGTTACCGCCGCAAACAGCGACTTCAGAATTCGCAGTGACAGGGGGGCGTCAGGGAATTCCAGAAAAAAGAAATACAGGAATGGGAGGCACAGGAGCAGGCCTGTTGTCATCAGAATGATCTTTGTCTGCAGGCGCAGTCTTCCAAAACGGAAATGGTTCTGCAGCAGGTCCTGCCATGTCAGAAAGCCCAGTCCGCCGCTGATGATCAATGCCATGATCACCACATTCAGCAATGGATCGGATGCATAGGCAGTCAGGGAACAGTACGGTTCCTTTAAACCAAGCAGATCAAAGCCGGCATTGCAGAAAGCAGATACCGAGTGGAAAACGGCATATCCGGCTGCTTTGAACAGTCCGAAGTCTTTATAGAAGACCGGCATCAGCGCGATTGCACCAAGCAGTTCTGCACAAAGTGTCACTTTGAGAATGAACAGTGTAAACCGGACGATCCCGCCAAAGGAAGGGGCAGAGATCGCATCCTGCATCGTTGTCCGCTGCATGATCCCGATCTGCTTCCCGGTCATCACCAGAGTGGCAATGGCAACTGTAATGATGCCAAGACCGCCAGCCTGGATCAAACACAGGATCACGCACTTGCCAAAGGGGGACCAGCACGTTGCCGTATTCTGCACCACCAGTCCCGTCACGCACGATGCAGAAGCAGATGTAAACAATGCATCGAGAAAGGATACCGGTATATGTGAAGCCGAAGCGATCGGCAGATGCAGCAGGAATGCGCCGGCAAGAATCAGCAGAAAGAATCCGAGCAGTATTGTCCGGAATGAATTCATATGATCCTGTACCCAGATTCTTGTTTTCGGCATAATAGCTCTCCCGTCTATGCCCAAAGTGTAGTGAATCCGGGATTAAGATAGGGTTAATATTCCTGTCACAGGAATTAATATTCCGTTAAGATGCCCAAAAACACAAAAAAAGTCAGCCGCAAATGTGACTGACTGATTTGCACGGGCGACTAGTGGGACTCGAACCCACGAGTGCTGGAGCCACAATCCAGTGTGTTGACCAACTTCACCATAGCCGCCGTAAAGCAAAGATGATATTACAGTAGAAATCGAAAAATTACAAGTATAAAATGTAAACACGATGGAAAAAGAGTTGGAACTTGTACTGAAAGATGATGTATACAGGGTGACGGTCATCCGCAAAAAGCAGAATAAGCGCATGTACCTGCGCCTGAAAGACGGCCAGCCGGTCATCACCTGCCCGGCCCGCACCAGTGACCGCACCGTTCTCGAATTCGTACGGTCACAGGAAGCCTGGATCCGCCGGCAGAAGGAAAAAGAAGCTGCTGCCAGCGCGCGCAGGCAGGGGGAACGCGGGGAAAAGATCTACTGGCTTGGCAGGGCATATGAAACAAAGACGGTCATTTCCCATAGAGAAGGAATGCTGGTAAGTGAGGATACACTCATCTTTCTTGTCAAAGAAGATACGAAGGAGCGGATGGAAAAAGTCTTCCTGGCCGCCGCAAAAGAGCGCATGGAGCAGTTTATGGAAGAGCTCCGCGGAGAGTGGGACAGAAAGATCTGTGATGCGAACCGGATCGGGTATCCGGTGATCCGGATGCGCAATATGAAAAGCCGCTGGGGCTCCTGTTCCATGCAAAAGAAGGAAATACACATGTCGCTGCAGCTGATCCACTATCCGCCGCAGTGCATCGATGCCGTGCTTCTGCATGAATATGCCCATCTGCTGGTGCCGAATCATTCAAAGGCATTTTATGCCATTGTACTGCGCCATATGCCGCAGTACTGGCAGATCCACAGTCTGCTGAAAACACAGCTGTAGCAAATATCCCCACACAGAGCTCTCTGAGTTATGAAAACTGTTACATGAAAAAGCTTAAGTTCTTTCAGTGTTTTCATGTAGTTTACACGGATGTTCTATTGAAGAATCCGGCGAATTCGTTACAATATGAGTAGAAATCAACTGTGTGATTAGGAGTAATATAATGATTCGTCTCTTATCTTTCATTGTTCACAAACAGAATACTTATACGGAGAAGAATCTTTTACCTGTGCCTGATTTACAGTTCCGTGAAGTTGGTTAAGATGGATACTTTGCGTCCATCTTTTTTGTCACATATTTCATTTCAATACATAGGAGGAAACAAATATGGATCAGAAAAACCGGGAATTCTTCGAGGCAGCAGCCAGAGGAGATTTCGCAAAAGTCTGTGCAGAGGCAGCAAAAGGAGCGGACATCAACGTTAAGAACGGTGACGGACGCACAGCGCTGATGCGGAGCGCAAAACGCGGTTATACGGAAATCGTACGCTATCTGCTGGATAACGGAGCAGATGTAAGAGCAAGAGACAACAACAACAAAACTGCTCTTATGGGTGCCGCTAAGAAGGGGCATGTGGATATCTGCCGTATGCTGGTACATGCCGGAGCAGATGTCAATTCGCATGACAACAGAGGCCGCACAGCATTAATGCGTGCTGCACTGCTTGGACAGGATGATGTCGTTGAATACCTCGTCTCCAAAGGCGCAGATGTCAATGCAAGAGATGATCAGGGCCGTACTGCTCTGATGGAAGCTACAACATCTTATAAGATGGATATTATTCAGTATCTGCTCGAACACGGTGCAGATATCAACCAGGCTGACGGCCGCGGCTGCACAGCCCTGATGCGTGCTGCATATATCGGATATCCGGAACTGGTCAAGTTCCTGCTGAGCCATGGCGCAGATAAGGATATCAAAGACTACAGCGGCAATATTGCCATTCATTATGTACGTAAAGAATGTCTTCAGGATCTGAAGGAAATTTTGAAATAAGGTGGAGGAATAAAACATATGCGAGATTATTTGGCAAATGAGATTCGTAACGTTGTTGTATTAGGACATTCCGGTGCCGGCAAGAGCACGGTCGTAGAAGCATGCCTGTATGAGACAAAGGCGATCGATCGTTTCGGCAAGGCAAATGACGGAACAAGCGCAATGAATTTTGATCCGGAAGAAGGCAAGAGAGGCCTGTCCTGCTATTGCCATCTGGCACCGGTCGAATGGAAGAATAAAAAGATCAACTTCATTGATACACCAGGCTACATGGACTACGAAGGGGAAGAAGTCACTGGTCTGGCAGTCGGAGACAATGCCCTGATCGTCGTTGACGGCAAAGAAGGCATCGAAGCCGGTACAGAGCGTGCATGGAAGGAATCTTCCAGAAGAAAGCTCCCGACACTGTTCTTCATCAATAAGATCGATGATGAACATGCACATTTCGAAGAAGTTGTTGCTTCTCTGCGTGAAAAGTTCGGTCAGACGGTCATTCCGTTTGAAATGCCGATCATGGAAGGCGGCAAGGTCGTCGGTTCTGTCAACATCCTGCGCAAAAAGGCATGGTACTACAATAATAAGAAGGAACCGCAGGAAGTTCCTGCTTCCATGGCTGACCAGGTCGAAGAATACTATGCACAGATCGCTGAAGCAATCGCTTCCACCGATGATGAACTGATGGAAAAATTCTTCATGGAAGAACCGTTTGATGAGCATGAGATCGCCAAGGGACTGCGGATCGGTGTCCGCGGCGGCGATATCCGTCCGATCTACTGCGGCAGTGCCATCAACATGACCGGTATCGTCCGTCTGATGGATCTCATTACCGAATACTTCCCGAGTTATGCAGAAAAGGGAACGATCGAAGCAACAGATCCGAATGGAAACAAAGTATCCATGGATACCAATGAAGATGAAGCAATGTCCGCATTCGTCTTCAAGACGATCGTTGACCCGTTCGTCGGAAAGATCTCCTATCTGAAGGTCATGTCCGGTGTTCTGAGCAGTGAATCCCAGGCATACAATGCAAACAAGGACGCAAACGAAAAGATCAGCCAGATCTATGTCATCAACGGCAAATACCAGATCGGTGTCGGCAAACTGTTCACCGGTGACCTGGGTGCTGTTGTCAAGCTCTCTTCCACTGATACAAACGACACGCTGTGCACAAAGGCAAAGCCTGTCACATATGCAAAGATTGAATATCCGGAACCGATGCTCGGCTTCGCGATCCGCCCGAAGACAAAGGCTGACGAAGACAAGCTGACCGGCGGTATCCGCAACATGATGCAGGAAGATGCTACGATCCGTCTGGTAAACAACCAGGAAACACATGAGCAGGTCCTGTATGGTCTGGGCGATCAGCACATTGATCTGATCCTCTCCAAACTGAAGTCCAAGTACAAGATCGAAGTCGAAACATTCACACCAACTGTCCAGTATCGTGAAACGATCCGCGGCACAGCATCCGCACAGGGTAAATACAAGAAGCAGAACGGCGGCGCCGGCCAGTATGGTGACGTTCATGTCCGCTTCGAACCATGTGACAGCGAACGTATGGAATTCGCCGAAGAAGTTGTCGGCGGTGCCGTACCGAAGCAGTACTTCCCGCCGGTAGAGCAGGGACTGCGTGACTGTATGGAACACGGTGTTCTTGCCGGATTCAAAGTTGTCGGTGTCAGGGCTGTCCTGTTCGATGGTTCCTACCATCCGGTAGACTCCAAGGAAGTTGCCTTCAAGGAAGCCGCAAGACTTGCATACAACAAGGCAATGCCGAATGCTAAACCGGTCCTTCTCGAACCGATCGGAAAAGTGACTGTCGTCGCTCCGGAATCCTATACCGGTGCACTGATGGGCGACTTCCCGAAGAGAAGAGGCCTCATCATGGGTATCAGTGCGAACGAAGACGGTGACCAGGTCATCGAAGCCGAAGTACCGATGTCCGAAATGCTGACATATGCTACAGAACTGCGCTCCATGACACAGGGCCGCGGCAAATACGTTCTGAAGTTCGACCGTTATGAACCGGCTCCGCAGAACGTCGCTGACAAGGTCATCGCTGAAGCAAAGGCAAAGAAAGAAGCATAATCTGACAGATTCATGATTTCGAAAAACATTTCGCAAAACTATGCGAAATGTTTTTTTTGCGGGCATGTTACTATAGTGGCATGAGAAGCATACATCTTCTGCATCATATCCGTGCATCCGAAGTACTGGAAGAAAAACAGATGACCGTCTATGCCAGAGCAGAATCCAATGATGCCGGCAAAGTAACAAAGACACTGGAAGAGAAGGACCTTGCCTGCTTCTGCAGGCATCTTTGTGCTGTGCTGGAGGAAGAGGAACGTCTGCAGGTGCTGGACGGCTTTTTCCTTGGCTACTGCATCCCGCAGATCGGCAAGGAATTTGATCTTTTGAAATTCCCGCAGGAGCAGTGCATCAATATAGAACTGAAAAATCACAGTACCAAAGATACGATCCGGCGGCAATTGCTGCGCAATCAGTATTATCTGCGTGCTTTGGACCGTGAACTGTATCTGTATACCTATACGGCGCAGGATGATCATCTCTATACGCTGAAAGATGACCGTACGCTGAGTGACGGGGACTGGTATGAACTTGCTGCACTGCTGCGCAAAGCATCCGCAACAGCCGATCCCAATCTGCTGTTTCGGCCGCAGCGCTATCTCATTTCACCGGTCTATACCCCGCAGCGCTTTCTTTCCGGCGAATACTTTCTGACCGGACACCAGGAAGCCATACGCAATGAGATCCTGCAGTCCGATGCAAGGCTGTTTGGAATCGAGGGACGCTCCGGCACCGGCAAAACACTGCTGCTGTATGATCTGTACCGGAATGAGTGCATGAACGGGGGAAGCCGTATGGCAGCCATCATACAGTGCGGCGGTATGCACTATGGTCATGAGATACTCTTGCGCAGCGGCATCCGTATCGTTCCCTTTGAAAAGGCAGAAGCACTGCTTCAGGATGTCTCTGTTTCGACCATTCTGGTCGATGAGATCCAGTATCTGACTGCCGCTGATATAGAGCATATTCTTGCAATCGTGCAGGACAGAAAACTGCGGGCAGTATTTGCCTGGGATCCACTCCGTTCGTTCGGCGACCGGGAACAGGAGGGTGTCCGCCGTCTGCAGCAGGAAGGCTCTCTGGTATCATACCGGCTGACTGCCAAGATCCGCTCCAATAAGGACACAGCTGCTTTTACGGAGTGTCTGTTTGATCTCTCACGGCGCAAGGCACCGCTTTCCTGTGAACATGTTCATGTCGTATACAGTGCTTCGAAGGAAGAAAGTGCAGATACAGTGCGGCTGTACAGCAGCCGGGGATATGACGCGGTAAACGGGGAAGATTCCCGCCTGCAGAATTTCTTTGAAGAAGAACCGGAAAAAGCAGTATTTGTACTGGATGACAGCTGCAGCTATGATGCGTCCGGGCGTCTTTGCAGCACGTCCCCATCCTGCAGTATTCCCACGCTGCAGCGCCGTCTTGGCCGCGTACGGACGGAGATCTGCGCTGTGATTGAAAACAATCCGGAGCTCTTTCAGGCGCTTGTGGAGCTGTTTTCCTGAGGACTGATGTGCAGACGGAGAAATTTTAGTATAATAAATGATTGATACGGAGGCATAAAATGAAGAAAACCTTTGTGAAGACGATCTGCGCGGCATCGGCAATTGCCAGCCTGTCCGGCTGTGCATCGATTGAGCAGAATATGAGTGACTTCAACGGACATATTTACGGAAACACCTACACGATCGATACGTTTGACAACTTTGGCCGCAAAGTGCTCACGACCCATGGCGAAAGAATCGATATCCACGGCAACGTGGTGCGGGAAGAAACATACAATTCCACCGACAGCCAGGCAAGCGGCTATGTCAATACATTAAGCGGTGTCATCTCACTGACCATTGACGGCTATGAGATGCTTACCTGCGGAGATACCTGCATTTTCTATGAAGACGGTCTGACACCGGACTATGAATTCTATCTGGATACGATCAATTCAGAAAGTGATTCCATCATGCAGTCCACCCTGATCTCCGGCATCGTCAATTCCGTGAAAAACAAATTCGGCAAAGCAGTTGTCGTAGTCATCAAATCACAGACCGGTGCACCGATCTATGCATTCTCCGGCCGCAGGGTCACATGGTCAATTCCGGCAGATCTGCCAAAGTTTACAAAACTGATGGTAGACGGGAAGGCCCTCTATCTGCATCGTGCGAATTTCCAGATCCTGGATAAGGAACTGATCGACGAGGCAAAGTAAGCGCAGGCACTGCGCTGATCACGAAAGGAGGACACCGCCGTGCAATTTCTGAATTTCAGTTTTACTCTGGAGAATATCCGGAATATTATAGTCACTTTCCTGGATATCTTTATCATGTGGCTGATCCTGTACTATGTACTGCGCATCGTCCGCAACAATTCCCGTACGATCCAGATCTTCAAGGGCATTGTTTTTGTCATACTCGCTGACAGTATCGCCAAACTGCTCGGTCTGAAGACGATCGAATATGTGACCGATATGTTTATTAACTGGGGATTTCTGGCAGTCATTATCATCTTCCAGCCGGAGATCCGCTCCCTGCTGGAAAAGATGGGCAAATCCGGTGTATTCAGCCGCATCACCACGCTGACCGGCAATGAAAAAGAAAACCTCGTAGACCAGATCGTAACAGCAGTGATGCTGCTGAGTCAGGACCAGACCGGTGCATTGATTTCAATTGAACAGTCCCATTCCCTGGAAGACTATGTAGCGACCGGCACACGGCTCAATTCCGATGTCAGTGCCGAACTGCTGACGTCGATCTTTGTGACGTCGACACCGCTTCATGACGGTGCAGTCATCATCCAGGGCGATAAGATCGCCTGTGCAAGTGCCTATTTCCCGCCGACCAATCTGGAGCTCCCGTCCCGCTTCGGTGCCCGCCACCGTGCAGCCATCGGAATCAGTGAGATCACCGATGCTGTCACGATCGTTGTTTCCGAAGAGACCGGCGCTGTATCCATTGCCCAGTCGGGAAAGATCTTCCAGGTCGACCGCCGTCAGCTGCGCAATTTCCTGATGCGCATCATTATTGGTGAAGTGACTGAACTGCGTTCCGGATCACTCCGTGAAGCTGCTGCCCGCAAACCGCGTCCTGCTTCCGAAACAGGGGAGGTGCCGGTGCGCAAAGAGGCAAAGGTCAGCCCACAGAAAATAGAAATCGAAGAGATCAAGCCGGCTGCTTCCGATGAAAAAATCCTGATTCCGCCGAAGAAGGAAGAAGAAACACCAAAACCGGCAGAACCCGTCCGGAAGACGAGACGCCGCCGCAAGCTCTCCATTTTCCCGAAAGACAGCAATATCGTAACGGAAGAAGAAAAGATGCAGGAACTCGATCAGGAGGCATCTGACATCAAACTGCCGCATAAGAAAAAACGTGCCAAACCAAGTTATCCGGAACATACTGAGACGCAGACACCGGCTGCTGAGACAGCCCGTCCTGCTGCACCATCTGCACCATTGCCGCGGATGAGCGCAGAAGAAGTAGAAAAGATGCGCCAGGAACAGATCCGCCGTCTTTCTCATGAAGTGAAAAAAGAACAGGAAGAGAAACGGGAAGAAGATATCTCCCGGTTTGATACATCCCGGATCGATATCAGCGGGATCGTCGGCTTCAGCAATGAGCTGGACAGTCAGTTTGAGATGATCGACAACCTGGATGTGCCTTCCGATAACGGCAATTCCGCAGGAGGTGATGCATAATGGCTGAAAAGAAACCACGCATCGAAGACAGCAGAAAAGACAACAAGACGGAACTTGCCAATAAGATCGCAGCCCAGTCGCAGAAAGTCGCCCGTACCTATGCGAATATCGAAGATGCCGTGATCCGTGTGACCCGCTTTGTTTCTTCGGTGATCGATAAGATCCTGTTTAACCGGAAATACGGAAAACTGACGGCTCTGGTACTGGCAGTGCTGATGTATTTTGTAGTAAACTTCAATACTGTATCCTCGATGTACAGCAGTTCACTGCGGACTGCAAAGGATCTTACCGATCTGCCGATCACGGTCAAATACAACTCCGATACATTTGAATTGTCCGGTCTTCCGGATCATGTGGATATTACGATCAGCGGTGATGCGTCCAATGTAACAAGCGCTGCCAATTCCGACGGAAGGATCGTTGCCGATCTGGAAGGTCTTTCGGAAGGTGTCCACGAAGTCCGTCTGAAAGCCGAGGGCTATGGCGACAACGTCAATGTACGGATCGATCCGTCCAATGTCCGTCTGACATTGAAAAAGAAGACAACACAGCAGTTTGATCTGTCCTATGACTTCATCAATCAGGACAAGATGGACAGCGTATTCAGCGTCGGCACACCGGTGTTTGAATACAACAAGGTCAATGTGCGTGCATCCCGTGATACACTGGATTCCATTGCCTTTATCAAGGCACTGATCGACGTCTCCGGCAAAGAGTCCACCTTTACGCAGGAAGCGCGTCTTGTCGCCTATGCGGCGGACGGCAATCCGGTAAGCGTTGATATCGTTCCGGATACCGTGCATGTGGAAGTGCCGGTCACTTCCCCGAACAAGACCGTTAATATCGAAGTCGAAGTTACCGGAGAAGTGCAGGATGGAAAAGCCATCCAGTCAATTACGATCGATCAGCAGACCGTCACGATCTATGGTTCGGAAACAGCACTCAGCTCCGTCGACAGAGTCGTCGTTACGCTGAATGCATCTTCCATCACAAAGGATTCAACGATTCTGCGTCCGGTGGTGCTTCCGGCCGGAGTGAACAGTTCCAACATCAATCAGGTGACGATGACCGTCCAATTGGGCGAACGTGCAAGCCGGACGATCGATGATGTCAAACTTCGCTTCAAGAACAACGTAAACAACTACAAAGTCTCCCATCCGGAGAACAAGACAACGACCAGTGTGACGGTATACGGCACCGCTGAGAATATTGAAAAGATCACTGCGGCTGATATCAATGTCTACATTGATATGCTGGATGCCAAGCCGGGATTAATGCAGTTCCCGTTGCAGGTCGATCAGCCGACCAACGGACTGGTGCGCTACTCACTTACAGAATCCACGTATGAACTGAACGTACTTGGTGAAACGAATGACGGAACAGATGATAACAAAGGAGCAGATGTAAACAATGGGTAAGTATTTTGGAACAGACGGCATCCGCGGCAAGGCGAATGCAGAACTTGATGCCTACAGGGCATTCCTCGTCGGCAGTTATCTCGGCTACTGGTTCAGCCGGGAAGGCCGCAGCAAGATCGTGATTGGAAAAGACACGCGTCTTTCTTCCGACATGCTGGAGAATGCACTGGCAAGCGGTATTGCGGCATATGGCTGTGATGCATATCTTGTCGGCTACTGTCCGACACCGGTCATTTCCTATCTGACCAGAACAAAGGACTTTGCATGCGGAGCCATGATCTCTGCATCGCATAATCCGTATTACGACAACGGCATCAAGATTTTCTCCCGTGAGGGCATCAAGATGACAAGCGATGTCGAAGACCGCATCGAAGAATATATCGACGGCAAGGTAACACTGGAATATAAGACCGGTGCTGATATCGGACGTGTGATCCGCTATGAGGAAGGTCTGGAAGACTATCTGAACTGGATCACAGCCGAATATCCGATCGATCTGTCCGGCATGAAGATCGCCATGGACTGCGCCAACGGATCTGCCTGCTTTACGGCAGAGCGTGCTTTGACAAAGCTTGGCGCAGAGTGCACTGTCTGCAACAACACACCCGATGGACTGAATATCAACACAAAGTGCGGATCAACGCATCCGGAAGCGTTCTGCGAATTCATCAAACAGGGCAAGTATGACCTTGGTCTGACATTTGACGGCGACGCAGACCGGCAGATCCTTGTTACACCGCAGGGTGAACTGGTCAATGGTGACTACATGCTGTATATCTGCGGCCTGTATTACCGTGACAAAGGCGTATTGACCAACAATACGATCGTTACGACAGTCATGGCCAACCTCGGTCTGTTCAAGGCAATGGAAAGAGAAGGCATTAAGGTCAAGCAGACTGCTGTCGGCGATAAATATGTATACGAAGAAATGGCAGCCAACAATGAAGTGGTCGGCGGTGAACAGTCCGGTCATATCATTTTCCTGCGCCATGCAGTAACTGGAGACGGCTTAATGACTGCATTGGCCATGCTTAAGATCATTACAGAGACCGGCAAGACGATCAATGAACTGATGGAAGGCCTGCGCATTTATCCGCAGCTGCTGGTCAATGTAAAAGTAAGCGATAAGAATGCAGTTCTCAAAGACGATGAGATCAATGAACTGATCCGGGAAGTCACTGCATCCCTCAATGGAAACGGCCGCATCCTGGTCCGTCCAAGCGGCACAGAACCGCTTCTGCGTGTCATGGCAGAGGCAGAAACAGATGAGATCTGCGCGCAGGTCGTTCACCGCATCGCTGACCGCATCCGGGAGAAATACGGCGCATGAAGAAGCTGTTCGCATGCCTGATGGCTTTTGTGCTTGTGACATCGGGATGCTATGTATCAAATAAAGAAGAACTGGAACGCCAGCATGCGGAACAGATGGCCGTACTGGAAGGTCCGGAAGAAAAACTGAGCGGACTGCACCATGCTGAGATCCGCATCAAAGACTATGGCACAGTCACCGTTGAACTGGATGCGGATGCTGCACCGATCACCGTGACCAACTTTGTGGACCTTGCAAAGAGGGGCTTCTATGACGGAACCACATTCCACCGCATCATGGACGGCTTCGTCGTACAGGGCGGTGCTCCGCGCACGGACTGGAGTGAAGAAGTGCATAAGATCAAGGGTGAATTCTCTGACAACGGTGTAGATAACCCGCTTGTGCATACCGAAGGCGTCCTCTCCATGGCACGCTCTTCCGACAGCTACAACAGTGCATCTTCCCAGTTCTTTATCATGGTTGGCGACTATCCGCATCTGGATGGACAGTATGCGGCATTCGGCCATGTCACAGATGGCTATGAGATCGTACAGAAGATCGCTGCAGATGCAAAGCCGACCGACAGCAACGGTACGATCAAACCAGAAGAACAGCCGGTCATCGAATCTGTTGTTATTCTGGATTAAACCTGCCTGCGTCCTCTTGGGACTTAGAACAAACGGAGGATGAAATGAAAAAAGTAATCAGCATCGTTGAAGATGAAAAAGATCTGAATGAGCTTGTCAAACGCTATCTGGAAAAGGAAGATTACGAAGTCCGTTCGTATCTGACATTTGATGAAGCCAGCCTGCATACCGAGGACATGGATGTACATCTGTGGATCCTGGATATCATGCTTGGCAATAAGAGCGGGTTTGACCTCATTGAAGAGATCCGCAGCAATAATCCGAATGTACCGGTCATTTTCATGTCCGCACGCGACAAGGAATTCGACCGTATCATCGGTCTGGAGAAGGGCAGTGATGACTATATCACCAAGCCCTTTTCGCCGAAAGAACTCGTATTGCGTGTGAACAACATTATCCGCCGCACATACCGCAATGATAACAGCCGCATTCAGGCGGACGGCTATGAGATCGACGAAGCACAGAGAGCCGTCTATACCGAAAACGAGCAGATCGAACTGACGACGAAGGAATTCGAACTGCTGATGCTGTTTGTCAATCACCGCGGCAAGGCTTTCTCCAGAGAACAGATCCTGAATGCATTATGGGAAGAGAACTACTATGGCAGCGACCGCGTAGTTGATGATACACTGCGCCGACTGCGCAAGAAGATGCCGAATCTCAGCATTCATACGATCTATGGCTTCGGGTATCGGTTAGGATAATGAAACGCTTTCGTCTCTGGCTGCGGGAAATGACGCTGACCCAGCAATTGCTGGCAATCATTGTGCTGTTCATTACGATTTTTGTGTTCTTTCTGCTCGTCTTTCTGTCACCGCAGATCGATGAGTTTTCACGCACGGAAATGTACCGTCTTCTGCACAGTTCCCAGGAGAACCTGATCTATTACCTCAATACCAATACCGATCAGGTTCCGTCTCTGGAAAGCAGCGATGACCTCTCTGTGACACAGATCCTGTATACAGCAGGGGATGATTCCTTTGTGTATATTGCCGGCACACCGATCACAGAAGAACTGAAAACGGATATGATCAGCCATATGGACGATGAGTTCACCGGTACGCGGGATTTTGAATATCCCCCGGATACAGAAGGAAGAAGCACCGGCAGCGAAGTGCTGTACTGTATCACGATGCTGCGGAATGACCGATATTTGATCTCCGTCATGTCCAATGACATTCCGATCCAGTTCCGCAAGTCACTGACCAATACGATCGTCAATCTGAATGTGATGGTCGTCTTTGTGCTTTTCCTGCTTCTGCTGGCATGGGTCAGTACGCTGATCCTGCCGCTGGGACAGATCAAAAACTATATTACCCGCATCAAGAACGATGAACCGGCATCATTGACGATATCCCGCCGGGATGAGATTGGCGAAGTCGCCGAAGCATTAGTGGATATGGAACGGCAGCTTTCCCTGCAGTCACGCGAAAAAGAGGAAATGATCCAGAATATTTCGCATGACCTCAAAACCCCGATCGCAACGATCAAATCCTACGGGGAAAGCATCAAGGACGGCATCTATCCGTACGATACACTGGAAAAGTCCGTCGACGTGATCATTGAACATGCCAACCGCCTTGAGAAGAAAGTACACAGCCTGATCCTGCTGAATAAGATGGGATATCTGCTGGATGAATGTCCGGAAGGGGATACCCTGGATATGAACCGCATCATCGACATGGTCATGCTGTCGCTGAAAGTCGTCCGTCCGGAGATCCGTTTTGAAACAGAGATCGATCCCGGAATCAAGTTCCATGGTGAAGAAGAACCATGGCGCATCACAGTCGAAAACCTGATCGAAAATGCCCTGCGCTATGCCCGCACAACGATCCGCATCACTCTGCATGAGCGGGAACTGTGCGTGATCAACGACGGACCGCCGATCGGGGAAGATGTGATCGATACGCTGTTCCGTCCGTATGAGAAGGGACAGGATGGCAAGTTCGGACTTGGCCTGTCCATTGTCCATAAAGTATGTACGACATACGGCTATAAAGTAGATGCCGAAAATCTCGCCGCCGGCGTCAGTTTCCGGATCTGGAAAGAAGGCGGACGGAAAGAATCGCGCCGCAAGAAAAACAGCGCCGGTTCCGTCGGTAAAAATACGCGGAGAAAGAAGAAGAAATGACAGAATACAGAACGATCAAAGGCGTAAAGACAGCCTTTTGTGAAGAAGGAACCGGCAGAGACATGATCCTGCTGCACGGATGGGGACAAAATAAGGAAATGATGGGACTGATCTTTGATCACTTCAAAGACCGCTTCCATGTTCTGAGTCTGGACTTTCCGGGCTTTGGAGAAAGCGATACACCGCAGGAAGTATGGGGTGTTCCGGAATATGAAGAATTCCTGGAAGAATTCGTACGGGAATTTTCTCTGCATGATCCGATCCTGATCGGTCATTCCTTCGGCTGCCGGGTGGCGATCCGCTATGCCGCAAAGAACCCGGTGCGCAAAATGTGCCTGACCGGTGCCGCCGGCATTCGTCCGAAGCATGATCTTGCCTGGCATGTACGCACGAAAACATACAAGGCAGGCAAGTGGCTTCTGAAGGTAACAGGCAATACAAAGAAACTGGAAGAACTGCAGAAGAATTCCGGCTCCGAAGACTACCGCAATGCCTCCGGCATCCTGCGGCAGATCTTTGTAAAAGTCGTCAATGACGATGTCAGTGATCTTCTGAAGCAGGTGACCTGTCCGGTATTGCTGGTATGGGGTGAAAACGATGACGCCGTACCGCTCTGGATGGGCAGACAGATGGAAAAAGAAATGCCGGATGCCGGTCTTGCCGTCTTTGAAGGCGATGACCATTGGGCATACTGGCACCAGCCGGTGCGGTTCAATGCCGTATTGGATATATTTCTGAAAGAGGATGTACAGCAATGAGAGTGATCACAGCATGCGTCGTACTCTGTGCGATGATTTTAACAGCCAAAAAAGCGCTGCATATGTTTCAGCAGAACCGCTATGAAACGGGAAGACTGACCAAATGGATCCAGGAAAGCAGACAGGAAGTCATCACGCTTCCGGGCTGCATTCTTTCCATCGCCGGCATCATAGCGGCATTTCTTCTGAAAGAACCGCTCAGCCTGTATGTCATCATGGCATTATGTGCGGTATGGCTTCTGCTGGAAGTGAACCGGGAAAAGCATGCGTCCTATATTAAGCCGTTAGTTTATACAGCACGCGTAAAACGGCAGATCGCCGTACTGGTGCTGCTGGCAGTCATCTGCCTGTGTCTGGTGGTATTTGTGCCGCAGGCATGGACACTTGCATTGTGTGTGCCGCTGGTAGTATTTGGACCATGGGTGCTGTTATATCCGATGGCATGGATCACTTCTCCGATCGAAGCAGCTGTGCGCAGACATTATCTGAACCTTGCCAAAGACATCCTGAAAAACCGTCCGGATTTGATCAAGATTGGAATTACCGGTAGTTTCGGCAAAACAACGACAAAGAATATCATGCAGGCAATGGTATCCGAACAGTACAATTCCCTGATGACGCCGGCTTCCTACAACACACCGATGGGCATTACCATTACCATCCGGCAGATGCTGAAGCCGCTCCATCAGGTATTCGTATGTGAGATGGGTGCGGACCATGTCGGTGATATTACCGAACTGATGGAATTTGTGCATCCGACGATCGGTGTTGTTACTTCGATCGGCCCCCAGCATCTGAATACATTCGGATCCCAGGAAAACATTACACGGGAAAAGATGCAGATGATCGAACTGCTTCCCAAAGACGGCTTCGGCATCCTGAACGCAGATAATGAATTTATCCGCTCGTATGCCATTCAGAATCCCGTCAAAACAGTTACTTACGCGATCCACCATGATGCGGATTACCGGGCAGAGGACATCCGCTACACACCGACCGGCTCTTCCTTTACCGTTGTATACAAAAACGAACGGATCCCGATGGAAACAAAACTGCTGGGTGAGCTGAATATCCTGAATATTCTTTCCGCTGTTGCGGCTGCCCGCTACCTTGGCATCGACTGGCAGGTCATCCGCCGTGCCGTACGCAGTATGCCGCAGGTAGAGCACCGTCTTGAACTGAAGAAAATCAACGGTCTGCGCTTTATCGATGACGCATTCAATGCCAATCCTGTCGGCTCCGCCATGGCACTGGAAGTGCTGGGCATGATGCCGAATACCCGTATTATCGTTACACCGGGCATGATCGATCTTGGTCCGAAGCAGGAAGAGATCAACCATGCATTCGGCGAAAAGATGAAAGGAAAAGCAGATGTCGTTATTCTTGTCGGAGAAACACAGACCCGTCCGATCTGGCAGGGATTGAAAGATTCCGGCTTTGATATGGAAAACGTTCTGGTCATGAAGACTGTCAAAGATGCTTTCGCATGGCTTTGGGCACATGGCGATCCAACCGGTACGATCTTATTGGAGAATGACCTTCCGGACGCATTTAATCACTAGGAGTCTGAGCAGTATATGAAATGGGCAGTGATCGGTACATGGAAAATGGCATACGACGGTGTATGCAAGGCGGCGGAGATCCTGGAGAAGGGCGGTATTGCTGCAGAAGCCGTGCTTGCCGGCTGCAGTGACGGGGAAGATAATCCCAATTATCATTCCGTCGGTCTTGGCGGCCGTCCGGACAGAAATGGCAGAGTCTTTCTTGACGGTGCCTTTATGGACGGCGATACGCTTCGTTTTGGTGCTGTAGCGGGACTGGAAGGCTTCCGCTCGCCATCCCGCATTGCCTATGCACTGAAAGACGAGGATGCCAATAACTTCCTTGCCGGGCCCGGAGCGGCGATTTACGCACGTGCACATGGCTTCGAGGAGCGCGATAATGTCACGGCAGAGGGGCTTGCGATCTGGCAGAAGGAAAAAGACCGCCTGCGCTCTCTTTCGGCCTATGACGGTCACGATACGATCTGCTTTACAGCAAAAGACAGGCATGGCACGGTCTGTACGGCGGTCTCTACATCCGGATTGTTTATGAAGGAATACGGAAGAGTCGGCGACAGTCCGGTTGCCGGCTGCGGTTTCTACGCCGATTCCCTGATCGGCGGAGCAGCAGCCACCGGCATGGGCGAAGAGATCATGAAGGGGTCTTTAAGCTTTCTTGCCTGTCATCTGATGGAAGAGGGAAAAAGCCCCATGGAAGCCGCGAATGAAGCAGTATGGCGCCTGGACAGACGTCTGCGCCAGAAGACCGGCAGCTGCCGTCCCATGTCTTTGATCTGTCTGGATAAAGAGGGAAATTACGGTGTGGGAACCAATATTCTCTTCCCGTTTGCCTATGCCTGTGAAGGGCAGAAACCGGTGCTGCTGATCGCTGAACCTGCAGATGGAAAAACGATTATCCGAAATGTATAAATATTTTTTCAAAAAAATGTTGCATTATTCTGGATAGGATGGTATATTGAATGAGCGCTGAAGAACGAATGAACTTGGCAGTACGAGGAAATACTCAAGAGGCCGAAGAGGTGCCCCTGCTAAGGGCATAGGTCGGGAAACCGGCGCGAGGGTTCAAATCCCTCTTTCCTCGCCATACATGGTCCTGTGGAGTAGCGGTTCATCTCGTCTCCCTGTCACGGAGAAGATCGCGAGTTCGAATCTCGTCAGGACCGCCATTATGCGAGTGTAGTTCAATGGTAGAACGCCACCTTGCCAAGGTGGACACGGCGGTTCAATTCCGCTCACTCGCTC
>JAFYHC010000025.1 GCA_017539385.1 Solobacterium sp. | reverse complement strand
TGCAGCCAAGGGATGCAATATAGTCCAGGCGTGAGATCATGCCGGGAATATCCCCGATCCCATCGTGATTGCTGTCCTGAAAGGACGGCGGATAGATTTCATAAAATACAGCCTGTTTCAGCCATTCCGGCATATTCCCTCCTTCTCAGTCAGCTGTGTGATCGAATCGATCACCCTGACAGTGCCTTTGGGGTATTGCTTCAGATGCTCTTTCAGAGCTTTTGAAGACTCTTTTGCAGTATTGAGATAGATACTTGGGATATTGCAGCTTTGAGCAATGGCGATATCCGTTGTCCAGTCATTGCCGACCATGATGCACTCTTCTTTGCGCAGCGCATACTTCTGCAGCAATTCCCCCAAAAATTCCTTCTGCGGCTTGCGTATGCCCGCATCGGAAGAGATCGAGATCCCGTCAAACAGATCATAGAGCCCGGTCTGTACCAGCTCCGGCACGGTGAATACACTCTGTGCATTGGATAACAGCCATATGCCGTGTCCTGCTGCTTTCAGCTTCTGCAGTGTTTCGATCGTTCCCGGGTACACGTGCATCTTTTTGCGGGACAGGATGCGGAACATACTGCCTGCCGCATTCACAAATGCATCGTCTGTACATGCATAGGCCGGTGTGCAGGATGCTGGTGCCTCTTTCCAAAGACGCAGGAATACCTTTCTGAGATCGATCTCTGGCCATGGTTCATGGATCCGCTCTGTTTCTTCCTGCACCATGCGCAGATAGCTCTGGTGCAATTGCTCTGGTGCATAGACGGCACCAAAGCAGGCATACCAGGATGCCATGCGCTTCCAGAGATGTTTCTGTGTCTCATCGGTATGAATATCGATCAGTGTGGCATACAGATCAAAGATATACTGTGTCATTTTGTCAGTACTGCGATCGTATACGCCGGTAATTTCAGGATGCCGTCTTTGACCTCTGCATATGCATCGGACGTATTCAGTACAGCCGATAATACCGTATATCCGCACTGGTTCAGATCGATCGTATGCTCTGCTTCATCCAGATTCAGTGCAATGCATACCGGTGTATGCTCACCGTCTTCCCTGCACATGACTGCTGTTTCCTCTTCGCAGAGATCATCCACCGGGATGGTATTGCCGCGGGCGATTACCGGGAAAGCATTGCGGATACGCAGTGCTTCTCTGACATAGTTGACGATGGAGTATGGGTCTTCCTGCTGTTTCTGCAGGGAATCATATTTCATCTTTACTTCGTCCATGTCTGCCGGACCAGTGCACATACCCTGTGCACCAGCGTCTTCGCTCCAGTACATCGGTGCCCGCTTGTTTTCATCTTTCCCAGAACCCTTCATGCCGATCTCTTCGCCATAATAGGTAAATGCATTGCCCTGCATCAGCAGATTCAACGCTTCTGCCAGCTTGGTCTTTGTCCCGTCATCCCCGGCATAATAGCCGGCACTGCGTCCCATGTCATGGTTGGTATAGAACGGTGCATTCACATACGACGCAGAAATACTCTTATACAGCTGCTCTTCTTTGGCCAGTGCATATACGTAGTCATCTGCACCAAAACTGCCTTTCAGCGTATTGGCAATGACACCGCCGCTGTCCGCAAAGGCGAAATCAAACATGGAATCGATCCCGCTTGCATAGTACGACGCATAGGTGTCCTGACTTGTCCAGCCTTCCGCCACAAAGTAGCAGTCCTGCTTCAGTTGCCTGCCTGCTTCGCACAGCCAGCGCAGGAATTCGATATTCTGTGCATCATTGCCGGTATAGAAGGAAGTCACTGCATCCAGCCGGAAGCCATCTACACCATGATCCAGCCAGAATTCCATGACCTTGCGGATCTCTTCACGGACTGCTTCGCTGTCCAGACGCAGATCCGGCATACCGCTCCAGAAACGTGCTTCATAATACCAGTTCGTATCCGCCAACGGCTCATACCCGTTCAGCCGATCTCTTGAGAAATTGTAATAGTCAAAATACGGGCAATAGTCCGCCGAAGCACCCCAGTCCGCAGGCAGTTCTTTCAAATAGTCATGTGCCTGTTTGAACCAGGGATGATCCACCGAGGTATGATTCAGCACCAGGTCAGTGATCACAGTGATTCCGCGTGCATGGCAATCTTTGATGAGTGCATCAAAGTCTGCCAGTGTCCCATATTGGGGATCGATGTCCATATAGTTGGTCACATCGTATTTGTGATAGGTCGGGGAAGGACATACCGGCATCAGCCACAGGGAATTGAATCCCATATCCTGGATATAATCCAGTTTCTGCTGCAGTCCTTTCAGATCACCAATCCCGTCCCCATCGCTGTCATAATAACTGTAGAGGAATACTTCATACGTATTCCGGTAATGGTCATTTACGGCTTCTGCGGGAAGGTTCGCATTCAGCTGTGCCATCTGCGGTCCAACAGAAACAGCAGACCCGGACGGGCCTGCTGGATCTTTTGTACACGATGCCAGAGCAAACACGAGAGGGATCGTAAGTAATACCTTCCGAAGCCTGTTCTGTGTGTGTTTCATTATCCTTTTACCGCACCGCTCATTCCATCGACATAATACTTCTGCGTGAACAGGAACAGGATCGAAATCGGGATCGATACAACAACTGCACCTGCAGCGAAGCATGTATACCACTGTGTAATATATTCTTTCTGCAGCATATTCCAAAGACCAATCGCCACCGTATACTGGCTTGCCGTTGCCCGGCAGATGACCTTGGCAAAGATGAAGTCGACCCATGGTGCCATGAAACTGGTTAATAGCGTATAGATCAGGATCGGCTTAGCCAGCGGCAGTGTGATCTTTGTAAAGACCTGCCATTGTGAGGCGCCGTCAATGATCGCTGCTTCGTCGATCGAATGCGGGATCGTATCAAAGTAGCCCTTGACGATCTGGAAGCCCAGTCCGGTCGATGCCGTATATGCAATGATCAGTGCCAGACGGATCAGACCGCCTTCTGTTAATCCCATTGCTTTCAGCAGATAATACTGCGCGATCATAGCCATGAATCCCGGGAACAGACCCAGTACCATCGCCAGATTCATATACGGCTTACGGAACTTAAACCGCATCCGCGACAGGGAATATCCCACGCTCATGACGAAGAATGTTGAAATGATGCAGGTGAATATCGCTATGATCAGCGTATTCGTAAACATCTTTGGGAAATTCAGGATATTACGGTCTGTAAACAGCTTGACATAGTTGTTCAGTGTATATCCCTTCGGAAAGAATGTACTGACATAGGAACCGGGTTCTTCCCGGAATGATGTCAGAATGATCCAGAAGATCGGCAGTACCCATATTGCAGCAAGGACAGCCAGGAATACATGTACCAGGACATTTACCGCCACTTTACGGGGACTTCTTCTGTTCTTTTTGCCTTCGACTTTCAGGGTTGTCATTACATGAACGCCTCCTCATTCTTATAGGATGCGGTGTTCCGGTAGGTAACCAGTGTAACGATCGTTAATACAACGAACGTCAGGATACCGATGACAGCACCGATATTGTAGTACTGCTGGTCAACTGTCAGCTTATACAGCCATGTAACAAGCAGATCGGTCTGACCGGCTGTATCACCGACATTGGTCGGTCCGCCGCCGGATAGCAGATAGATGACATTGAAGTTATTGATATTGCCGACAAACGAGCTGATCAGATACGGTGTTGTAACAAACAGCATGTACGGCAATGTGATCTTGAAGAAGATCGTTACCGGACCGGCTCCGTCCATCTTGGCTGCTTCATACAGTTCATTCGGAATATTCTGCAGAATACCGGTAATCTGCAGCAGGGTATACGGGATACCCACCCACAGGTTAATCACAATGACTGTGACACGTGCCCATGTGGCATTGGTCCAGAATGGCAGCGGGGATGAGATCAGTCCCGCATTCTGCAGCAGGATATTGATCGCACCCTGCGGCTGCAGCATCGTACGCATGATCATCAGGGATACAAACTGCGGAACAGCGATACTCAGGATAAAGCAGAACCGCCAGAATCCCTTTCCTTTTGTCTCTTTCCGGTTAATGATCAGTGCCAGGATCATGCCGAGGATGTAATTGAGGAATGTCGCAAAGATTGCCCATACGATCGTCCATCCCAGTACTCTCCAGAACTGACGGCCCATCGTACCGTTCATGTTCAGTACGCGGCCGAACTGCGTCAGGCCATTCCAGTCAAACAATGTCAGATGATTGCCTTCCTTGGAATAGCTTGTAAAGGCCATACAGATCATGTATACAAGCGGCACAATGTTGAATACCAGGATACCCAGACACGGCAATGTCATTAATGTAATGTGCAGGTTGCCGTTGATCAGTGATTTCAGGTCTTCTTTGAATGTCGGGACATGTTCATTGGTCTCTATGAGTTTCTGTACTTTATAGGACTGCTTCATCTGCAGGATCCACAGCAGTATGATCGCAGCGATGACAAACAGCGTTACAATGCCAAACAGCAGGATCGTCAGCGAATTATCACCCTTGGTATATTCATAGATGCCTTTGGCTTCATTCCAGATCTTTCCCTGCTCTGATTCACCCAGCCCCGGCAAAGCCGCAAGCTGTGAAATACCGATGCCAGCCATAAATACGATAAAAGCGATTTCCAGCAGGAATACCAGAATACCTTTTGCTTTCTGCTTATGACTAAACAGGCCAGCTCCCATCAGGATCATGGAAAGCTTTGTCCAGACATCGCCTTTGGCAATTGCTTCTTTTACAGTTATTTCTTTCTTTGTCTGAGCCATATACTCTCCTTTTATCTGTCATAAACAGAAGAGAGCGATTTTGCTTCGCTCTCCCTGTATGATTCGATAATCGAATTATTCAACAGCAGAGCTGTTCCAGAGTTTTACAGTTGCTTCGATCGTATCTTTGGCGTTGTCATGTGTGACAGCACCGTCAACGATGTTCTTGCCGAAGTCAGCAGCCGGTGTCCAGTAGTTGTTCATTTCCGGAACGAACGGCTGTGCAAAGGATGCACCTACGACCGTCGCATTCTGTACGTCGATCAGAGAGTTGCCCTGCACTTTTACGTTCTTGTCTGTCGGAACGATTGCACGCAGATCGAAGTGATCCTGCTGTGCCTGTGTTCCGCCCAGGAATGCAGCGAGTGCTACAGCCTGTTCCATGTGCTTGGAGTGTGCATTGACACCAACAGCCTTAACACCTGAGAAGGAGAGCAACTGCTTTTCTTCACCGTTGATCTTGATTGTCGGAGGTACTGCTACACCGACATTCTCTTCACCGATTGCATTGACAACGTTGTTGTAATCCCAGGAACCGGAGAAGAATGCATTGACTTTGCCTTCACCCAGACCGCCGACACCAACGCCGTTTTCATCATTGACGAA
Organism: Solobacterium sp.; assembly: GCA_017539385.1. GTDB lineage: Bacteria > Bacillota_I > Bacilli_A > Erysipelotrichales > Erysipelotrichaceae > Bulleidia. Next base: position 8,787 of record JAFYHC010000025.1, on the reverse strand, counting down.
GTTCTTGTTTGCAGCAAGGTCGATCAGATAGTTTGTTACAGCAAGTCCTGCATCGCCGCCGAACTGGACGCCTGCAGAACCGTCTGTGCCGTCATCACCAAACATCTTGCAGCCGTTTGCGAGGAAGAATGAAGCATTGTACCAGCCATTGTTCAGCGGGAATGCTACAACGCCTTTTTCCAGCATTGTATCGAGGCTCTTGACATCTTCTTCTGTGAAGACGCGCTTGTCATAGTACATGAACCATGTGTTTGTTGTGAACGGAACACCATACACACCGCCGTCATAGGTCAGGAAGTCTACAATACCCTTATCATTATTTGCATTGATCGCTTCCAGTGTGCTGCCGCCCAGTTCTGCCAATGCGCCTGCATTCAGCAGTGTCGGGATCTGGTCATTTGCATACATGAATACATCTGCTGCAGCTTCAGAATCCTGTGTAACCATGGAACCGGCATCGCCTTCACCGCATGTGCCGAGTTTGAATTCCAGTTTCCATTCCGGATGTGCTGCCTTGAACGCTTCCAGTTCTTTGTTCAGCCAGTTGCCCTGATCATCTGCCTGATCTTCCTGCGGAGACCAGACGGTCAGCGTGATGACTTCGTCCGTTCCCGGTTTTGCACTGCTGCTGGAAGCCGGTGTGCTGGATGAGCATCCTGCCAGCATGGAGATGCTCATAAGTGCAGAAATACCTGCAGTGAGAATTCTTTTGCCTTTCATAATTTCCTCCCTAAGCAAAACTTTTTTCTGTAACTCCTGTTACAGCTGCGTCTGATTCAAACGTGATCAATTCTTTGGATGGATCACGCTTTCCCCTGCGATCACGGTATAGGGGATCTTCTCGTGAACTGCCGCCCGTGTGTAGCTGACCCGCATCAGCAGGTCTTCTACGCTGCGTTTGGCAAGCTGTGCCGCATCCTGGCGCACGGTCGCAATGCGCGGCACACTGTAGCGAACATATTCAATGCCGTCATAGCCGATGACGGACAGGTCCTCCGGGACCCGTTTCCCTTCGTCTCTGGCTGCACGCACGACACCGATCGCAATGAGATCACTGAGCGCAAAGATACCGGTGATGTCCGGATTCTTCCTGAGCAGTTCCCGTCCGGCCATGTATCCGTCTTCCAGTGAGAAGCGGCATGGTGCATAGTTCTCTTCGAAGGAGAACGGGATCTGATGCCGTGACAGGATCTCCTGTGCTCCCTGCAGACGGAATGTGCTCAACTGTCCGTTTGTTTCTTCCAGACTGCCGCCGACAATGCCGATTTTGCGGTGTCCGCTGCGGATCAGATAGCCGACTGCTTCCTTGGCACCGGAGATATCATCGGTCGTAAAACTGGACAGATTTTCAAAACCAAGCTGTGAAGCATCTACCGTCACCAGCACGCTGGGCACAGTGATCGATGCAAAGTTCTTTGCGAACTCTTTGGTATTGCCGCCAAGGAAAATCAATCCCCGCGGTTTGCGTGTGGAGCAGATCTGCTTCGCTGCAGTGACTTCGTTTTCCGCTTCGTCCAGAAAGACAACGGTGACTTCTTCGCCGTTTTCCTTGAATGCCTTCTGCATTTCTTCCAGGATCGTTTCGAAGAAACTGTTCTGGATACCCTTTACGATCACAGTGATCGTAGAAGAGATGGTCTGTTTGAGAAACTTTGCATTGGCATTGGGCTGGAAGCCTGTCTCTGCAATGATTTCTTCGATCTTTCTGCGTGTTTCCGGATTGACATCCGGGTGATTGTTAATGACGCGGGAAACTGTACCGGTGCTGAAACCGGACAATCTGGCAATATCCTTGATTGTTTTCATTCCCCCACCCCGATTCTGTTCACGCTCCCGTTTACGTTACCGTGTACGTTTCCGTTAACGTTTCCATATATAATATATGTAATCGTTTACAGCGTGTCAAGAGTATGTTTTGCCGGTTTTACGATTTTTTTTACAAAAAAAGCCAGAGAGTGCTTATTTCTCTGGCTTCTGAATCTATTTATTTGTCAAACTTCACGATGATCTCGGCCGGTGTATGATCACCTGTATCGAGCGTACACAATCCCTCGCTGCAGGATACATCCTTCGTCCGGTCAATGCCATTGACTGTGACAGAACGGATCCCGTATTGCGTATACCACGCAAATGGTCCGCCCTCTTTCAGCAGGATGCGGTCATAGTCTTCGTCTTCCTGCCAGTTTGCAACAGCTGCAGCACCGGCATATTTGTCTGTTCTGCCAAATACAGCCATATGCTTTCCTTCCGGGGCAAACAGGTACCAGCGGTATTCGTCCGGCTCTAATGTGCCGTTAAGAGACGATACGGTCTTTCCTGCAAACCAGTCATAGATCACATAGTGTGCATTGGGATCAAGCTCGCCGATCTCAGATGAAGATGCAGTGTATTCCTGCGGTGCATCTGTGAGATTGAATACGGCGAGCATTCCGGTACGTTCATTCCCGCACCTGCCGTAATTATGCAGTTTGAGGACGCCTTCCTGCAGCGGATCTCTGAAGATGCAGTCATCCGTCGGCAGCAAAGAGCGCTCCAGACACAGCACTTCTCCGTTTTCATATGCAAGCGGACGCAGGACTTCCGCATGTGTTTCACCGACACGGTCGCTGAAATAGACCGGTCCGCCGCTGGCAGCGCGCAACAGTGCATGCATCGAAGCATCTTCCTGCTTTGTCCAGAACATATCCCAGTCACATACATAGAACATATTGTGATACAGGGAATTGTAGGCATTCTGCAGAAGATGTTCACGGAAACCATCCCGTCCCCGCGACGGTACAAAGTCATCGGAATTGCGCGATACGGCTGTCATTGTTCTTGCGACGATCGATTCCATTGCCATGCCCATGCAGTTGATCACATTGTGATCCATCTGCGCGGATGCCCTTTCGATCGACTGGAGCAGTTCGCGCGCCGCCTGCGGTGCAGCGATGTTATCCCGGAAGAAATGTGCAACGGTACTCTGTCCGTCAACTTTCACAAAGTCAATTCCCTCTGCCTTCAGATACGCATACCATTTCTGATAGAAGTCTTCGGTATGCGGCGGTCCCGGATACAGATTGCCGTCTTTTGTACGATAGATGCAGGATGCATCTGCAATTTCGCTTCCCTCTGCGATGCCTTCCCAGAAACCGCATACGGCATGCCATACACCAAACCAGCTTACTTTGCTGTCTTTGCGGATCTTTTCAATGACCGGATGGAATCCGCCGGGGAATTTCTGTTCATCCGGATGATACGCCGCAAGTTTCATTCCTTCAGTTGTCAGCCATCCGTCATCGATCAGAAACCAGCGTACCGGTACATTCTTATCCTGCAGTTCTTTTGCTTTATTCTGTAATTCCTCTGCACTTACATCCCGGTAGAAGGCATCCCAGCTGCACCAGCCCAGATAATTGAGCATAGCAGGCATTTTGCGCTCTTTGCGCAATGGTATTCTGCAGAGGTCGGCCATTGTCTTCATGGCTGTTTCAACGGCTGTACGGGGGCTTTCTGCGGTGCAGAACAGGCATACCGGTGCACTGAAGTCACCGGCATCTTCTACTCCCGAAAAGATCCGTAAGCGCAGTGCGTTCTCAGTACCGGGAATCAGTTCTGCCTTATACTGGCTGGATACCAGCGGCAATACCACCGCATACTCTTGTTCTGTTTCCACAAGCAGCACCTGTGTCCTGTCTGGTATTTCTGCATACGTATGAATGAAAGCAGGTCTTGTCCACCAGTCATTCAGCATATACATGGCAGTCATGCGCACCGGTGCAAGATTGGTTTCCATTGTCACAACAAATGCTTCATCCAGATCCAGCGGCTCCTTCAGGTCCTTTGCATGCAATGTATAGACCGTGCATCCCTCTGTATCCTGACGGGAAAGCGTGATGTTGTCTCTTCCGTCGGTTTCTGTGCCGTTACGATACCGTATGCGGTAATGTGCCGCTGTAATATATTCTATTCTCATGATCCTTTCGGATATCCATCCGGATTCTTTGTCTGCCAGTTCCAGGAATCTTCGCACATCTTTTCAATGCCATATTCCGCTTCCCATCCCAGTTCTCTTTTTGCCAGTGACGGATCAGCGTAGCATTCCGCAATATCGCCAGCCCGCCTCTCTTCAATGACATACGGCAGGCTTCTGCCGCATGCTTTTTCAAATGCATGGATCACTTCCAGTACGGAATATCCCTTTCCTGTACCAAGGTTATAGATGACAAGACCCGGATCACTCTCCAGTTTCCGTATTGCGCATACATGCCCTTTTGCCAAATCCGTCACATGGATATAGTCACGTACACCGGTCCCGTCATGGGTAGGATAATCATTTCCAAACACATGGATCTTTTCCAGCTTTCCGACGGCTACTTTGGCAATATAGGGTACCAGGTTATTCGGTATGCCGTTGGGATCTTCCCCGATCAGGCCGGACGCATGTGCGCCAATGGGATTGAAATAGCGCAGTATTGCGGCCTGCAGCGAAGGATCGGCAGCGCAGCAGTCACGGATGATCCGCTCGGTGAATGCTTTCGTTGTGCCATATGGGTTGGTCGTAGCGCCAACCGGGAATGATTCGGTGATCGGCACGGATGCCGGATCGCCATATACCGTGGCAGAAGAAGAGAATACAAACCGGTGACAGTTGAATTCCCGCATGACATCCAGTACGGACAATGTGCAGTTCAGATTATTCGTATAGTATTCGATCGGTTTCCGGACGCTTTCTCCAACGGCTTTATATGCCGCAAACTGGATGACTGCATCGATATCCTCGCATTTGCGGAATACTGTCCGGAGTGCGTTTCTGTCTGTTACGTCTGCTTCAAAGAAGCGGAAGTCTTTCCCGGTGATCGTGCGGATGCGGTCCAGTACGGCCGGGGAGGCATTGTACCAGTTGTCGATTACAACAATGTCATAACCAGCCTCTAAGAGTTCAACACATGTGTGGCTGCCAATATAGCCGGCGCCGCCTGTAACAAGGATTGCCATTCTGCATACCTCCTAAATACTCTGCAGGAAACGCAGGAAACCTGCCCTGCCGTTTTCATCCCGCTTATACACACCGGCATCTTCCAGTACACGTGCAAATACGATGCCGGTCTCTTTTCTGAGGATCTCCTGGACATTGTCCGGTGTGAGATCATATGTTTCTGCGATCTGTTTTGCCCACGGAATATGTTTCTGGATCTGCTGGCTGTATGCCTCTTCCGGCAGATTCTGCACCAGTGCATCTGCCAGCATTTCCAGTTCTTCTTTCAGACGTCCCGGCAATACGGCAAGACCCATTACTTCGATCAGGCCGATATTCTCCTTCTTGATGTGATGCAGATCACTATGGGGATGGAAGATGCCCAGCGGGTATTCCTCCGACGTGCGATTGTTGCGCAGCACCAGATCCATCTCATATCTGCCTGCCCTGCGGCGGCAGATCGGTGTGATCGTATTATGGGGAATGCCGTCTGTATATGCATAGATATCGCAGGCTTCATCGCTGTATGCCCGCCATGCGTCCAGTATTCGGGAGGAAAGTTCTTCTATTTTCCTGTCATCTTCACTGATCAGCCGGATCACGCTCATCGGCCAGCGGACAATGCCTGCACGGACTTCCTCCATGCCGGCAAAGCGCCATTCCGTTTCAATGGGTGCTTCGGCCATGGCAAAGTCATGCCGTCCGCCCTGGAAGTGCTCATGGCTCAGAATACTGCCGCCGACGATCGGAAGATCCGCATTGGAGCCAATAAAGTAATGCGGATACTGCTTTACGAAGTCAAGCAGTCTGCGGAATGTGGAACGGTTCGTTTTCATTGGCACATGTTTACCGCTGAATACGATGCAGTGTTCGTTGTAATACACATATGGGCTGTACTGCATATACCACTGTTCCTCATCCAGCGTCACCGGTATGATCCGGTGATTCTGTCTTGCCGGATGATTCAGTCTGCCCGCATATCCCTCATTTTCCAGACAAAGCTGGCATCTGGGATATCCAGTCTGCACAGCTGCACCGGCAGCGGCGATCTCTTTGGGATCTTTTTCCGGCTTGGAACGGTTGATCGTGATCTCCAGCTGTCCAAATTCCGTATCTGCTTTCCACTTCACATCGCGCGCGATTCGGTCTGTGCGTATGTAGTTGGTCTTCTGCGAGAATCGATAATACCAGTCGGTGGCTGCTTCAGGACGGCATCTGTGAAGGATGGATGCAAATGTCCTGCGTACATCCGAAGGCCATGGGGTAAGACATCCCATCAACTGTGTATCAAACAGATCCCGTGCAGTGACAGTATCTGCACAGATACCTTTCTTCACTGCTTCATCGCACAATGCCGAAAGAATATCCGCAAGCGGGATCTCTTCCGCTTCGGTTTCTTCATAGGCATCTTCCTTCATGACGGAAAGGAGGCAATTGCGTACATATACAGCATCTTCCATCTGGATCAGTTCTTCACGAATTCCATACTGTACAAGGGATGCAATCATTTTCTGTATCATAGTGTTCTCCTAAAGGATCCGTACGCCGCCTTCCGGACGGATGGCCATTCTGTGGCAGGCATCTTTGCCAAGTATCTTTTCCATATATGCTTCAAAGTGCTCCGCTTTTTCTTCCGGTACAAATGCCTGCACGGTCCCGGCAAAGCCTCCGCCATGAACACGCACTGCGCCTTCACCTGCCAGTGCTTCTCTGGCCAGTGCAATGGTCAGAGCGACTTCCTGGTGCTTTGCGGCACCGGCCGGTGTAATATTCTGCAGATATTCCCAGCTGCTGTCAGAGGACTCTTTGACCAGCTGCAGGAAGGATGCATAATCATGTCTGCGAATCGCAGCAGCCTCTTCCTGGGCACGCCTGTTTTCATGGAAAAAGTGCAGCGCACGCAGGACTGCTCTGTCACCGCATTCTTCACGGATCTGCGGGATGCGTTCCAGAAAGAATTCTTCCGGTACATCGCGCAGATGCGTATAGCCGCATGCTTTCGCTGCAGCACAGCACTCTGCCGGTACAGCCGCATATTCATCGGTCAGGTCTTCATGTCCAGCACCGGAATTGATGATATAGAGGGCAAATCCTGCCTTGTGCAGGTCCAGTTCTGTTTTCTGAACAATGGGCTGAGAAGGATCCTTAAAGTCAATGGCAATAACTCCGCCCACACTGCACGCCATCTGATCCATCAGACCGCATGGCTTGCCAAAGTAGACATTTTCCACCCACTGGCCGATCTTTGCAATCTCAACGGCATCTGCCTTTTCATTCATGAACAGTTCATTGAGAATGGTCCCAATCAATGTTTCAAACGCTGCACTGGAGGATACGCCGCTTCCTCCGGGCACATTGGATGTCACATAGAGATCCAGTCCGGAAAGCGAAGCACCGCGTGTTTTGAATGCTCTGCACATTCCGCGCAGGATCGCACTGCTGGTTCCCTCTTCTTCCTCTTTTTTATCGAGATCATTCAGATCTGCTTCGCACATGTCATAGCCTTCACTCATCAGACGCATCCGGTTAAGAGAATTGGGAGCGACTGCTGCGATCATATCGATATTGACACTGCCTGCCACAACACAGCCATGCTGGTGATCGGTATGATTGCCGCCGATTTCCGTCCGCCCGGGTGCGCTGAATAAAGCAGCTTCTTTCTGCGTTCCAAATGTTTTTTCCAGTCCATCCAGCACATGGCTGTACCGTCCGGCTTCCTGCATTGCTTCGCTTTCACTGCAGCAGTACAGACGGGACAGACGGCTGAGCAGGATTTGTTCATTCAATTGTTTTCTGATTTCATTAACAGCAAGCATTACAACTAACCTTTCTTCTGTTTTTCCATTAAGAAAAGCGGTACAGATAATCGGTCTGCATTACGAAAGATCCTGTATTTGTACCGCTCAGGGAGGGAATCTCCAATGGGAGAATTATTCGCTTTGTATTGGCTGGATTCAGGCTTCCAGATTGATTCCTGTCTCATTCGAGAACAGGTGGCATGCACTTCCCGGGAATGTATAGGTGACGCCGGCACCGCCAGTCAGAGATTTCACTTCCTGCTCCGACATATTCAGTGTTGAAACGACAAGTACGACATCCTGATCCAGGGAAGTAACATGGAGATGAATGGAGGAACCCATCATTTCAGATACATCTACAACTGCAGGGACACCGTTATTGCTCAGGGACATATGTTCCGGACGGACACCCAGCGTGCATTTCTGCGGCTGTACATTCTTTGCGGCAAGTGCTTTCTGCTTGTCTTCGGATAATTCAACAGTGTAGTTTGCCAGTTTTACTGCATATCTGCCTTCTGTGCAGATCAGGTCTGCATTTTCAAACAGATTCATCTGCGGTGTGCCGATAAAGGTGGCTACAAACAGATTGTACGGATGGTTGAATACTTCCTGCGGTGTACCGATCTGCTGGATAAAGCCATCCTTCATGATGACGATTCTGTCGCCTAATGTCATGGCTTCTGTCTGGTCATGGGTAACATAGATGAATGTTGTATCGATCCTCTGACGCAGTTTGATGATCTCTGCACGCATCTGGTTGCGCAGCTTTGCGTCCAGGTTGGAAAGAGGCTCATCCATCAGCATGACCTGCGGGGAACGCACAATGGCACGTCCAATGGCAACACGCTGTCTCTGGCCGCCGGAAAGAGCTTTCGGCTTACGGTCCAGATACTGCATGATATCCAATACAGAGGCCGCTTCACGCACCTTTTCTTCGATTTCATCTTTCGGTGCATGACGCAGTTTGAGTGCAAATGCTAGATTATCGAAGACCGTCATATGCGGATACAGTGCATAGTTCTGGAAGACCAT
>JAFYHC010000024.1 GCA_017539385.1 Solobacterium sp. | reverse complement strand
TTAGTGGTACCGGGTTAAGGTAAGATTAGTTCTGCCTTAACTGGGTATCAACTGTATCATTAGCCAGACGAAAGTCTTTGGCACCACAGGTGCCTTGGAAGCCCCGTCTATAGTGCAGCGCACTTAGGCGGGGAGGTTCACTACCCCCTCATATTTGAAAGAATCAGAAGATGGTATTGTATAGACAGAAACGGAGGTGAAACAGATGTTTGAACTGAGAGGAAAATATGCGGAAGCGAAGATCTTTACGGATGACATTGAAGAGGCTGCACTTTCACAGATTATCAATCTGCTAAACCAGCCGTTCGCAAAGGATGCACATCTGCGATTCATGCCGGATGTACATGCCGGAAAGGGATGTACGATCGGTACAACGATGCATATTACAGATCAGGTCTGTCCGAATCTGGTCGGTGTGGATATCGGCTGCGGTATGTTCGTTGTGGAACTGCCGGAAGTGATCCATGATTTTTCGGTACTGGACCGTGTGATCCATGCGTATGTGCCGGCCGGCATGAGCGTGCATGAACATGCGGTGGAATCCTTTGACCTGGATCAGCTTGTCTGTGCGAAGGAGCTGAAGTCCAAAGACTATCTGCTTGCATCCATCGGTACGCTGGGCGGCGGCAATCACTTCATTGAAGTCGATCAGGAAGAAAGCGGCAGACAGTATCTTGTCATCCATACCGGTTCCAGAAACCTTGGCAAACAGGTTTGTGAACTGTATATGGAAAAGGCACAGGAACAGATGCAGTATGGACGCGATGCACTGCAGCGTGCATGCAAAGAGCGTACAGAGGAACTGAAGCAGGCCGGCAGACAGCGTGAGATCGCGCAGGAACTGGAACGCCTGAAGAAGTTCTATCATGAGCAGTATGCTCTGCAGGATAAGGACCTGGCGGTATTAAAGGGACAGGATCTGGAAGATTATCTGCATGATATGAAGATCTGTCAGGCATATGCCGCAAAGAACCGTGAGACCATTGCACGGATCATCCTGTCAAAGCTGTATGGATGTGCATTAGAGGATACAGTGCACTGGCACTGCATCCACAACTACATCGATACCGAACACCGGATCCTGCGCAAAGGTGCAATCTCTGCACAGAATGGCGAAATGGTCATCATTCCGCTGAATATGCGCGATGGCTGCATCATTGGCAAAGGCAAGGGAAACGCAGACTGGAACTGTTCCGGCCCGCACGGTGCCGGCCGCAGAATGTCCCGTGCTGCTGCAAAGCAGACACTTACCGTAGAAGCATTCCGTGAAACGATGGAAGGCATCTATACGACATCCGTCGGTTCATCCACTCTGGATGAAGCACCGGGTGCGTACAAGGATGCGGAAGGCATCATTGAAAATGTTGCGGAAAGCATCGAGATCCTGACGGTTGTAAAGCCGGTATACAACTTCAAGGCTTCCTGAAAAAAGCGCAGATCACTGATCTGCGTTTTTCGTTGGGGAAGCGGGCTTTGCCGGTGTATTTTTTATGCCTTTTTCTTCGCTGAATGCATAGACGGTTTCCGAAAGGCGTTGAATAACTTCCTGTGCATGCGCTGAATCGACACCATCCGACAGCACGACAAGAATGTAATTGGCTTTTTCACCAGAAACGATCGCTGCTTCGTTTTCCGCTGTGATGAGCTCTTGCATGTTATTGACAGCGATTGCTTCATCCTGCGGATTGTCTGCAGGGATCGTATCGGTATGGTTCTGCTGGTAGAGATAATTCAGGATCGTTTCTGAAGCCTGCGGGGAGACATAGCTGCCGCGCAAGAGCATTTTCAATACCATTCCGACGTCTCTTGCTTTTGTGACATTGACGCTGTCCTCTGCATCTTCCTGCACCCGGCGCTCAGTAGATGTGCAGCCAAGGGAATGGGCAAAATCGGTCACTGCTTGACAGCCGGCTTCGTAGGATCCCTGACCAATAGCGGTTTCCAGAGAGATCCATGCGGCATCGCTGGAATGAACCAGCATGTAATAGAGATTGCTCTCATCCCATTCGGTGTATTCGATCTCCTGCTTCTCGGTTTTATCGAGATATGCGCCGGCCGTAAACAGCCTGATCAATGCGGCAGAGGGCATCGGCTCATCATGGATGCAGAATTCTTCTTCCGTATCAAGATTGCATACATAGACGGACCAGTCGCCTTCTTCCTGCTGCAGAATAGAAGCGATATCCTCCTGCAGATGGAGGAAATGATCATTGACGGATTTGGAAGCAGGTATTTCCTGCAAGGTGATTTTGATGGCATCCCTGAGTCTTCCACGCACCAGTGGCAGGGTATGCGGCCACAGTGTGTCTGCTGCAGCGTAACACAGGATCGCCATCATCCACATGAGCCATGTCGAAACAACAGAAGCAGTCTTCTTCTTCGGCGGCGTGACGGTCTCGCGGACCGGTGCTGCTTTTGGCTTTGTCACAGGCTTTCGTGATACAGCGTATGTGACTGCCGCAATGACAGCACCATACAGGAAAATTTTCGGGATCTTTCTTTTCTGCTGCATAAACGTATTGTAGCGGAAAGACAGGCGTACATAAAACAAAATGTCTCCCTTCTTTACCTTTTGCATAAATATGGCTATAGTATGGGTGCTGACCGTTGGTCAGTGAGGGCACAGGAGTGACATGAACGATTTCAAAGAAAAATGGAATACATGGAAAACAGCCGCAGTAAACCTGCTGAATCGGGAAAAACAGTATGTAAAGCGCGCAAAGAAGCGTCCCTTGCTGCTGTGGATCCTGACGATCGTTTCAGCGTGCGCAATTGGCTTTGGGACACTGTATTACGAAGCCTATGCAAAGAAACGGCAGGAATCCTACCGGCAGGTGTATGAGTCACTCTATCTGACATTTGCGGAAGGGATGCCGACAGTATTTGAATACAGTCCCGGATCCATTGACCTTTCGCAATATGCTTCCGATCATAACGGTACATTAACGGTGCAGCCGTCTTCTCTGGATCTGCATAAGATCGGTGCAATCGATGCCGTATATACCATTTCGGAAACAGACCAGTATGGACAGAAAGTTACCCGGGAATATGAAAAAGCATTCCGTGTGGAAGACAACCAGCCGCCGCTGATCACGCTTTCCGAAGCACCGGTGCTTTCCCCGGGGGAAGCCTTTGAACCGGGTGCGTACATCCTGTCTGTGGAGGATCCGGTTGACGGTGCCCTGCAGTATGCGGACAGCGAGCCGCGGAATCCGGGCAATGGCTGGTATACCGTTGTACATAATGTCGATACCGGCACGATTGGATCATATACACTTACAGTGACGGCATGTGACCGCAGCGGCAACCGCGCCGAAGCATCGCTTCAGGTGCTTGTGGCAGACCGTCTGCACGAACAGGTAAGGGCATCCTGGCAGTTCAGCGATCACTGGTATGAAGCAGATGAGATCGGTCTGATCGGTGTAAACATTGAAACAGCACCGTCTACCGAGCGCTATGAAACGATGGAAGACGCACTGATCGCCTATAATGCACTGCCGAAAGCAATTCTCGGCGATGGGTGCGAATCATTCCGGGGAAGCTGGTATCGCTGCTCCAGCTGCCAGACGCTGGATGATATGTATTACATCGTCCGCGGCATGGATGAGCAGGGAACGGTGCATTATTACCGCATTGTCTATAACTATACAGAGCACGGTGAAGGCTATGTTAATCCAGAGAACGGAAGATGGACCTTCACCGACTGGTTCATCGACTAAAAAGGTCTGTTTGGAATCATACCCAAACAGACCCTATTTTTTACTCGCCGCTGTCTTCTTCCGGTGCCGGTTCTGCTGTACGGCTTTCTTTCCATGCAGTGTAGGCATCCAGCTCACTGCTGCACAGATTGATGGCAAGACCAATCACAGCAAGATCATCGACTTTTCCCAGGAGCGGGATGTTGTCAGGAATGATATCCTTTTTCTTTACCAGATACAGGAATGCACTGACGAGGGCTGCCACAACTTTGGGAGAAACCTCTGTGTATTCCTTGGTGATGTAGCTTTTCACCATGGATATCATGACCGGTACTTTGGCTAATGTCGTTCCTGCAACAGGAATATCTTTGATATTGTCCTGGAGCTGTTTCAGCAGATCCTGAACTTTAGACGGATCCTGAATGAGTTCCTGGGCTTCGGCTGTGCCTTTTTCCAGGATTTCTTTTGCTTTTTCTGTATTGAATTCTGCCATTGAAATGACCTCCGTTCTTAGTCTATTCTAGCATGATTTATTCTTCGGGGATGATGATTGCGCAATGATTATGGAAACTGTAGGCATAGGCTTCGACCTGTTTGTCCGGATAGGCAGTCTGCAGGATCCTGCGGTAGGCATTGAGCTGGCCGCTGTAGTCTTCGCGTATTGCGTCCGGTGTTTTGTTATCCGTCTTGAAATCGATCAGGATGATCTTTGTATCGCCAATAGCCGCAAAGTCGATCGATCCGTTCATGCGTCCGAATGCTTCGGTGTAGAAGGGATATTCCTTGTAGATGCGCATGCCGGCACAGGCTTTGTACAGATCGGAATTCTGGAAATTCTGCAGTGCCGTGATGGAACTGTCATAGACATCCGCTGCATCGTATCCCAGTTTTACGGCTTCTTTGCGGATCAGATCTCCATCCCATGCAATATCATCCGGCAATGCTTCTGCCAATGCATGCATCATTGTACCGTAGGCAGTACCGCGATTTTTTCCGAAGGCCAGCGGCGGCAGTACATTGACCGTATCTTTCTGCATGCGCGGACGCTCCAGGGAACTTGGTGTGATCATTTCCGGAAGAAGCGAAGTCTGCTTCGCTGCCCGGGGGAAATGCACCGGTGCAATGTGCATCGTTTTCTGCGGGGGATCCATGATTTCCGCTTCTTCCATCATGAATAATGGGAAGCCGGTCTCCGGATCGAGATCAAATTCGCCTTCATGACGCATTGCACGCAATGTCAGTCCCAGCGTACCTCCCTTATAGGCTTTCAGATCATCCATGGTCAGACTGTCGGTAAAGGGTATATCATCCTTTTCCAGGCATTCCACCAGATACAGGCGGCTTGCGGCACGGGTGACGGCGACATAGAACAGACGGATGAATTCTTCCATTTCTTCCTTGTTATCGTTTTCTGCGATCAGGATGGAAGGAATAGTCGGCAGTTTGACCCGGTAATCGGTATCCATATCGGGAATTGCAAAGCCAAGTTCATCATCGATCGTGACGCCGGAATGACGCGGATGGGAACTGCTTCCGGTGCCGAACAGGAATACTGTCGGATACTGCAGACCCTTGGATCCATGGATCGTGGTCACCTGGACAACATCATCGTCTTTTCCGACAGAGACAGCTTCACTGGACTGCTCATCTGTGCTTTCTTCGATCAGACGGATAAAGGAATCCAGATCGTTGAAGCGGACATCGGTAAAGGTGTCAAAGAGATAGTTGAAATTGGCACGGCTCTGTGCGGAAAGCCGGTCATAGAGAATATCCGGCGCAGCCGCATCCCCGGACGGACCGCAGGTCATATTGATCCAGCGGGCAAGCATTGCCTGTATTCCATCTGCCAGAACAGTATCTTTGAGACGGTCGCAGAATTTCTGGATATGCGGCCAGAATACCAGCATCGCAGAACGCAGATCACTTCCTGCCGTCATATTTTCAAATGCCTCCTGCGGCGGCATATGCAGATAGCTGCGTACATTGCCGATGGTGCAGGGCTGCTCTGTGCGTTTCATTTCTTTCACAGCAGAACGGACATCCAGTACCGCTTCGGCAATGGTCTGATCACTGAGTTCATACATGGGGGATGTCAGGATCGCCATGAGCGAGATCTCATCGTATGGATTGCGCATATACTTTGCGACAGACAGGATCAATTGGCATAGATCCGACTGATAGAAGCCTTCCCGGGCATCGAGATCATACGGAATATCATACAGATCAAAGATTCGCTTTAATGCAAGCTTCTGGTTTCTGCCGCGTACGAGCACTGCCATGCTTTTCCATGGTGCACCGGCCTGATGCTTTTTCAGGATCGCTGTTGCAATGGCAGCGGACATGGCCGTACGCTGCTGGGATGCACTCATCTTATCTTCACTGTTGTAGGGGATGTACAGGCAGGTGACCGGTTCACGGCTGCTGCCCTGGCGTTTCTGGCATGCTTCGTTTTCACCGATGCGGGACAGATCGCTGTCGGTAAACGGATAACGGAGTCCCTCCACGGACATTAAGCGTCCAAACAGAGTATTTGCAAAGTTTACGATCGGACGCACGGAGCGGTAATTATGATGCAGGGCGATGTGCACATCGTGGGTGGAATCGGCTTCTGCCTTTTCCAGCAGGCTCTGCATCAGGGAAGGGCGTGCCTGGCGGAAACGGTAGATCGATTGCTTGATGTCGCCGACACGGAAGAGATTGGAACCGGTGGAGATCCGGGTGATGATCTCATTCTGCAGGAAGCTGGTATCCTGGAATTCATCGACCAGGATCTCATCATAGGCATCCCTGAGGATGCCGGCAACCGGACGGGTTTCCGAAAGGATGTCCAGCGTAAAGCGTTCCATGTCCGCAAAGGTCATGGCAGTATTCATGCGCTTATAGGCCTGATAGCGGGCACGGGTATCTTCCGCAAGATCCAGCAGTGTCGCAAAGATACGCGCATGTTTTGCGGAATCGATGGTGAAGACTTCTTCACTGTAGAGATTCTGCAAAAGGGAGTCCAGTGCTTCGTTGTAACGCTTCGCAGCCTGCTTTGTGACGGCATCGCGGGAAGCCGGTGTGCGTGCTTTGACAAAGGAAGGAATGCAGGCACGCAGTCCTTCATAATCCTGCTTCTTCGCACAGATATATGCATCCTGGGCGGTATTGACAAGCAGATCGGCTTCTTCATCGGTAAATGCCTTGGTGCGCTTTGCACCATTGCAGATAAGTGCATTATCACGGATCGTTTCACATAACTGCAGGATCCATGCATACCAGCCATCTCTTACCGGGGCAGGATAATCCGCCAGGGAGGAAGCTTCTGCATAGGTTGCACGTACCTGCTGATACCAGGCATCCGGATCACACAGCGAAGCAGCGTATGTGTTGATGGGATGGATATAGTAACGGAAGACACTGTCTTCATAATCGATACTGCGGGGAGACATGTATTCAAAGAAGGCAGATGCCTGTGTTGGATCTTTCCGGTAAAGTGCCTTTACAGCATCATAGAAGGCATCCAGTTCATACAGCGCATCGATGCTTTCACTGATGATGTTCTGGATCATTGCCGGATCCAGACCGATCGTATTGTAGTATTTCTGAATGACTGTCATACACCAGGAATCAATGGTCGTGATATCGGCAGATACCAGATCAATGATCTGCTGTTCGATATAGGCCGCATCATCTGGATCACCGTCATGGCGTACCTGTTCATACAGTTTGTGCAGTTCTTTGGCCAGGCGGTTTTTCATTTCTTCTGCTGCGGCCTTGGTAAATGTCAGTGCCAGAATGCGGCGTACCGGGACCCGGTCATCGATGCATCGTTTCAGGATCCTTGCGACAAGCACGCTGGTCTTGCCAGAGCCGGCCGAAGCACTGACGATGATATTGCGTCCGGACAGTTCTTCGATCGCACACCGCTGTTCGACATCAAAACGGGAACGGTCAGTCTTCATATGCAGCCTCCTTCAGGTCTACTTCGGAATGTTCGACCATGTCATTGTATTCGCCATGGAAGCGGCAGACCGGACGGTAGTCGCAGTATTCGCACGGTCCGTTCATGCCGTATTTCACCGGCTTCAGTGCAATGCCGTCTTCGGACAGCAATGTCTCATGGAAGTAGCGGTATACATCTTCCAGACATTCCCGCACAGCCGTCAGGGAATACCGGGCAGCAGTATTCTTCAGAATGCCGCCGCTGTCCAGTACGCTGAGATCTTCCGCAAAGGACCATCCATTGACGGAATGGGCATCCAGGAAGCGCTCTTTTTCCACATAGCGGGACATGGGGTCATCGCTGTATTTGCGGAATTTCCATTCCACCGCGGATCCTTCATGCGTCCGCTTATTGCGCGTCACAGCAGCCGTCTTTTTGCTGTCGCTGACAACATCTTCTTTGATCATGTAGTAATAGGCACAGGCCGGTGCAGAGTTCTGGATCTGTTCCAGAATTGCCGGTTCTTCCATTGCGGCCAGCATATAGGTGAGCAATTGCAGCTTGAGGCCGGCACGGACCTGTTTCTCATTCAGGTCATTGGTGGATGACTTGTAGTCAATGATCCGGAACAGAGCATGTTCCAGACTGACATCGATCCGGTCGATCGTACCTTTGAGGATGACATGGTCGGCGAAGGTAATGTTGTGAAAATCTGCTTCTGCAAGCGTCGGTATGAACGAAGCAGAATCCTGTTCACAGCGTTGAAAGAAGCGGCCGGTCTTGATCAGCGTCTTCAGCATGCGCTCTTCGCTCATCAGCAAGAGACTTCTGTCCTTTTCGCCAGTCACTGCCAGTGCTTCGAAGTAACCATGGATCAAAGGCCGCAATGTCTCTTCATTCATCTGTGACGGATAAGCTTTGCGGTACTGGCGGATCAGCAGTTCCATCGCGGCGTGGTGGATCGTTCCCACTAGTGCGGCATCCAGCTTTGGCAGATCACGGGACTGGATACGCAGTCCGTAATGAATGAAATAACTGTAGGGACAGCGGAACCAGCTCTCAATGCTGGAGATGGATCCCTGCACATTGACACCGTCATCTGTAAACAGGGCACGGGCAGTATCTTCCCGCAGTGCATGCACGGGACGATAGCGGTATCTGGATTCGATCAGATTCCACAGGATATTGTCGGGCAGAGAGCGGTTATGGATCTCGTCTTCGATGGCAAATGCCAGCAGTTTCTCCCGTCCGGAGGAATCGTTTGTATAGTAGGAGTAATACAGTGTATCTGCGCTTCTGCGGATCCATTCCAGCTCCTTCATATACAATTCATAGCGCATGCGAAGGGTAGGGAATGCGGGGATGCGGCTGACATAGTCTTCATCAAAAAGACCCTTGCGTGCCGCAAAACCGGGATAGCATGTGCCGTCCGCTCCCAGTACATAGGTGATTTCCCGGCGGGGAACCGGATGGGTAAGATCGGTGACCTGCACAGTGGGTGAAGCATAGGCATAGGAGCGGGCACTGATGCCTTCCAGACAGCGTATCGCAAACAGGGCATCTTCTTCGGTATGGACAAGCGGCAGGATCGTCTGCAGGGAACTGCGCAATTGCATTGCCAGTTCATATTCTCCCTGGTATTGCAGCAAAGGTGACTTCTGCAGCACGGTATATGCCGCAGCCAGCTTCGAAGCAGCTTCACTGAGTCCTTCCTGCTTCGTCACATGTACAAGAGCATCTGTCTCCGGCTGTATGGAAGCGATATACTGTTCCATTTCTTTTTCAATGCGCGCAAAGTCTTTCCACGACCGGTCGACGTCTTTTTCGCTCTGCAATGATGCACGGATGGAGCGGTATTGTTCACTGACCGGCTGCGGCCAGAGTGTATCGGGCATCTGGCGCCGTTCCAGATAAGAGAACAGTGCCGGGGAACATTCTCTGGAGAATGCACCGGCAGAAATGGCATGGAGCAGATGCTCACTGTCCGGGCTCATGGCAAATTCTGCCAATGCGCAGTAGATCTCATGGATGCGGGAGGGCAGGCCTCTGCCCGTCCAGGAATACCGGATGCCATAGCGGGCAAAGACCGCTGCGACATGGGGCATCTGGGCATTTGCATCGCTCAGTACGATCGTACAGGTTTTGCCATGGGTGCAGATGTCCTGGGCAACGGCTTCGATTTCCTTTTCCATGGAGAGGGTATGACGCAAGTGGATATTTTCTGTTTCCTGGTCCGACAGGGACAGATGCTGTGCGCCATTGGCTGCGGCTTCTTCTTTCAGCTGCTGATAGAAGGGCTCTTGTTCAAAGCCCTGCACAAAGACAACATCAGGACGGGAAAGACGCTCCAGAAAGATCTTCCGGTTTCTGCGGAACGATGCTTCTTCCAGCGGCAGACGCAGTGCTTCTTCCAGGATCCTGCGCAGTTCTTTTTCATTCTCCCTGTCTTCCGGCAGATCGTCCGGTGCAATGCCGTACAATGCGCATAAGCGGGCAAAATCCAGTACTTCCTGCAGAAAGACCGGATAACGGAACATGGCACCGTAATTGTGAAACTGATCCTGCAGGGGGGAAAGTTTCTGCATCAGCTGCAATTCCAGCGCAAGGGAATCAGGTGCTTCTTCCCTTTGCACAGCCTGTTTCAGCGACAGCAGCTGTATTCCCATTACGGTCGTATTTTTCTGTTTCCTGGCCAGTTCATGAAACAGATATTCTTTCTGATATTCTTCACAGATATAAACTGTCATGGATCTCCTCCTCTGGTATGGATGATACTGCACCGGCAGTACATAATTCTGTACTGCTGTAAATAGGCGGCTATGTTCAATGTATCACAAACAGTCAATACATGGCACATGCCGTTTTGCATGAAAACAGGATACAATACAGGTATGAAGAATTCATATGCATCCTATCGGTTTATTTCCCTGTCTTCTTATCGCCGTGTGATCGTGATCAGCGACATACATGGTGATCCCGAGGGCTATCGTCTTGTGAAAGAAGCGTGCGGTTTCGGCAATAAAGATGCCCTGGTCATCGTTGGTGATCTTCTGGAAAAAGGAAGAGATTCCCTGCGGCTAGTACGGGATGTCATGCGTGACGTGCAGAAGGGGCATGTATTTGTGACGGCTGGCAATAATGACCGGATCTATACGATGTGGGAAAACCGGGAATTCAAAGAAGAAGAGATCCTGCTGTATCTTTCTTCCCTGGATATGAAAAACAGCATTCTTGCCAATATCGCAGCAGAAAACGGCTTTGTGCCGGACACGCTGGAAAAGCTGGAACAGCTGCATGTGCTTGCACAGGAGAAATATGCCGAAGAAGCTGCGTTTCTGCGGGATCTTCCGGTCATTCTGGAAAGCGAAGACTATATCTTTGTGCACGCAGGGATCCATCCCGGTTCTCTGCATGAACAGGATGAATGGGAATGTCTGACCATGCCGGAATTCGCACGCCAGCCCGGTACATTTGATAAACCGGTCATTGCCGGTCACTGGCCTTCTGCCAACTATTCCGGCAACAGGATCGTCAACCGTGTTTTTTATGAGCCATCCCATCCCTCTTTCAGCATTGACGGTGCCAATTCCATGAAGGCATGGGGACAGATCAGCTATCTGATCCTGTATCCGGGAACGCAGTCATGGGAAAGCGGGTATTGCGACGCGCTGCCATTGATCCAGGTGCAGGAAGATCAGGAAGAAACCCGCGAACCGGTCAGTCTGCTGTTTCCGCATACCCGCATTACGGTAATCAATGAACAGGATGGTGTATGCACATGCTGTCTGGAAGAAAACGGACACTTGATCACAGTGAAAAAAGAGCGGATGTACCGGTATAAGGAGCAGATGTACTGCTATGACTATACCGATTATCATCTGCCGCTGCAGAAAGGGGATATCGTCTCGTATATCGAACCATATGATGATGAGATCCTGATCAAAAAAGACGGCATCATCGGCCTGTACAAAGGAAACTATACATTCCTTTGAAGCAGGAAGACGGATGAACCGTCAATGGATACCGCATGGTACAGCAGTTCGTATGCGCGAAGCATAGCGGATGCCATGTACTGTGCTTTTATTTTGTATACAAGAAAGGAAGCACTGGTGCTTTTGGCAGACAGCTGCCAGCAGAAGTCTGCAGTCTTGGCAAGATACCAGGATTCACTGGTATGAAAATAGATGCCGGAGGGGATGGGCAGGTCACTCTCTGCAGGTGTCATGTCCTTCAGCATCCAGAGATCCTCATTTCCATGACGGGTATGTTTCAGCAATTGCGTCATGACATCTTCTTCTGCACATACGATCATGATGCAGTCATCATAGAATCCATGCCCATAGGTATCATCCGGATCGATCCGGATACCGGCTTCGTTCAATCGTTCCTCAGTCATGCTTTTTATTGTAAACGAAACGATGCACAATGTCCTGACTATGGGAATATCTTCTGTTGAAAGACGCTTGGTTTCCATATAAATTTATAGTAGAAAAGAAAGAAGGGAGAATAATACATATGAGCTTTCCAAAAGGATTTTTATGGGGCGGCGCTGTTGCGGCAAACCAGTGTGAAGGTGCGTATCTGGAAGATGGCAAGGGACTGAGTGTTCCGGATATGTTATTAGGAGGCGATGTTAATACACCGCGTACCTTCCTGCCTGTCACAGACCCGAATGCATTCTATCCGAGCCACGAAGCAATTGACTTCTATCATCATTACAAAGAAGACATCGCATTGTTTGCAGAGATGGGATGGAATGTATTCCGTCTGTCCATCAACTGGGGACGTATCTATCCGAATGGTGATGATGCCGAACCAAACGAAGCAGGTCTTGCTTTCTATGACAGCGTCTTCGATGAGTGCAGGAAGCACAATATCGAACCGCTGGTCACGATCTGCCACTATGAGATCCCGTGGGCAATCGTTACCAACTACGGCGGATTTGCCAACCGCAAAGTCATCGATCTGTTCGTAAAATACTGCGAAACGATCTTCCGCCGCTACAAGAACAAAGTAAAATACTGGCTCACATTCAATGAGATCAACATCTGCTGCATGGGCGAAGGCGGCATCGGCGACCTGTATGGTCTGGGGGTCATGGATGAAGAAGACATCAAGGCGACCCATCCGATCAAGCTCTCTGATCTGAAGAACAACAAGCAGAGAACCTTCGAAGCACTGCACAATGAATTCGTAGCCAGTGCAAAAGTCGTCAAGCTTGGTCATGAGATCAATCCGGACTTCATGATCGGCAATATGATCGCACACGTTACAGCATACCCGCTGACACCGGATCCGAAGGATGTCCTGGCATGCGATCACGAAGAAAATCTGAAGAACAATCTGTGCTGCGATGTGCAGGTACGCGGCTGCTATCCAATCTGGGCTAAGAAGTATCTGAAAGAACTCGGTGTTGATCCGTACTTCATCGACAACGAAGAAGACGCAAAGATCCTGAAAGAAGGAACCGTCGACTTCCATACCTTCTCCTACTACATGTCCAACTGCATCACAACACACGAAGGTGCAGAGACGACCGGCGGAAATATGACGCACGGCGGAAAGAACCCGTATCTGAAGGCTTCTGACTGGGGCTGGCAGATCGATCCGGACGGACTGGAGCACACACTGGAAACACTGGCAGACCGTTATCCGGGACTCCCGTTAATGGTTGTTGAAAACGGCTTCGGTGCATTTGACAAGGTAGAGGAAGACGGCAGTATCCATGATACCTACCGCATTGACTACTTCAAGGGACATATCCAGTCCATGAAGAAGGCATGTGAGGCAGGCGTTCCGCTCATCGGCTATACCACATGGGGACCGATCGACCTGGTATCTGCCGGTACCGGACAGTATGCAAAGCGTTATGGCTTCATCTATGTTGACCGCCATGACGATGGCACCGGTGACTTCTCCAGAAGCCGCAAAGACAGCTTCTACTGGTATAAGAAAGTCTGCGAAAGCAACGGCGAAATTCTTGACTGAGTCATGCGGGACAGGCAGTTTGCCTGTCCTTTTCTTTTTGGAAAAAAAGCATCAGAATTCCATGCATGTACATTGAAATTTCGCCTGGAAGCGGTCATAATGCCAATGCAGAAATGAAAGGAGGGATACACAATGCTTGAATTACGGGATATTAAAAAAGATTATACGACCGGCAATGGCGTTGTACATGCCCTCAAGGGAATCAGCGTCAAGTTCCGGGAGAACGAATTCGTTTCGATTCTGGGACCGTCCGGATGCGGCAAGACCACGATGCTGAATATTATCGGCGGACTGGATTCCTACACCAGCGGAGACCTGATCATCAATGGTAAATCGACCCGGAAATATACCGACCGGGACTGGGATACATACCGGAATCATACGATTGGATTTGTCTTTCAGAGTTATAACCTCATTCCCCATCAGACCGTTTTGCAGAATGTGGAACTGGCACTGACGCTGTCTGGTGTTTCGCGGGAAGAACGGCGCAGACGTGCTCTGGATGCACTGGAGAAAGTCGGACTGAAGGATCAGACCGATAAGCGTCCCAGCCAGATGTCCGGCGGACAGATGCAGAGAGTTGCCATTGCACGTGCACTTGTCAACAACCCTGATATCCTGCTGGCAGATGAACCGACCGGTGCTCTGGACAGTGAGACAAGCGTACAGGTCATGGACCTTCTGAAAGAAGTCGCCAAAGACCGTCTGGTCATCATGGTTACCCACAATCCCGAACTGGCAGAAGAGTATGCGACCCGCATCATCCGTTTCAAGGACGGCCTTCTGATTGCGGACAGTGATCCCTATGAGGAAGAAGAACAGCAGCAGGCAGTGCAGGGCAGTCTGCGCAAAGCATCCATGTCGTTTTTGACGGCATTGTCGCTGTCGTTCAACAACCTGCGCACAAAGCTGACACGCACGCTGCTGGTATCGTTTGCCGGCTCCATCGGCATCATCGGCATTGCCCTGATCCTGTCGCTGTCCAACGGCGTAAACCTGTATATACAGAATATTGAGGAAGAGACCTTAAGCGAGTATCCCATGATGATACAGAGCATGGCGTTTGATCTGTCTTCGTTTCTGGAAGGAAGAGGCACTTCCACAGAAAGCGGAGAAGAAGAAAAACAGCAGGAAGGGGATATACGGGAAAGGCAGATCGCCGCATCCATGTTCTCCAATACGACCGCCAATGATCTGGTATCTCTGAAAGAATACTTTGACTCAAGCCAGGCAATCAAAGAATATGCCAAGTCAGTGGAATACAGCTACAGCATCTCTCCGCAGATCTATTCAGTCTTTGACGGAAAGATCCGCCAGGTCAATCCCAGCAAGACGATGTCTTCCATGGGCTTCTCCGTATCTTCCAACAGTGCGCTGATGTCATCGTTCAACAGCTCCGATGCATTCTATACACTTCCCCGGGAAGCCGGTCTGTACCAGAGCCAGTACGATGTCAAGGCAGGACACTGGCCGCAGAATTACAATGAACTGGTGCTGGTCGTTTCTCCCTGGGGCAGTATTACGGATATTACCCTGTATACGCTTGGATTAAAAGACGGGGATGAACTGGATGAGATGGTAACTTCCTTTTCCCAGGGAAAAGAAGTCACCATGAACCCCAGCCACAAAGTCTTCAACTATGAAGATTTCCTTGGTATTTCGTTTAAACTGGTCAACAGTGCGGATTATTACACCTATGACAGTGAATACAACGTCTATGCGGATCGGACCGGCGATAAAGACTATATGAAGAAGCTGGTCGAAAACGGCGAAGATCTGAAGATCGTCGGCGTAGTCATGGCCAGAGAAGATGCATCGATCGCCATGCTGGAAAACGGTATCCACTATCCGTGTGAGCTGATCGATCATATTATTGCGAATTCCAGCAAGCGTGAGATCGTGCAGAAGCAGATCGTCAGTGTGCAGACCGATGTCATTACCAACAAGGATTTCGGTACCGAGACCGCTTCGGCAGGACTGGATATGTCTTCGTTATTTGAAGTGGATTCCGAAGCAATGTCGCAGGTCTTCCAGTTTGATCCAAACGGCATCAATATTGACTTTGCAGCATTGAACTTTGACAATATCGATCTCTCAGATGTAGATCTTTCCGGCATCAATATTGAAATGCCGGATCTCGATATTGCTGAGATGCTGAAGAAGGTCAAAGTCAATCTGTCGCAGGAAGAACTGGAAGCAGCGTTCAATTCTCTGGTATCGGATTATCTCTTGTATGCGGCCAATGATCCGGCAACGGATTACCGCAAGCTTCCGGAAGCGCTGCAGGAATACTTCCGCACCAACCGGGCAGCTGGTATTCTCAGAACGCATCTGGAAGAGATCCTTGCAGAAAGCGGAGCAGCTGCGGTTACACCGGAGCAGTTGCAGCAATTGATCGTTTCCGTCATGAGTGATTTCCAGACATATGCGATCGAAAACGGAATGAACGATCCGGAACAGTTTGCCACTTATCTGGCACAATATCTTGCCGAACCGGCAGCCCAGGAAAAAATCCGTGCTGCAGCGAGCGAGATCATTGCCCAGGTATCCGGCTTCAGTGTCTCCGAAGAACAATTGCAGGCCATCGGCAATGACCTGCTGGAAGATTACCGGCAGTATGCAGAAAGCAATAATATGCCGCAGGTATCGGCTTTTGGGGATTCATTCGGCGACTATATGAATACGGATTCAGCAAAAAAGATCCTGTCCGATGCGGCTGCCAAGGCAATTGATACCAGTGAACTGCAGGAAGAGATCCGCAATACCTATCAGAACTATTCCCAGACATTTACAAAAGAGATCACAAAGCTGATGAACCGTGTCAGTACAAAGATCATGACCGGTATCTCAACGCAATTGCAGAATGTTCTGTCGCGTTCCATGATGAATATGATGAATGCGTTTCATGTGGATACCGATGCATTTACACGGGCGATCCACTTCAACATGACCGAGGAACAGCTGTCCGGACTGATGTCTTCCATGATGTCGACCGAACGGACGACCTATGAGACCAATCTCAGAATTCTCGGATATGCGGATGAAGCAAAACCGACTGCGATCACGATCTATCCGCGAGACTTTGAAAGCAAGGCGGAAATCACCTCGCTTCTGGAACAGTACAATGCCGAGATGGAAAGCAGCGGACACAAGGAAAAGATCATCCGCTATACCGATGTCGTAGGTACGATGATGTCATCCGTAACGGACATCGTCAATGCGATCAGCTATGTGCTGATTGCCTTCGTAGCGATCTCGCTTGTTGTTTCTTCGATCATGATCGGTGTCATCACCTATATCAGCGTACTGGAAAGAAACAAGGAAATCGGCATCCTGCGTGCCATCGGTGCTTCCAAGCGCAACATTTCCAATGTCTTCAATGCCGAGACATTCATCATCGGCATCCTTGCCGGTCTGATCGGTGTCGGGGTATCTGCACTCCTGCTGATCCCGGGCAACCAATTGATCCATTCCATGACGGGACAGACGGATATCAATGCTGTACTGCCGCTGCCGGCGGCGGTGATCCTGGTCATTCTCAGCGTGATCCTGACAATGATCGGCGGTATCATTCCATCCCGCAAAGCCGCAAAGAGCGATCCTGTTACCGCTCTTCGCACCGAATAACAGACAGCCTGTTCTTGTTGGAAAGAACAGGTTTTCTTTTCGTGTGTACAGCAAAAGCATATGAAAAAGAGCGTATCCGTCGATACGCTCTTTGCATAGATGGGATTATTTAATGCCGTAGCGTGCCATGATTTTTGCAAATTCCGCTGATTTTGCAAATCCCATCATGACTGCGTCACGGTCCATTCCGCCTTCCAGATTCCCGACCCAGTAACTGAAGCCGCTTTCGTCGGCATCTCTGCCAAGGAAGGTACGGTACAGGATCCGGACATATTCTTCATTTGTCGTGTTTTTGTTCTTGAATTCCTGTGAATGGAAGAAGCCGCTGCTTGCGACCGTGATCGCAGTGGCTTTCCGGTTGGAAGAACCATAGATGAAATCGCACCATCCGTTAAGGCCTTTAATGTCATATGGTCTGCCGAGTGCTTCGGTATAGCAGCGTGCAACGAATGCGGTAATACCGGCATTCTTGTCGCGTCCCTGCGTCAGTGTGATGGAACCGCGGGTAATGCCATAACTGCTGCAGATCTTTGTAAACTCAGCACTGCCGACAAACCCGGCCAGTACATGCTGGTTGGATACACCGTTCTCCAGGCGGCTGACCCAGTCTTTCTTTCCGCCGTCGTCACCTGCCCGGTTCATCATGACCTGATAGCACGTTTCAACAAAGTCTTCATGGCTGAGATTCAGATTCTGCATTTCCTTTGAATTGAAGAATCCGGAGATGACTGATGCACCGGAGCTTTTTTCACTGAGCAGATCGTTGACCCATTTGTTTAATCCGCCCACATCGGACTGCCGGCTGAAGCACTTCTGGTACAGTCTCTGTACGAATGCCTTGACTTTGTCAGTAACGGAACGGTTGGCAATGGTATTTAAGCCCTGAGTGGAGATCCACATGGCCGGACGTACACCGAATACCCAGTTGGCACAGGCTGCTCCGTCATAGCGGATCGATCCTTCGTAGCTGACATATGTGTAGTTATAATTGGTAAGTCCCGGTGTGCGCAGCCAGTAATAGCCGGTATCGGATACGGAATTCACGCCTGTACCGCCGTGTTCACATGCCTTGGCATGTGCCGTCGCTGCTGCAGCACGTGTTTCATTGGAATCGAAATACTTTTCTGCTTCCTCGGCACTGAGCAGGAATACATGATCCTGTGTATCATTGCCTCCGCTCGTGCCGAACATGGAGTTGTCCGGGTTGGAAATCGTATCATAGCGGATCAGTTTCTTTTCACTGTCCGTAAATGCCTGGTTGTAGAACGTATCGTTCAGATACGTACGCATGGCGCTGTCTTCCCATGTGCATGGCATATTGATGATCGAAGTATCCATGCGGATATCGTATTCCAGTACTTTCTCCGAAACGACCAGTGCCTTTCCGCCCTGTACATCCAGTACCGTCCATAACAGTTCTGACTTCGAAGAACCATTCTGGTTCCATTTGCCAAGGCGCACCACATCGCCTTTGTAGAGCGGTGTGATCTGGTCATTGGCGACCGTGACTTTTCCGCTTCCCGGATACCTTGTGATCTTTCCAATGACGCTGGAATTGCCGCCTTTGACAGTCATGTATTTGTATTGTGCCTTGGAGCCGCTGTAGTAGACATCGCAGATGGAAGGGATACCCTGGAATGCATTTTCACCGATGAATGTGACATTGCCGCCAAGTGATACCGAACCGGTCGCACCGCATGAGTAGAAGGCGCCTTTACCGATGATTCCCTGGTTCACTGTTACCGATGGGATCGGAACACCATGGAAGGCATACATGCCGATGTTATTAACAGAAGAAGGAATACTGACCCCATACAGGGATGTATCTCCGGCAAATGCATGGGCACCGATGCGCTTCAATCCTGCCGGCAGAGTGATCTTCTGCATCGCATCACATGCATAGAATGCATAATCACCGATCTCCGTTACACCGGCCGGCACTGTTACCGTCTTCAGGTTTTCCAGATACATGAATGCGTAGTCACTGATCTTTTTGACACCGGCCGGAATGGTCAGATTCGTTACTTCCGAACCGTTGACATATAAGTGTCCGGACCATGCGGTCGGAGAAGCATGAATACCGCCAAAGTAGATATTGCAGTAACTCTTCAGATCCGCCGCATTGACACGTGTCATGCCATCGCACATTTCGAATGCGCTGATGCCAATGCTCTTCACATTCTTGCCAATGGTTACTGTCTGTAATGCTCGGCACAGAATGAAGGCAGATTCACCCAGATAGCTGCAATTGACATTTGCTGTTTTCAGGCTGGAACAGCCCTGGAATGCAAAGGAACCGACTGACTCACAGCTGCTTGGAATCGTTACGCTGGTGATCTTCGTCATATTGTAGAAGGCATAGGCACTGATGGAGCCGATCCCGTCATTCAGTACCAGTGTTGTAACGGTATCCCGATAGGATCCCCATGGAGCACCAATGCCGTATTCTGTCATCTTGCCGGTGCCGCTGATCGTCAGCGTGGTGCCGGAGACAGTCCAGGTCAGATTCTCTCCGCAGTTCCCGGACGCTTCCAGAAGTTCGGCATCTTCCGATACTTCCGGTACCGGTTCCTCCTCTTCTGCCGGTGCATCTTCGACTGGAACGGCTTCTGTTTCGGATGGCTCCTCTGCAGGCGCTGTTTCCTCCTTTTCACTTTCTTCTTCAGTGATCTCTTCGATCACGGATTCCTCTTCCGGCATATCTTCCGCATACAATGGATGCACAGAGCCGGAAAGGACAAGAAGTGAAGCAAATACAGCTGCTGTAATTCGCTTGTACATAATAATTATCCCCCTGGTAAGCTCTTAACTGTATTTTATTACAGCCATAAAGGAGCGGCAAACGAAAATCCGCATAACACTTTGTTATGACCGCTGCTGCAGAAAAATCACTCTTTTCGAATATAGAAAAACATGATACTATTTTTCAGCACGGGGTCGTAGCTCACCTGGGAGAGCGCATCGCTGGCAGCGATGAGGTAGAGGGTTCGAGTCCCTTCGGCTCCACTTTTTTGTAGAGGACCAAGACAGCTGGTCCTCTTTTTGTGTTATACCAAGTGCTGGTCAAAAATCCACATTATTATACCAACTCTATTTGTTCCCTTATCTATGTAAAAAGAAAAAATTGTTCAAAAGAATAGGTCTTTTTTGTGAATTGTATCCAAATAATATCTTTTTCGACTTATGTAGTTTCGGTTCTCAGGAGTGAGGATATTCTTTTTTGACAAGCTATCTCAACTATAAAATTATTAAAAGATAATTGTTTGTTATGATATAACGATGTCCCTGATTCTTTGAAGTCAGTTTTGTCATATGTTTATTCCGATTTACACTTGTTATAGTAAATAAACCTAATTTCAATTTGATATTCGGATTTGTGTACAACACATCAAATGCTCTGCTAATATAAATAATAAGAAATCATATGAATCAATTATTGTAAGTATTGGTTAGGAGTAGAAAATGAAAAAAAGGAAAACTTTGATAGCACTTGCATCAATGATGTGTATTTCAGTACTGCCGATCGAAATAAATGCAGAAAATGTCGGTTATTCTGTTAATGCGGATTATACTTTGACATCTGAGGAGAACATTTATACTAAGAAATCAATTGAGATAACACCAGAGTTAAAAAAAGATTCAAGTAAACAGAGTGCTGGTTTTTGTGAGATTGCGCAACAGTTCAAGAACAATTTAGATAATGAAGAATCAGTAACATCAAATAGTATTACTGAATTGATAAATAATCTTCCTGAAATAACGCAAACAACAGCATCTGATTACTATTGGTATATGCAGTTATCTGATGTGGAAAAAGCATTCTATTGGATAAATGTTAATTATTCTGAATATCCATCAGGAGTAAAGATTACTGATCTGGAAGGATACTCAGAAGATGAATTAAGAGACAGTGTATTCTTTGCGTTGTCTGCTGCAAAACTTGATCATCCATGGCTAAGTGGAACGATAAACACATGCGATTTTTCTTGTGATTTAGAGAATAATAGTATAACTATATGTCATGTGTTTCACTCTTATTCCACATATATAATGGAAAAGGCAAAGGCGAGATTTGACCAAATTAAGAACACTGCCGGATCATATGATAATTATATCTGCATAAGAAACATACTCCAATTTATAAATAATCACATCACCTATGATGGTAGAACTTTTTTTGGCATGGGAGATTTAAATGGAGGCACGAGTTTCAATATTATTGGTGGCTTGGCATGGGATACTGCAGTATGCTCTGGGCTATCGTATTTATTTAAAGCAGTATGTGATGAATTGAGCATTCCGTGCATTATTATTGAAGGAACTGCATCTGTTAATCATGCCTGGAATGCTGTGCAAATGGAAGATGGAGAATGGTATATTGTCGATTGTACCTTCTGTGCAAAAGGAAATCCCTTGGAAATGTGGGTAGTACTAGAACCCGGAGATACAAAGAATCAATATCAAAATCAAGGCATATTGAGTTGGAATGGTTTATTTACCCGTTATAACATCCCGGAATTATCTGAATTTACATACCATTATAACGGAATCTATGATGATTCGATGTATGTCGAAGCGGAGAATACGTTTATTGAACCCGAAGCAACGTTCCTTTATACAGTTTTAGATGATGATACATGTAAGATAACTGGATATGAAGGCTCTAAGGACGGTGATTTAATTATCCCTGAAACGATAGATGGTCATACTGTAACGGTTATTGGTGAAAAAGCATTTGCAGGTATAAGCCAATTTACCGGGGCGTTGATATTGCCGAAGACTTTAAAACGCATCGAAGAATATGCGTTCTCTGCATGCTATGGTTTAACTGGGGAACTAGTTTTACCGGAAGGGTTGCAATTCATAGGGAGAAATGCATTTGAAAGCTGTATTTCTTTAGGTGATAATAAAGACCTTGTCTTACCATCCACTCTCGAAACAATAGAGATAGAAGCGTTTAGAGATTGTTACTCTTTTATGGGGACAATTTATATACCGGATAAAATAAAGGATATTACCAATGTTTTTGATTATTGCCGGAATATTGATTCGTTTTACATAAGTGAAAATAATGAAGGCTTATGTAATGTGAATGGTGTTGTCTATACAAAAGATAAAAAAAGACTGATTCGGTGCCCGGAGAATAAAACGGGAAATATCGAAATCCTGGATGGTGTAGAGTATATCTCAAATGCTGCATTCTTAAACTGTTATAAGTTGTCTGGAGATCTTACTCTTCCGCAGAGCCTTATAGATATTGACGATAATGCTTTTTCAATGACCGGCATTAAAGGAGATCTGGTGATTCCGGATAATGTAAAAAGAATTGGAAATCATGCATTTAGTAATGGGACGGATGGGTTTACAGGTGAATCATTTTTAGGCTTTGGTGGAACATTAACGTTGGGTGATAAAGTTGAATATATTGGTGACTACGCGTTCCTTAGCTGTAGATTCACGGGAGAACTGCATCTTCCGGACTCTTTGCAATATTTAGGCAGTTGGGCTTTTTCAAGTTGTGGATTTAAAGGCCAGTTAGTAATTCCAGATAAAATAGAAGAAATTCAAGTTAATACATTTAGTTGCAATTATTTTTCTGGAAGTTTAATAATACCTAGTTCCGTAAAAACTATTGGAGAGTATGCATTCGCTTCATGTGATTTTGACGGAACTTTGACATTAAATCAAGGGATTGAGCACATTGATGCACGTGCATTTGATAATAATTCATTTATCGGAGAGCTTATCCTTCCATCAAGTTTATCGGAAGTGGGAGAGTATGCATTTGGTTCTAACGATTTTAATAGTGTAATATGCAGCTGCGGTGAAACTTGCGTAAAAACACTAGTACAAGAGCCAAGTTATGTCCCGCTTATTTGGGGAAGAGAATCTTTTCTGTGCCCCAATTGCAATAAAGAATACGTTGAAAAAGATATTCGTCCAGAAGGACATTGGACAGATAAAATTGAGCATAAATCAACCGAAGAAATGCAGTGCTTAGAACTTGATAAAACATATAGCTTGAGAATCGATAAAGCAAATTATTACAACTATTACTATTTTGTCCCGGAAGAGACAGGATTATATCGTTTTGAAACCAGTACATATGAGACTGAAAGTGCAGTATCAAAATACTGTATTGTTTATAATACGGATTGGAGTGAAAAACCGGGAGCAATAAATAGGTTAGATAATGGAAACATTGTTGGTGAATATGTTTTGGAGAAAGGTATCACTTATTATTTTGTTTTTTCAAGTGAATATGTAACTCCTTGTACATTTAGCCTAAGAATGATGCTGACTGATCAACATCAAGTGGGATACTACGATATAGTACAGCCAACTTGTGAAGAAGAAGGAAGATCAGATTACTGGATGTGTGACTGGTGTGGGAAAAAGTTTAAAGACATGTCATGTGAGGAAGAAGTCTCAGATGAAGAATTAGTAATTCCACCTTTTGGTCACGAATATGGCGAGGCGATATATGAGTGGTCGGAAGACAACAGCAGTGTAACGGCAAAGGCAGTCTGCGAACACGACGCAAGTCATGTCATTACAGAAACTGTGAAGACAACCGTGAAGACGGTCGACGCAACATGCGAAGCAGCAGGCAGTACCACCTACACAGCTGCATTCACAAAAGAATTGTTCTCTGAGCAGACGAAAGTTATTGAAATCCCTGCGACAGGTCATAAGTATGGTGAACCGACATACGAATGGGCTTCGGACAACAGCAGTGTGACTGCCAAAGCAGTCTGCGAACATGATGAATCACATGTAATCTCTGAAACCGTCAAAACGACAGTGAAAACAGTAGAACCAACATGTGAGACAGCAGGAAGCACAACGTACACTGCAACATTCACCAATGAACTTTTCAGCGAACAGACCAAAGCCGTCGAGATCCCTGCTCTTGATCATAAGTATGGTGAACCGACCTATGAATGGGCATCAGACAACAGCAGCGTCACTGCGAAAGCAGTCTGTGAACATGACGCAAATCATGTAATCACGGAAACTGTGAAGACTACTGTTAAGACAATCGATGCGACTTGTGAAACAGCGGGAAGCACAACATACACCGCCACATTCACCAACGAACTGTTCAGCGAACAGTCCAAAGTAGTTGAGATCCCGGCATTAGGACATAAGTACGGTGAACCAACATATGAATGGTCTTCGGACAACAGCAGTGTTACAGCAAAAGCTGTATGTGAACACGACGCAAGTCATGTCATTACAGAAACTGTGAAGACAACCGTGAAGACGGTCGACGCAACATGCGAGGCAGCAGGCAGTACGACGTATACTGCCACGTTCAAAAACGAACTGTTCTCTGAACAGACAAAAGTCGTCGAGATCCCTGCACTTGGCCATGACTGGCAGAATCCAGTCTGGACATGGGCGGAAGATTACAGCAAAGCATCTGTCACATTTACCTGTGCCCATGATGCGTCACATACAAAGACTATTGAAGCAGAGATCACAAAAGAAACAGATGCAGCGAGCTGTGAAGAACCTGGCTTAGTCACATATACTGCGAAAGCAGTCCTGGAAGGGACAGAGTATACCGACAGTAAAGAAGTATATGTAGAGGCTGTTGGACATGCATGGGGTGAACCGTTATATGAATGGTCCGCAGATAATCGTTCTGTAACTGCCACAGCAGTTTGTAAGAATGATGCTTCACACAAAGTCACAGAGACTGTTCAGACAATCGTTAAGACAGTTGACGCAACATGTGAAGAAGCAGGAAGCACAACCTACACCGCAACATTCACCAATGAACTGTTCAGCGAACAGACAAAGACAGTAGAGATTCCTGCTCTTGGACATAAATATGGTGAACCGACTTATGAATGGTCTGCGGACAACAGCAGTGTTACTGCCAAAGCAATCTGTGAACATGATGCAGAT
>JAFYHC010000023.1 GCA_017539385.1 Solobacterium sp. | reverse complement strand
TTTTGAATGTTGTTTTCATGTCCAGATTCCTCCCTTTCTGATCTTGCGGGCATTTGTCCGGGGATAAGAAAAGCTGCATCCCATAAGGACGCAGCTGTGCGTTATACCACCTTACTTTAAATGCCTCTTTGGTGCGCAGGTTCTTCCTGTCATACCATATGACGGTAACGGGTCATACCGGTACAGCCTACCTGTCGGCTGTACGGCTCCGGGGCCATGTTCTCCGATGCCTTCCGCATTCCCTTTCACCAGTACGGGAACTCTCTTTGGCTTTGTTCACCGGGTACTCTTCCCTTCATCGCCTGTGCCTATATGGTATCACTTCCAAACGGCATTTCAACCAGTCGTATATAACGTTTTTAATTATTATCTGTTATAGATAAAACCTATAAGTTATTTACGCAGTTTCATGAATGCAACGAATGCTGCACCTGCAGCCACAATGACTGCACAGCCGCCGATGATCCACGGCAATACAGAACCGGATCCCGATGAGATCACGAATTCTGTTACATCGGATGGAACTTCCAGCAGATCGATCGTAACGGTTTTGCCATTTACGGTTCCGACATTGGACTTGGCTGCACCGGGCATATTGACGATCATTGTCAATTCCAGACCGTGCTGCTTCAGTGAAGAAACATCAATAGAACTGTCATCCACACCGATCGTATCCGAAACATCTTGTTCTACGGAGTTTCTTGGAATGGTCAGTGTTACCTTGCCGTTTTTGACTTCTGCCTTGAGCGCTTCATTTTTGATGTCTGTGATCTCAAAGCCGGTATAATTATCTTCACCGTATTTTTCATTGATCAGCTTTGTCTTGCCGTCCGGATACTGCTCCTGCATTTTCTGCTGCAGTTCCGCTACTGCTTCTTCGACATTGGCACCCATGGATTCAATAAAGGATGTCGATACCAGCATGCGGCAAGAAGCAGTCACTTCGCCCTCTTTTGTTACATCATACGTCATGCGCATTTTCATACAGCCGGCAAGCAGTACCGCTGCAGCACACAGCAATAATTTCTTTATATGTTTCATGTCAATTCTCCTATGGGCATATTGTATCGCGTTTATCCATCTTGTGTACAGGCATCCCGTTTGCATTTATCTTCCTGCATGTGCTTTAATGGACCCATGAATACATATATCAATGCGCAGATCCGTGCGCTTCTGGAAGAAACGGATATGATCGCTGCCCTGGCCAATGTCAGTGCCTGCATCAATGAAAACTATGACCGGCTGAACTGGGCCGGCTTCTATCTGGTACGCAGCAATGAACTGGTATTGGGACCGTTTCAGGGAAAGACCGCCTGCACGCACATCCCCTTTGACAAGGGCGTATGCGGTGCCTGCTACAGCAGTGCATCGGTGCAGCGGATCGATGATGTCCTGGCGTTCCCCGGGCATATTGCCTGCGACAGTGCCAGCCGCAGTGAATTGTGCGTTCCGATTATCGTAAACGGAATCGTGACCGGTGAGATCGATCTGGATTCACCGGAAAAAGAACGCTTTACGCAGGATGAAGAAGATGAAATGGTGCAGGCAGCCGCCGATATCGCAGAAGCGTGGCTGAAGCATGCCTGGCCGATGCCGCAGTAATCCATGCATTGTAAAAGGACCCGCCGTCGGGTCCTTTTACATGGTTTTATGAAGCATTAATCCCAGAACCGGTTCAGGATCGACCCTACCCAGATCTCGCACGCACGTGCCAGTTCTTTCTGCTCTGGTGAGATCGCAGCACTCTTGCGGTAAAGCGGATTATTCTCAATTTCCGGATTATTGTATTCCACAAATCCCTGCACAGCATCTTCATAGTGGCGTCTCTGGTAATCCACATTGCCAGAGCGCAGATGCTGTTCATAAATATCTTCGCGGTCTTTCATCTGGTCTTTTCCGGTCGTGATCATATAATACGGACCGATATGGTAGCCGGAATCACACATCTTGATCTGCGTATCATCAATAAACGGATAGAATGCGATCTGTCCGCAGATATGAAAATCCTTCTGTGCCAGCATCGCCGCTGCACCTGTCTGCAGATAGGCACCGGCAGAGAAGCCGACAAAGGCAAAGTGCTTTGCATCCGCGTGGAATTGTTCCGCATGAATGGCCATATACATGACGGTATCGATGATCTCTTCCTGCGGATACGGGATCTGGTGCACATCGATCTTCGTATAATTGATATTCACGATGACGGCTTCCCACTGGTCTTTCATGCGGTCGCAGAAGCTGTCCAGCATGTCCGCATCACCGTCCATGAACGTGCCGCCATGGCATACAAAGACGACCGGCATCTTCGCCTCCATGTGCGAAGGATTGTACAGGTTCACTGCTACGCCGTCTTTGCCTTCCCGCGGTATGATCACGCGTCTTCCCTTCCGCTCTGCCTCGGTCTTTATGAACTTGCTGCGGGCATTGCGCACACGTTCTTCCAGTTTGCGGTCAAATGCACCCGGATGCAGTTTGTTATACAGCCATATGACAAAATAGATCAGTATCAGTACACCGATCGCATTAATGATAAAATTGCCCATGTTTGTTCACCTGTTTTTATTATTGCATAGTTTTTTCGCTTCATCACTTTTTTTGCCTGTCTGTGATTGTT
This sequence comes from Solobacterium sp., assembly GCA_017539385.1. Taxonomy (GTDB): domain Bacteria; phylum Bacillota_I; class Bacilli_A; order Erysipelotrichales; family Erysipelotrichaceae; genus Bulleidia. The sequence continues at coordinate 4,839 of JAFYHC010000023.1, read as the reverse complement.
TTTAGTACAATAAAGACAGAAACAACGGAGGAAAAATATAATGGCTTTTCGTAAAGATTTTTTATGGGGCGGTGCGATCGCTGCTCATCAGGCAGAAGGTGCCTGGGACGTTGACGGCAAGGGTATTTCCATTGCGGATGTCATGACAGCCGGTGACAATGTCACCAAGACACCGCGCCGCATTACCAGAGGCGTTCTGGAGGGAGAAGACTACCCGAACCATCTGGGCGTTGACTTCTATCATCATTACAAAGAGGATATTGCCCTGCTGGCAGAAATGGGATTCAAGTCCTTCCGTACATCCATCGCATGGACCCGCATCTATCCAAACGGAGACGATGAGACACCGAATGAAGCAGGTCTGAAATTCTATGATGATCTGTTTGATGAGTGCCTGAAGTATGGCATTGAACCGGTCATTACCCTCTCCCACTTTGAGATGCCGTATCATCTGGCAGACAAGTACAACGGCTTCATGGACCGCCGCTGCATTGACTTCTTTGTCCGCTATGCAAAGACCTGCTTCGCCCGCTACAAAGGCAAGGTCAAATACTGGATGACATTCAATGAGATCAACAACCAGGCGGAATTCCGTCATATGGGTGCCCATCACCTCGTACAGGAAGGTGCCGTTCTGGTCAATGAAGGCGATGACATTGAAAAGATGATGTACACATCCGCCCACCATGAACTGGTCGCTTCGGCATTGGCTGTAAAGGCATGCCATGAGATCGATCCGGATGCCATGATCGGCTGTATGATCGGCATGAACGGTGTCTATCCGGCTTCTTCCGATCCGGCAGATGTTCTCAATGCCCAGAAGGCAATGCAGCAGAAATACTACTATGCCGAAGTCCATGCACGCGGACATTACAGCTCCGTCATGCTGAAGAAGTTTGAACGCAAGGGATATGACTTCATCCTGCCGGGTGATGCAGAGATCCTTGCGGAAGGCAAAGTCGACTACATCGGCTTCTCCTACTACATGTCCTTTGCAACGAAGTTTACCGGACGCTTCGGCGATACGTATGACTTCTCCGAAGAAGACTATGTACGCAATACCTATCTGAAGGCTTCCGACTGGGGCTGGCAGATCGACCCGATCGGCTTAAGATGGTGCCTGAACTGGTTCAATGACCGCTTCGAACTGCCGATGATGATCGTTGAAAACGGCTTTGGTGCATACGATAAGAAGCTGGAAGACGGCACGGTCGATGACCAGTACCGCATTGATTATCTCAGCGCACATATTAAGGCAATGCGTGATGCCGTTACTTATGACGGCGTGGATCTGCTGGGCTATCAGATGTGGGCACCGATCGATATCGTTTCTGCTTCGACGGGTGAATATGACAAGCGCTATGGCTTCATCTATGTGGATTACAACAATGCCCATGAAGGCGACATGTCCAGAAGCCGCAAGAAGTCGTTCTACTGGTACAAGAAAGTCATCGAAACAAACGGAGAAACACTCTGAGCACGAAAAAAGTTCCCAATCGGGAACTTTTTCTTATGCTCAGATCACGTGGATACTGCCGGCGTCGAATTTGACGAAGGCCTTGTCGCCAACCTTGTAGATCTTCTTGGTCTTCGGGTTGAAGTCTGTGATCTTGACCAGTGTATCACCGACCATGACATGGTAGTTCTGATAGCTTCCCATGAATGTGCTCAGGATGACTTCGCACGGCAATTGTCCGTCGTCTGCCACAACTGCGCCTTCCGGACGAAGCACCAGTGTGCATTCATCGCCGACGCTGCGTCCCTGCAGTTCATGCAGTTCCACACGGTGGCCATGGACATCCACTGCCCCATCGGCCCCATTCAGCTCAGTGATCTTGCCTTTGAGGAAGTTTGCCTCACCGATGAAGTCTGCTACGAACTCACTGTTTGGATGATAGTAGATTTCCTGCGGCGTACCCATCTGGGCAACAACACCCTGATTCATGATGATGATCTTATCGGAGATCGCCATCGCTTCGGACTGGTCATGGGTAACATACACGGCAGTAATGCCGGCTTCCTGCTGAATACGGCGGATCTCGGTACGCATCGTTACACGCAGCTTGGCATCCAGGTTGGAAAGCGGTTCATCGAACAGCAGTACGCCCGGTTCAATGACCAGTGCACGTGCCAGTGCAACACGCTGCTGCTGGCCGCCGGACAGCTGGTTTGTCATACGGCTTTCCATGCCTTCCAGACCGACCAGTTTCAGGATATTGGTTACTTTCTGCTTAATGACTTCTTTGTCCATCTTGCGCAGTTTCAGGCCATATGCCACATTGTCAAAGATATTGTAATGCGGCAGTAATGCATAGCTCTGGAATACCATGGCGGTATCGCGCTTGTTCGGTGTCAATTCGTTGATCGGTTCGCCACCGAGGTAGATTTCGCCTTCATCCGGGCTTTCAAAACCGGCGATCATGCGCAGTGTCGTGGTCTTGCCGCAGCCGGACGGTCCCAGCAGTGTTACAAATGAACCTGGTTCGATCTCCAGTGTCGTATCATGTACGGCATAGAATTCTTTCTTCGTCTTCGGATCCTGATAGATCTTGGATATGTGTTCCAGACGTACACCTTTTTTCTCTTTTGCCATCTCAGTTCTCCTCTACAGCACGGCTGGTGCCGAAATGTTTGATAAATATGTTCATGAGCGTTACGGCTGTGTAAGTGATGATGATCAGGATCGTTGCAAAGGCACACGCGATGCCGTACGATCCTTTCTCTGCGAATTCGTTGATCTGTACTGTGATCAGCAGGAACTTCGGTGTTACCAGCAGGATGATTGCAGAGATCGCGGTAATGCTTCGAACGAACGCCGTGACAAGACCGGACAGGAAGCTGTCCTTGATCAGCGGCAGTGTAACAGTCATGAATACCTTGAAGCTGTCTGCGCCCATGTCATAGGCAGATTCCTCAATGCTCTTATCGATCTGACGCAGAGCAGAGATACCGCTTCGTGTGCCGGTTGGCAGGGAACGGACGATAAATACGATCACAAGCAGTGCGCCGGTGCCGTACAGCCCCTGCAGGAAGCCGGTACGGAATACGCCGGACGATAAGCCGCGGATATAGCCGACACCGAGAACCGTTCCCGGAACAGCCATTGCCAGCATGGATACAGCTTCGATGAATCCCTTTGCCTTGAAGCTTCTCTTAACGACCAGATACGAGATGATCATGGACAGAAGCGCTGTGATCGGTGATGAGATGAACGACAGCACGAACGAGTCTTTAAATGCCTTGAGTCCCTTGTATTTGGTGAATACCTGACTGAACCACTTAAAGGTCAGATGGAAGTCATAACCCCATGTCTTAAACAAAGCACCTAACGGCACGCATACATACATCAGGACAACAAACAGTGCTACCAGCAGACAGAACGCCGTTAACGGACGGGTCACAGATTTATCTGTGATCAGCATTCTCTGACGGCTCGCCTTGCCTGTCAGCGTTGCCGTGCTCTTGGCTTCCAGATAATACTTCTGGACAATGAACATGAACAGTGTGATCAATAACAGCACCACTGCCATAGCCGAAGCACCCTGCTTGTCATAGGCACCGGTGATCTGCAGATAGATCGACGTTGCCAGTGTATCGTAGGAGCCGCCGATGATCATCGGGTTGGCAAAGTCTGCGATCGATTCAATAAACGTGACCAGGAAAGCGTTGCCAAGACCGGGAAGGATCAATGGCAGCGTAACGGTCATGAATACCTTCCAGCGCGAAGCACCCATGTCGCGGGCCGCTTCTTCCAGCGATGGATCGATGTTGCGCAGAAGACCTTTCATCATCATGTAGCAGACCGGGAAGAATGTCAGCGTCTGTACGATGGCGATGCCCCAGAATCCGTACACGTTATTATCATAGATGTGCAGCAGATAGCGGGTAATTATGCCGGCCTTGCCAAACAGCATGATCATGGAAAGCGATAATACGAACGGCGGAGATACCACCGGCAGCATACTGATGACCTTGAACAGGCCGGCCAGCAGCTTCGTTTTCAATTGCACATATTCCTCTACATAGGCAAACAGAAGACCGATCACGGCGGAGAGAATTCCCACCAGGAAGCCTACCTTCAGCGTATTGGTGATCGCTGTGCGGAATGACGGCATGGCCATGATGCGTTTGAACGCATCCATGGACAGTCCGTTGTCCGACACAAAGCTGTCAACGAGCAGGATTGCCAGAGGATAGAGAATAAACAGAGTCAGGAATACGATCAGTACGACGATCGTTGTTACCATGATTGGATCTGCGAAGAACTTTTTACGTTCCAGTTCCTTACTTTGGCTGGTTGCCATATTCAGCCTCCTCTCTATTTGTATACCAATATGGAAATGCGGGCGGACATAGCGCCGCCCGCATACAGATCAAGCTGTAGTTTCCTTATTCTGTTTTGAATCTGTCGTCGCCGCCGCCAAGTGCGTTCATGACTTCGCCAATATACTTTTCAGTATTTGCTTTTGCATCTTCGAAGTCATAATCCATGACGTTGTTCGGATCCAGACCGAATTCTTCAGCTTCTTTCGGCTGTTTTGCATTGTCGAGGACAAGGAACTGATACGAACCATTCTGTGCACCAAGCTCTACGCATTCCGGAGACAGTGCATATTCGATCCACAGTTTTGCGGCATTCGGATGCTTTGCACCTTTGAAGATCGCTGTTGCACCGATTTCAAACGATGTGCCGGAGGACGGGATGACCAGACCGATGTTGCCATAGCCGTTGTCATTGATCTGGAAGATACCATCATGCAGGAAGCCGATGCCGATGACGCATTCACCTGTACCGATGTTCTTGGACGGGCCGGAACCGGACTTTGTGTATACCTGGAT
>JAFYHC010000022.1 GCA_017539385.1 Solobacterium sp. | reverse complement strand
ATGAAAAGGAGCAGGTTTCCTGCCCCATATCACTTTAAAGCTTTTGATCATCTCCTGGACTTATCACCCCGAGCTATCTTAAAGCCATCCCCTGACCCCGACCAGTTTTGGATAGTCCATATTATCTGCAGTTCTGAAGAGACCTCCGGGCCTCTTTTTTTATATGCGTCCTGCCCGCAGGAATTCATATACGCGTGCGTTGAAGTCCGGGGCTTCATTATAGGCTTCGTGACTCATGCCTTCATAGAGATACATGGGGCAATGAAGCTTTTCTGCGATCTCTCTGGATGCTTCTGCAGAAACGATCCTGTCATCCGCTCCGCCCAGCACCAGTACCGGACAGCGTAATTCACCAAGCTTTTCATAGATATTTGCAGACAGGCAGGATTCTGCCAGGATGGCAAAGCGCTCCCTGTCATCGCATTTCTGCAATGACAGCAGGAAACCCAGCCCTTTGCCGTATTTGCGCAGATATGCTTCGGAATAGCCGCGCTCTGCATAATCACGAAACAGCCCGGCATCGTCTTTTCTTTCGACAAGACCGATCCATGTGCGTATGGCATCCTGCAGCACTGGATTGGCTCTTGAGGCCGTTACAGCCAATACCATGGCATGTACGAGATCCGGATGATGAATGGCCAGATCCATCGCAATCATGCCTCCCTGCGAGGCGGCATAAATGTCCGCGCCATGGATCCCGAGTGCTTCCATGGCTTCTGCTGTCTGTTCCGAAAGATCATGGATCGTACAGCCTTTCTGCACCGGCGCCGGACGGTCAAATACATATACGGTATAGATTTCTGTAAATTTCCGATAGTACAGAGAAAGAAACAAGCCGGTTCCTTTCAAAGACGAAAACCGCAGTCCCGGAAGTATGACAAGGGGACATGGTCCATGTCCAAACGATATGCAAAGCATTGTTCCGCCGCTGACCGGAATCGTTCGTTCTTTCGCATGATGCAGCATAAAACGTACCTCTTTTCATACACTATAGCATGAAAAAAACTGCCTCGTTTACCGGGACAGTCTTCATGGCGGAGAATGAGGGATTTGAACCCCCGCACGCTTTCACGTCTAGCGGTTTTCGAAACCGCCCCCTTCAGCCTCTTGGGTAATTCTCCAGCGCTTAAATGAGTATAGCACAAAAAAGAATCAATTCGTGCTATAAATATATAGAATTGGAGAAAAAATATGGCAGACGTAAAAAAGAATGCCCGGAAGCGGTATCTGGACATGTTTGTGAAGCAGGAGGACGGCAGTTTTGTATATACCGGACCGTACTATATACCGCAGAATACGGACTGGAAAAGCATCCGCAAAATACTGACGCGCTGGCTGGTTGGCTGCGCAGCGTGCCTGTTATTGGCAGGGGTGATTCCAGCAAAGGGAATGATCCACAGCTGGTTTGTGCTGTTTCCCTATGTATCTGCAGTCATTATGACGATCGTTCTGGCGATTCACCTGATCCGCGTCACCGATGATAAGGGAAATGTGCATGCATATACCTATGAGCACACGATCCAGTGGTATTCACCCGATTCCCTGACTGTATTGTTCTGTATTGTGCTGTGTGCGGCAGGGGAGATCTTTGCGGCATTCAGCGGTGATGCCAGCGTACTGTGGGAGCTTGCGGCGATCGCTGTATATGCACTGGCAGCCTTCTGTATATGGAATTTTCGTACATTTATCAACGCTGTTTCATGGAAGCGGAAAGAAGGGAAGAAGTCCCGTACACGGCAGTAAAATGCCGTGTTTTTTAATAGGAATGCAAGTGGAAGCGCTTACAGATTATGAAAATAATAACCGATTTTTTTCATATGTATTTTCTGACAATTTCACTGACTTATCACATTTTCGTTGCGAAACAAGCATAAACGTTATAAAATTATAAAGACTTTTTTAATAGGGAGGAAAGTATGAAAAAGTTAAGTATTTCACTTCTTGCAAGTGTCATGGCTTTGTCCCTTGCTGCGTGCAGCGGTCAGGGATCCGCACAGGGCGGCAGTGGAAGCAGCTCGGCATCCAGCTCTGAAGCTAATGTCAAACTGAAAGACACTAAGAACCTGACAGAAGCTACAAGTTACCAGATCCAGTCCATGGACTATGTAACAACAGCTCTGGCTGAAGACCATGAATACAATGCAAACTTCGTCGATGGTCTGTTAGAAAACGACCGCTTCGGTCAGTTAAAAGACTGCCTCGCAGAAAACTACGATGTAAATGAGGATGCTACTGTTTACACCTTCCACCTCAAGAAGGGTATCAAGTGGGTCACAAATACAGGCGATGAGTATGCAGAAGTTACAGCTGATGACTTCGTAACAGGCTTACGTCACGGCGCAGAATTCGAGTCCGGCACAGGCTGGCTGCTCGAAGGCGTTGTTAAGGGATATACGGAATATGAGAAGAGCGACTTCTCCGATGCTGAATTCGAAAAAGTAGGTATCAAGGCTCTTGATGATTACACACTGGAATTCACACTCGAAGGTCCGGCTACATATTTCCCGTCCATGACAACATATGCTGTTCTGTATCCGGTCAACCGTCAGTTCCTCGAATCCAAGGGCACAGGCTGTAAGTTAGGCGCTCCGGACAAGGAAAACTGCGAATTCGGTACAACAGCTGCTGACTCCATTCTGTACAATGGCGGCTACATTCTCGAATCCTATGATCTGAAGTCCAGCACAGTTCTGAAGAAGAACGAAGCTTACTGGGATGCTGATAACGTTCATCTCGAAACAGTTACACGTATCTATGACGATGGTTCCGATCCGTATTCCATCATCCGTGGTTTCGAACAGGGAACATATGCTGCAGCTGGTCTGTCCGCTCAGTGGGAAGACTTCGATGCTTACATGCAGAAGTATGATGGCTTCGTAACAGAATCTCTGCCGAACCCGACAGTATTCGGTGTTGTCTTCAACTTCAACCGTAAGAGCTTCGAACTCACAAACTATGCTACAGATACAGCTCTTGCTGAAAACACACACAAGGCTATCCTGAACGAAAACTTCCGTAAGGCTCTGCGTGCAGCTTATGATGTCAAGCAGTACCTGATGGTCAGCGCTCCGGAAACAGTAGCTGTTGGCACAATGCGTAACATCAACAACTTCCCGGATGTTGTTCGTACATCTGATGGCAAGCAGTATGGTGTTCTCGTAAACGAAGCTTACGAAGAGAGAACAGGCGAAAAGGTTGACCTCGGCGACGGTCAGGCTCCGTGGCTCAGCAAGGAAGCTGCTCTTGCTTACATCGAAGAAGCTAAGAAGGAAGGAATCGAATTCCCGGTTCACCTCGACATGCTCGTGATCGAAACAAATAAGAGACTTGTTGACCAGGGTCAGTCCATGAAGAAGTCCATCGAAGACAACACAGACGGCCAGATCATCATCGAACTCGTTATGAAAGATTCCGACACTGTTCAGAACATCGCTTACTACAACACAGACCCGGCAGCAGCTGACTATGACATCTCCACATTCACAGGATGGAGCCCGGACTATGCTGATCCGAAGTCCTTCGTTGACATCTACAGCCCGGTTACAGGTTACTACATGACATCCTGCGGTCTCGAGAATGGCTTAGAGGGCGTTGCTGATGCAGACATCAAGAAGGCTGTTGGCTTCACAGAGTATGAAGAACTCTACCGTGCAGCTGATGCAATCACAACAGATCTCGATGCTCGTTACAAGGCATTCGCTAAGGCAGATGCTGAACTCGTTGACACATGCTTCTACATCCCGACAACACAGCAGTCCAGAGGCGTACGTGTTTCCCACGTTGTTCCGTTCACACGTGTTTATTCCACAACAGGTCTGACAGAATACAAGTACAAGGGCTTACAGCTCCAGGAAGACATCGTTACAGCTGCTGACTATGCAAAGGCATACGAAGCTTGGCAGAAGGGTGAGTAATCACTTCAATCGATGAGAAAACCGGTATCCCGAAAGGGACCGGTTTTTTTGTCGACTCGTTATGAAAATATTTTCACGTAAAATGACAGTTTTGTATCATTTTTCCATACATTCTATCTGAAAAGAAATATTGAAAACTAAAACTATGATATAATCGTAACGTTACAGAAAAATATCTGGCTTTTTTGATATTTGAGAGGGGTGGACTATTATGAAAAAGTATATTCTCACACGTATTGTGAAATCTATTTTTTCAATCTTTATTGTAGTGTCCGTTGTCCTTGTTATGATCTATACGCTGATTCCGCGTAATAAGATTTTTGATAACGACCCTGCGATCAAGAAGATGAAAGATGATGCACTGGTTACGTATAAGAATGGCAAGCTGGATGAACTCGGCTACCTGGATTATATTAAGAAACCGGAAATGTGTCAGGTTACATTCGGCACAGACGGCTATGAAGCGTGTCTGGTAAATGGATCGGAAGAACAGAAGACAGCTCTTGCTGCATATGAATCCAAAGGATATGAGATCATGTATCTGCCGAAGAGCAATGATCCGTATGCAATTCATGATTTCTCCTGGTTTGAACTGCTGACACACTTCTATGGCAAACTGTTTGCAGTTGACGGCGTCAATAAGATTCAGGATCCGGATAATCCGGATCTCGAACGGAAGTACTATTGGGGAAAACATCCGACCAATGGTACACCGGCACTGCTCTGCAGCGGCTGCCAGTACAAGTATCAGCTGTACTTTGACGGATCCTTCCCGTTCATTCACCAGAATAAGCTGCGTCTGGACTTCGGTACATCGTATCCGATCAACAGCGGTATTCCGACCATGCAGGTCATTGGTGAAGGACAGGGTTCTGCAAAGAAGACAAAACAGAATTTTGAGACCGGTGCTGTTGAAGATAGTGCTTTGATTCAGACAACATGCCAGTACAAATTTACAACTGACCATATTGATGCAAAGTATTTCAACGACAAGTATGCAAACTGCCTGTCTGCGCATAAAGATCCTTCGATGATCAATACATCGTATATCATCGGTATCATTTCGCTGCTGCTGGCATATGTCGTTGCACTTCCTGCCGGCATCAGCATGGCACAGCACAAAGACGGTATTATCGATAAGATCGGTATTGCCTATATCAATATGCTGATTGCAATCCCGAGTCTGGCATTCATTTTCTTCATGCGTTCGATCGGTACGAATTTCGGTCTGCCGGATAAATTCCCGCAGCTCGGCTTCGGCGACCTCCGTTCGTACATTATGCCGACTCTGATCCTGGCTCTGCTTTCAACGCCAGGCCTGATGATGTGGCTGCGCCGTTATATGATCGACCAGTCCAATTCAGATTATGTTAAGTTTGCACGTGCGAAAGGTCTTTCTCAGAAAGAAATCTTTAACCGTCATATTCTGAAGAATGCAATCATCCCGATCGTAAACGGTATCCCGGGTTCGATCATTCTGTGTATTTCCGGTGCACTGATCACGGAATCTGCATTTGCTGTCCCCGGCATGGGTAAGATGCTGCCGGACGCATTACGTCAGAAGAACAATACCATGGTCATCACGCTTGTATTTATCTTTACAACGCTGTCGATCTTCTCGGTTCTTGCCGGTGACCTTCTGATGACAGTGGTGGATCCGCGTATTTCTCTGACGGCGAAAGGTGGTGAATAAACATGACAGAAATGGATAAAGAATTATTCACGTTCCAGCGTGCCGATGACTCTGAGTCTGAACATATTGCTGCTCCGATCTATTCTTACTGGAGGAGCGTATTCCGCAAATTCTTCTCTTCGAAGATTGCTATTGTCATGATGATTCTTGCCGGTATCGTTATTCTTCTGTCGATCTTCCAGCCGATGATTTCCGGCTATGATCCGATGAAGACACCGTATATCAACACACCCTCAATGAAATACATCCGCCCGAACTTAACATACTGGTTCGGTACAGACGATAAAGGTAATTCCCTGTTCGATGCTGTATGGGCAGGTACAAGAAACTCGCTGTTCATTTCCTTCATGGCTACAACGATTACGACTGTCGTAGGTGTTGCAGTCGGTATGTGGTGGGGCTTCTCCAAGAGAGTTGACGTTGTCATGATCGAAGTGTACAACGTTATCTCCAACATCCCGGCAACACTGGTTGCCATGATCCTCGTCTATGCAATCGGCAGCGGCATCTGGCAGCTGATCTTCGCATTATCGATCACATCCTGGGTAGGTACTGCTTACTTTATCCGTGTTCAGGTCATGATCATCCGTGACCGTGAATACAACCTGGCATCCAGATGTCTTGGCACATCGACATTCAAGATCATTACGCACAATATTCTGCCGTATCTGATCTCTGTTATCATGACAGCTGTCAGCCGTGACATTCCGTCCTTCATTTCCTATGAAGTATTCCTGTCCTTCGTCGGTGTCGGTCTTTCTGAGAAAGATCCGTCTCTTGGACGAATGATCCAGCAGTACTCTCCGTATCTGGTATCCACGCCGTATCTGTTCTGGATCCCGGTGGTTGTCTCGGCATTCATCTCTGTCTCTCTGTATATCGTCGGACAGACACTGGCGGATGCAAGTGACCCGAGAACCCATATGATTTAAGGAGGCAGGACATGTCGGAAAAGAATATTATTCTGTCGGTTAAAGACCTGGTCGTTAAGTTCAAGGTCCGTGACCGTGTATTAACAGCTATTCGCAATATTTCCATGGATTTTGAAGAGGGAAAGGTCGTTGCCATCGTAGGTGAGTCCGGTTCCGGAAAATCCGTATTTACAAAGACATTTACCGGTATGCTGGACCTCAATGGTGAGATCACAAACGGTTCGATCATGTTCGAAGGACAGGATCTTGCCAAGATGACAAAGGATTCCGACTGGGAAAAGATCCGCGGTAAGAAAATCGCTACGGTCTTCCAGGATCCGATGACATCTTTGAACCCGGTTAAGACGATCGGTGATCAGATCGCCGAAGTTATTATCAAGCATCAGGGTAAGTCCAAGGCAGAAGCCAAGGAAATGGCAATTGAGTTGATGGGTAAAGTCGGCATCGTGAATCCGGAACTTCGTTTCGATGAATATCCGTTCATGTATTCCGGCGGTATGCGTCAGAGAATGGTTATTGCCATTGCACTGGCATGCCGTCCGCGCATCCTGATCTGCGATGAGCCGACAACTGCTCTGGACGTTACCATCCAGGCACAGATCATTCGTCTGATCAAAGATCTTTCCATGGAATATGGATTTACTACGATCTACATTACGCATGACCTTGGTGTCGTTGCCAACGTTGCAGACGTTGTTGCAGTTATGTATGCCGGTCAGATCATTGAATATGGTCAGGTCAATGAGATCTTCTATGATTCCAGACATCCGTATACATGGGGACTGCTGTCCTCGCTGCCGCAGTTGGGTGAGAAGGGTGAAGAACTCTTTGCCATCCGCGGTACGCCGCCGAGCCTTTTCGAAGAGATCAAGGGTGATGCATTTGCACCGCGCAATAACTATGCGCTGAAGATCGATTATGAGCAGGAACCGCCGTTCTTCAAAGTGACAGATACGCACTATGCAAAGACATGGCTTCTGGATCCGCGGGCACCGAAAGTTGACCCGCCGGCAGCTGTCAGAGAACTTCATGACAGAATGCTTGTATTGACAGCGAAGGGAGGCATTTACGGTGAGCACTAATGATGTAAAAGAAAAAGAAGTTCTTGTTTCCGTTAAACATGTAGATGTTACATTTACAAACGGACGGAAGAAATTCCGTGCGGTTACGGATGCAAACTTCGAAATTTACCGCGGTGAGACGTTTGCTCTCGTAGGTGAATCCGGATCAGGAAAGACAACGATTGCACGTGCCATCATCCGTCTGAACGATATCTCTGCCGGTGAGATCAAATTCCAGGGAAAGAAGATCAACGGCAAACTGAGCAAGGAAGACAAACAGTGGGTCGTCCGGAATATCCAGATGATCTTCCAGGACCCGGCTGCTTCGCTGAATGAGCGTGCGACGATCGACTACTGTGTATCGGAAGGTCTGTACAACTTCAATCTGTTTGAGAATGAAGAAGACCGTGTCCGCAAGGTTGACTGGGCACTGGAGCAGGTAGGTCTTCTGCCGGAACATAAGTCCCGTTATCCGCATGAGTTCTCCGGCGGACAGAGACAGCGTGTCGGTATTGCAAGAGCACTGATCATGGAGCCGAGCTTCATCATTGCCGATGAACCGATCTCCGCTCTGGACGTATCGATCCGTGCACAGGTATTGAACCTGATGAACAAGTTCAAGAAAGAAAACGACCTGACATATATGTTCATTGCGCATGACCTGAGTGTTGTCCGCTACTTCGCAGACCGCATTGCCGTCATTCACCTTGGACGTATCGTTGAGATCGCTCCGTCCGTTGAGCTGTTCCGCTATCCGCTGCATCCGTATACGAACTCGCTGCTGCAGGCCGTACCGATGCCGGATCCGGAAATCGAAAAGGCAAAGACATTTAACGCATACGATGCTTCGCAGGAAGTCATGGATGAAACATCCAGACTGCGTGAAGTACGTCCGGGTCATCTTGTATTCATGGCTGACAGCGAAGTGGAAAAATACAAACAGAAGCTGGAAGACATGGAGAAGCTGCATCACGCTGAGTAATCGCATGTACCATACCGCAGATAATTTCATCTGCGGTTTTTATATTGTTTGTTGACATCGGTATATGAAAATGGTACCTTTTTACACAGTTAGGAATTCTGACATGCAGAATGTCTGACCGGTGAAAAGGAGAGCAGTATGAAAACTGTTAGAAGAACATTCAAATCCGATTCAACCACTGCGATCATTTACCGGTTCCACAGTGTCTTATGACATTTGCGGGACCGGTTTTTCTTTAAGCGGAAGCAAATTGCTTCTGCATGAAGAACGAGTATAAACACTTCTGAAAAAAGAGAGGAGAAAGAGAATGGCAAAACGTACAGACATTAAAAAGGTATTGATCATCGGTTCCGGCCCGATCGTTATCGGTCAGGCTGCAGAATTTGACTATGCCGGCACCCAGGCGTGCATTGCATTGCGGGAAGAGGGATATGAGGTCATCCTCTGCAATTCCAATCCGGCTACGATCATGACAGATACCCAGATGGCAGACAAGGTATACATGGAACCTCTGACACTGGAATATATCGCCAAGATCCTGCGCTATGAGCGTCCGGATGCGATCGTTCCGGGTATCGGCGGACAGACCGGTCTGAATCTTGCTGTTCAGCTGGATAAAAAAGGCATCCTGCGCGAATGCGGCGTAGAGCTGCTTGGTACACCGCGCGAAAGTATTGAGCGTGCAGAAGACCGCCAGCTCTTCAAGGAGATGTGCCAGAAGATCGGTGAACCGGT
>JAFYHC010000021.1 GCA_017539385.1 Solobacterium sp. | reverse complement strand
CATAGCGGCCTCCTATTTAGTTAGTATACCCACTAAATATTATAGCATTCATGGCCACTCAAAACAACAAAAATGGCCGATTTCTCGGCCATTTTCAAACATTCTCATTCGGTTTAGTGGGCAAGGCTCTGGAAGTTAAGAATGAGGCATCCAATGTGAAATTCGGCATTGCTCTTGCCAATGCGATCGATGAAGAACATGCGGCAGAACTGGCCAGGCGTCTGGAGAAAGTACTGCCGGAGGGACATAAGCAGAAAGACGTAGAACTGATGTATGCCGAAGTCAGTATCCGTGAAGAAGGCGTCAAGATCGATTATGTCGTCTGTGCGGATGAACATTCCCGTGAAGTCTTCATGGAAGCATTCCCGGATTATGATGAATTTGACGGTACATCGTATATCTTCCGCAAAGGCCTGGGACGCAAGACCAAGCTGGTCCCCGGCCTGACCGATTTCCTTGCCCAGTATCCTCACGAATAAGCAAATGATCCCGTACAGTACATCTGTACGGGATCATTGCATTTACAGGACATAGTGCATTTTATTCACAGATAACAACAGAATAAGTGCTCTAAATCATTGTTTTGTATCGGAAAAATACAGATAACAACAAAATAAGAGTCCAAAAGTGTTGTTATCTATGCTGTATGCGCATCAGAATCCAAGTGCATCATTGACCAAGATCACATGGATCCGGCCGGGGTGCTTTGAATAACGGGTCACCAGGAACTGGCAGCAGATGGTATCCGGAGACTTGCAGTTGGCGCAGGCACCGGTCTTTTTGCATGGATTATTGCCGTTGAAACGCTGGTTGTTGATGGGTGCTGCTACGTTGCGTGCACGCTTCATGGCACCGTCGACGTCATTGCATACTTTGTTCATTCCAACGATGAAGACGACTTTCTTCGGACCGTAGGCAATCGCAGATACACGGTTGGCATTGCCGTCAATGTTGACAAGGACACCGTCCTCAGTAATGGCATTGCATGATGCAAGGAAGACATCTGCGTCATAGGCAGCGAGCATTGCGGCTCTGCGGTCTTCTGCAGCATCACGGTCAATGTAATTGTAATTGCCTTCTTTCAGTGCCTGGACAAGACCGATCTCATGAACGGACATACCGCCGCCCATCGTAGCAGTGCTTCCTTCGGGGATCAGCGAAAGAGCGATCTTGAGTGCTTCCTCTTTGTCTGCCGCATAATAACCGGTCATATTGCGTGTGCCGAGGCCCTTAATGACTTTCTGGGCAAGAAGTTCATTGCGCTTGATGATATTTGCATCCATATTCATTACACTCCTTTATTGGGCATATTATGGCATGCAAAGACGAAAATATACACGATATTGCCTGAAAAGTGGGAAGCTGTGCATAAATGTGTAAGAATATCAGTGAGACACAGGCTGTCTCATTGCAGAAAACAGGTACTTTGCCCGCTTTGTGTCCTGTTGCTGCAGTGAAAGAACAGGCATACTGTGGCTGTCAGGAGGAAACACAATGGATCTGCAGAGAATTGGAAACTTTCTGAAACAATTGCGCAATGAACAGGGAATGACACAGGAACAGTTGGCGGAAAAGCTGAATGTGTCAAGAAGAACAGTATCACGGTGGGAGACCGGAACGAATATGCCGGATCTCGATCTTCTGATCGAGATGGCAGATCTCTACACAGTGGACCTCAGAGAATTGCTGAATGGGGAAAGGAAAAGCGGGAAAATGGATAAAGAACTGGAACAGACAGTACTGCAGGTAGCGGAATACAGCAATGCAGAAAAACAGCGCAGTGCCAGAATCGTCACGGTATACTTCGTGATCGGCATCGCAGCACTCATTGTCAATGCAATCATACATATGATGGAACTTGGTGATACATTCTGGATCGGTTTTGTAAAAGGCGGTACCTTCGGCCTTGCACTTGGTACAATGCTTTTGGGACTTCTGTACACCACCGGAAGAATGGAAAAGATGCATGCATTTAAAATGCGTCTGATTGGAAAGGATAGAAAATGAAACAGAATGTGAATCTGTGGTCCTGTGCAGGACTGCTTCTGACGGCCATGGTCATCGTGGTTGACCGGTTTGTGATGCCGTTGAATGATATGACAGCGATCGGCACTACATGTGTCGCTATCGTGCTGTTTGCATACGGCATCTGGACAGAGCGGAAAAAGCGCAGTTGATCGTCACATGCATGTGAATGCATCTTTGCATCATGATGAACACAGAAGAAATGCCCATCCCGTATGGAATGGGCATTTCTTCTGGAATCAGGCTGCAGGCATTACGATAGCAGATTCCCCTGTGCAGCAGTCATGCATAAAAAAACAGAGGTCATTTCTCTGTTCCGGGATAAATTACATTTCGGTATTGATTTGTCAGCACATACAGCGAAGTCGCCATGGCTGTGATCGGCAGAATGATATATGCAAATAATTCTGCCAAAGGATGAAAGAATGCGGCAATGATACTGATTCCCTGCACGATCAGCAGTATCCGGTAATCGTTATTCAGTACAGAGAGCATATGACGCAGGAATTCTTCTGCGGTACCGCGCCTGCGGAAATCGGCATACCAGCATAGAAGCGATGCCAGTATGGCACCCGGCTCAAGAAATAAGCAGATCAGATAATTGGACCCGAATGCTGTAGAATTTATGCCCCATCTGTGCCGGATCCACAGCATGACCAATATAAATGCCGCAAAGAATACAGCAGCGGATATTACAAATATACGCGAATATACTTTCTTTGTTTCCGTATGCATTTTTCCGTCCTCCTCTATAATAAATTATAAAAATTGACATGCATATTCGTCAATGAACTGTGTGATAGGGTCCGTAGTACCGGTATCATACAACGTACTGAGTATGAAAAAACTGCGTACTTGATTCCAATAATATATATGGTACAAAATTTATACCATGAGAAGCGTGGAGGGAATCAACGTGAAGAGCGAGTATATGTCCTATGATGAATTTCTGATCAATATAAAAAAAGGAATTGTAACAGAAGACGGCAATTGTCCTGTGACGCCGCTGCTGATCATGCTGCAGGGACGGTGGAAATCCCGGCTGATGTATGAAATGTGCATGTATGAAACGGTTCGCTTCGGCCAGCTGAAGAAAGATCTGCCTGGTATTACCAATACCATGCTGACGAAGGCATTGCGGGAACTGGAGCAGGATGGACTGATCAGCCGGAAACAGTTCAATGAAATTCCTCCCCATGTGGAATATTCTCTGACGGAAATGGGCCGTGATCTGCTTCCTGTGTTCTATGCGATTATGAACTGGGGATATCAGCATGAAGAAGAACTCTATCGCAGCAAAGAAACGGGGTGATCACTGTGCATGATATTTGGAATCCGTGGCATGGCTGTAAAAAGTGCAGTGAAGGCTGTCAGAATTGTTACATGTATTTTCTGGATGCGCAGCGGGGCAGAAACGGTGAAGAAATTTACCGGACAAAGGCAGGGTTCCGTTATCCCCTCAGTAAAGACCGTACAGGTATGTATAAGGTAAAAAGCGGAGAAATGCTGCGGGTGTGCATGACATCGGACTTCTTTCTGGAAGAAGCAGATCCATGGCGGGATGAGGCATGGGATGTGATCCGTCAGCGTCCGGATGTAAAGTTTTTTCTTCTGACCAAGCGTCCGCAGAGGATCAAAGATCATCTGCCGGATGACTGGGGTGAGGGATGGGATCATGTGATGCTAAATGTTACCTGTGAGAATCAGAAACGGGCAGATGAGCGCATATCGATCCTGCTGTCTCTTCCCTTTCAGCATAAGGGCATCATGTGTGCTCCGTTTATCGGTCCTGTCTCCATTCGGGAATACCTTCCGGCAGGACAGATCGAACAGGTACTGTGCGATGGTGAAAACTATGGCGGGGCACGTCCGTGTCATTATGAGTGGGTAAAGTCACTAAGAGATGAATGTGCAGCGTATCATGTGACTTTTGTATTCTGCGGAACAGGGCGCAGGTTTGTAAAAGACGGGAAGGTGTACCATCTGGAAGGAAGCGTGCAAAGTGAACAGGCACATAAATCAGGGCTTAGCTTTCAGGGGACCCCAATTGATTTCAAACTGAAAGATGTGTGGGGGAATCTCATTCCCAAAGAACAGCTGTATACACCGTACTATGGATCACGATGCCAGAAGTGCGGCATGCGTCTGATCTGCAATGGCTGCAGCAAATGCGGCAAATGCAGCGAAAAGACGCAGAAGGCAGAAAAAAACAGGCCTGATGGCCTGTGAGTTACTTGTTCAGATGTTTGCGAAGACGTTCAGCGATGATTTCGCAGCCGGCATCGTTGAGCTTGTCATCGGAGTAGTTCATGGCAAAGGTGCCGCCCCACTCTTCCTTGTCCTTGTACTTTGGTACCAGGTGGCAGTGGAGATGGTGGCCGGTGTCGCCATACATGCCATAGTTGACTTTGTCCGGGTGGAATTCTGCGTGGATCGCTTCAGCAGCGGCGTTGACATCTTCAATGAACGCAGCACGTTCTTCAGCAGTCAGTTCACGCATTTCCGAGACATGATACTTTGATGCGACGATGACGCGTCCCGGATGGGTCTGATCGCGGAATACATACAATACAGAAGCAGGCAGTTCGCATACTTCATAGCCAAATGCATTGACCAGGTCTCCCTTGGCGCAGTATGCGCAATTGGGATCTTTATAATTCTTATCCATGTTTATGTCCTCTTTTCTTTATATCTATCGTAGCACAATATCAGATGCATAACCAAAGCAGATCATGGGCAGGAACATAGAGGTGCTGCGCCTGTGGGTTACCAGCTCATAGATACTCCGTTATTATTTGACGTATGTCAAATAAAATCCCATCCTGGATCGGATGGGACTGTTGAGACAATATGTGTGCTGGATCAGATGCCGGGTTCATAGCCCCTTGCCGTTACATAGCCGTCAAACATGGAAGTGGCGATGCGGCCTGGGTTCTTCGCGGTCTGACCGATCAGGACAACGCGGTCAAATGCAGCTTCGAAGGCACTGATGGCATCTTTATTGGCTCTTGTACCCATGGCAAGAATGACATTGTCCGCAGGAATGAAGGCATCAGTGCCGTCTGTGGTATTGGTGACAGTGACACCGGTGTCGGTGATTGCCTTCAGCATGTGTCCCGGGCACAGTGTGAGTGCCTTGCCGTCCATCTGCTTCATGACATCGTCATAGATGGCAGGATACATGGTCATGCCGATCTTTGGCAGCATATCCACAACGGTGATGTCCATGGACGGGTCATTGCGGAAGAGGACTTCTGCGGTCTCAAGACCGGTGAGTCCGCCGCCGATGATCACGGTCTTGCCGGTGATCTTCTTTGTGCCGCGGATGACATCTGCCGCAAGAACCGCTTTCTCTGTACCGGGCAGCGGCGGGATGATGGGTTTTCCGCCGACAGCGAGGAATACGGCTTCCGGTGCATTTTCTTTGACGAGGTCCGGTGTGGCTTCGGTATTGAGGCATACTTTGACATTGCCTTTTTCCATGGCGTTGGCCAGGGTGGTAACGAGCCAGCCGACTTTGTCTTTGTATGGTGCTGTAGCACAGGCAAGATTCACTTCACCGCCCAGTTTGCTGTCTTTTTCATACAGAGTAACATCGAAGCCTCTTTGTCCAAGGACTGCAGCGGCTTCCATGCCGGCGACACCGCCGCCGACAACTGCGACTTTGCGTCCGTTTCCGTCTTTTGCCGGTGGTTCGTGGAAGATGCCTTCACGGCCTGCCTTCGGATTGACGGAGCAGCGTACATAGCCAACGGTCATGAGTGACTCGAAGCAATACAGACAGCCGATGCAGTGAGCGATATCATCGGTTCTTCCGGCTGCTGTCTTTTTGATCCATTCCGGATCAGCGATATGCTGGCGGCCGACACCGACGAAGTCGCAGGCACCATCTTCCAGCAGCTTCTCTGCAACAGCCGGGGATTTGATGTTGGATACACCAATGACCGGAATGCTTACGGCATCCTTGATCGCCTTTGTTTCTGCTTCGCGGCATCCCTGTGCATAGGAGTACGGCTCTTCGTTTTCACTGTGCGGGCAGAAGTAGTTGCCGTTGGATACATCCAGGAAATCGGCACCGCCTGCTTCCAGACACTTGGCAATTTCGATACCATCGGGGAGTTTGAGAGAATCTTCGTGGAATGGATCATGTTCATCGCAGGAGAAACGTACGCCGACCGGGAAGTCTTTTCCGCAGACTGCTTTGATTCCCTGTACGATCTCATTGATCAGACGGCACCGGTTTTCCAGGGACCCGCCATACTGGTCTTCACGCTTGTTGAAGGCCGGTGACAGGAATTCACATAACAGATAGCCATGGGCACCATGGATCTCCACACCGTCAAAGTCAGCGGCTTTGCAGGCGGCAGCGGTGCCGATGAACTGCTGTTTGAGTTCTTCGATTTCTTCGAGTGTCAGCGGATCCGGCATAATGCCGCTGACATTTGGTACAGCACTTGGTGCAACGATGCGCCCGTTGTTCATTTCCGGCACATTCGTAGATCCGCCATGATGGATCTGTGCGAAGATCCTGGCACCATGCTGGTGAACGCGGGCAGTCATCTGTGCAAGCGGCTGTACATTCATCGGATTGAGTGCATACATCTGGCGCGGGAATGCCACACCATGGACATTGTTGACACGGAAGATCTCCGTAACGATCAGACCGACACCGCCCTTGGCACGCTCTTCATAGTAGCGTGTCAATTGCTCCGTCGGTGCACCATCCAGTCCTGCATAACCAGTGGTCATGGCAGTCATAACCGAACGGTTGCGGATCTGACAGGTACCCAGGTACCCTTTTTCCAATAGTTTCATTATGATATGTCCTCCAATTATGCACACTTGTGCATCTTATACTTTTATGATAAAAATGAAGAAAAGAGACGTCAATGAAGTACGTATATGTTGCGCAATTTCCAGAAAGTGAGCATAAATGAAACCGACCGATCATGCCTACAGGAACCTGTCCTGTCAATACATCACAGAGGCATTGTTCCGCCTGATGCAGAAAGACGACTACAATGCCATAACGATCTCTGAGATCACCCAGGAAGCCGGTGTTGCACGGCGTACCTTTTATCTGAATTATGATTCGAAAGAGGATGTCCTGGATCAGCACTATGCAATTCTGATCAAAGAGTATGATGCCGGGTTTACCGAAGAAATGGGAAGAGATCCGAGAAAGCAGTCCGAGTACTTCTTTACATTCTGGTATAACCACCGGGAATATGCACGGCTGCTGGAGAAAAATGGTTTATTATATATGCTGGTGAACCGGTTCTATGTATATATGAGCCAGACGGACAGTGATACCATGCATGTGTTTGAAGACAAAGAGCGCAGATATGTCTTTTCCTATGTGGCAGGAGGATTGCTGATGATGCTGCAGACATGGCTGAAAAGTGATTTTCAGGAAAGTCCGAAAGAACTGGCAGATATGTATGTACGCATTTCCGGATTCCAGATGAAATGACCATGGGGGGGATACAATGAAACGAAAGATGACAGCAGCGGTGTTTGCAGCATGTATGCTGTTATGCAGCTGTGCTGAGAAGCAGGAAAGCAAACAGCAGGAGGAAACCATGAGTATACCGATCGAAACAGTACAGACAGAAGATTTTACGATGGATTATTTCCGTTTTGGCACCGGTAAAAAGACAATGGTGATCCTGCCCGGACTCAGTGTGCAGAGTGTAATGGGTCTTGCGGATGCCGTCGCAGATGCCTATAAGATCTTTGCAGAGGATTATACCGTCTATCTGTTTGAAAGGCGGAAGGAACTTCCAGAAGGATATACGATAGACGACATGACGAAGGATGCAGAAGCGGCATTTGAAGCGCTGGATCTCAAAGATATCTATCTGTTTGGCACTTCGCAGGGCGGCATGATCGCACTGGATCTGGCTGTTCAATATCCGGAGCGCATTAAAAAAGTGGCAGTTGGTTCTGCCGCTGCCAGTATGACGGGAAGAGAAGCCGAAGTGGACCATTGGCTCCAATTGGCAAAAGAAGGAAAAGCAGAAGAACTGTATCTTGCATTTGGCAAGGCAATCAATCCGGAAAGCATCTTTGAGCCGATCAAAGACCTTTACATCGCTGCAGCCAAGACAGTAACAAAGGAAGAACTCGAACGCTTTGTAACACTTTGCGAAACGATGAGAGGATTTGATATCACCGGTGATCTGAATCAGATCAATTGTCCGGTACTGGTCATTGGTGCAGAAGACGACCATGTGCTTGGCAGTGAAGCAGCCCGTGAGATCGCACAGCATCTGCCGCAAAGAGACGACTGTGTGCTGTATATGTACGATGGCTATGGGCATGCGGCATATGACAATGCACCGGACTATAAAGAACGGCTGTATCAGTTCTTCAGCAATTAATCTTCATCCAGACCGTGAAGAAGCAGATCATTGTATGCCGCATTGGCAGATTCTGCTTCTTTTTTTCGTTTCCATGTTTCGATCTCGCTCATGATGGCGAGCATCTCATCTGCAATCATTTCCGGTTTCTTCGGCTTTACCTGGCGCAGATAGCTGCTCATGCGGCGGATGGCACGGGGACTGCCAAGATTCCTGGCAATGACAACGGCAAATTCTGCGGGATAGCCCAGTTTCTGTACTTCCTGTATCAGTTCATCTCTGGCAGCTTTCCATTCTGCCTGTAAGGGTGTGAGTGGTTTCAGCATATGCATAAGAATAGCAGATTTACGGGCAATGCGGTTCATCAAGGCTGGATCATCTGTCTTCTTCCTCAGCAGCACACTGCTTCTTATAAACGTTTCATCAGAAATTACCAAAATTATTTTGCTGAAATCAGTTAAAATTTAGTTAAAATGCGAATTTAGCAAAATATTTTAGATATTTATTGGAAATATTTTGCTAAATAAAGAAGGTGACCATAATGCTGAGTGAAGAACTGATTGACCTGGCAAAAAAGATTATTCTGCAAAAAGAAGAAACACAGATCATAAAAGTAAAAGCTGCACATGGAGGATGTCCGAAACGTCTTTATGATACGCTTTCAAGTTTTTCTAATCAGGATACCGGAGGTACATTGCTGTTCGGTATTGATGAAAGCAATGGTTTCGTTTTGACCGGTGTGTACGATCTTCAGGATCTGCAAAAGAAAGTAACGGAACAGTGCAATCAGATGATACCGCCTGTACGTGCAGTTTTTACATGTGCAGAAATAGATGGGAAATATATCTGCTCTGCAGAAATTCCGGCGGTGGATGTAACAGAACGTCCATGCTATTATGCCGGAGCTGGTAAAACAAAAGGCTCATATGTACGAGTTGGGGATGCAGATCTGCCGATGACAAATTACGAAATCTATTCGTATGAGGCATTCCGCAGGCATGTGCATGATGATGAGCGTACTGTTGAGAGGGCTCAGATGGAGATGCTTGATCAGGATAAGATTTCTGCGTATATCAGCAGAATGAAAATGTCACGTCCGGGATTTTCCAGATTAAACGAAGAGCAGATACTTGAAATGCTGGCAATTACCAGGAATGGCGTGCCAACTCTGGCATCAATTCTGAATTTTGGCATTTACCCTCAGGGCTACTTTCCACAGCTGGCAATTACAGCAATTGTTGTGCCGGGAAAAGAAATAGGTGAGATCGGCAGGAACACAGAACGATTCGTGGATAATAAAAGAATTGAAGGAACATTGTCGGAAATGTTTTCAGAGTCAATATCATTTTGTCTGCGAAATATGCGGGTCAGTACAATTATTAATCCGGAAACAGGAAAGAGAGAAGACAGGACGGAATATCCGATCGGAGCAATTCTAAATGCATTGATTCATCGGGATTACAGTTATTACACCGAAGGAACACCGATTCAAATCGATTTCTTTACGGATCGTCTGGAAATACATAGTCCGGGAGGACTGTATGGAAGAATGACGGTAGAGGATTTGGGAAAAGCAAGACCGGATCTCAGAAATCCTGCTTTGGCGATCATGGCGGAGTCTTTACTTCATACAGAAAACCGATATTCCGGTATTCCTACGATTCGAAGGGAAATGGCAGAAGCAGGATTGTCAGAACCGGTATTTATTAACAGAAGAAATGAGTTTGTTGTAATTTTGTATAATCAGAAACGAAATGCCGTGAATGACGGGGAAGATGAAAAACAGGATACACTGCAGGATGAAATACTGAAGTTCTGCAGTGTTCCAAGAACACGGGAAGAAATAGCCGAATTTGTCGGTCTCGAAACAATATATTATGCAATGAATCAGTATGTACTGCCATTGATTCAGGCAGGAAAACTGATGATGACAATGCCTGATAAACCTAAGAGCAAGAATCAGAAATATGTCATTGCAAAAGGCATAAAATTATAATCTGCAGCGTTTGAAAAACTCACCGGGATTCCGGTGAGTTTGTTACAGAGCTTTCTCTGGGAAGGCAGCGGATTTTCGGGCAAGGCTCATGCCGGAGGCAATGATCAGGCAGGTAATTCCGGCATAGCGGAACCATGTTACAGAAGCGCTCATGGTGCCGTAGATCTCAAAGATACCCGCAAGCAGACTGGCTGCTGTTAATAGCAGGACGCCGTCATTCCACAGGCGGCTGGTGCTTCGCTGCAGCAGTATGCAGGGAATTGCACCAAGGAAGAACGGCCACCAGTACAGAAAGATCATATTGGCGGATAAGACACCAAAGCTGAAACATTCATAGATCAGTGCGAACACAGCACAGAACAAAGAGAGCAGCAGCCATGTACCGGCTGCTTTGTTGTTTTTCAGCATGTTCATTACTCCTTTCGTGCTTATACAATGCCATGCGTGCGTAAAGAAGCGATGAACGGAAAGTGAAAATACACTGAAGATGTAAAAAATCCCCCGCAGGGGATTTGGTTATGAAGCAGAATTGATGGTGTCAGGACCGCTGTATTCCAGACACAGCATGGTCATGTCATCGAACTGTTCGGTATCTTTGACAAAGACACGGATGCTTTCACGGACGGTCTTCAGGGCTGTTTCCGGAGAAGGATCATTGACACTGTTGAGGGCGTCCAGCATGCGGGATGTACCAAACATGTTCTTTTCTGCATCCATTGCCTCGGTAATGCCGTCGGTATAGACGAAGATCTTATCGCCTGGGTGCAATTGGATCTCATAGTCCTTGTACTTCATGTCTTTCATTCCGCCGATGACGAAGCCGTGGCGGTCTTTGTACAGTTCGAATTTGCCGCCTTTGCGCTGGATGGCAGGGAATTCGTGACCGGCGTTGGCAGCAGTCAGTTTGCCGGTGGACAGTTCCAGTACACCGACCCATACCGTAATGAACATTTCCAGCTCATTGTTGGAACAGATCGCTTCGTTGGTCTTGGTCAGGATGTCTGCGACAGACTGGCCAAGCATGGCACAGCTTTGCAGGATGATCTTGGAGATCATCATGAACAGAGCAGCCGGGATGCCTTTGCCGGATACATCGGCAATGACAAGGCAAAGATGGTCGGAATCGATCAGGAAGAAGTCGTAGAAGTCACCGCCGACTTCACGCGCTGGCTCCATGGTGGCATAGACATCGAATTCCTTGCGTTCCGGGAACGCAGGGAAGATGCTCGGCAGCATCGATTCCTGGATCTGTCTTGCCATGTCCAGCTCGGTGCTGATACGTTCTTTTTCCGCAGTGATGCGGTTGTTTTCCGTGACATATTTGTCAATTGCTTCCGTGAGGGCAATGATATCTTCGGACAGTTCGCCGATCTCATTGTCTGTTTGTACGGATGCGAGGTTTTCTCTGACTTCTTTACTGTTTTTGTTATCCCGGTAATTGCGGATATTGACCTGTATCTTCTTAAGCGGTATTAATACCAGCACCGCAAGCAGGCCAAGACACAGCAATGACAGAATGATCAGGAATGCCATGGCCGCAAGAGAGCCGTTTCGGGTGATAATGCCGACTTCGTTATTTAATGCGGTCAGACTGTAGGTCATGCCGATCAGAACAGGATGTCCGGCAACGGTATCCAGATAGGAATAATAGTCCATGTAGTCACCGGCATCGGTCAGGTAGGAAGATGTCGCAACAGCGTTCTTCATCGCTTCCTGCTGGCTTTCAGCGACTTCGATATCAACGCCAAGTGTATAGACTTCTTCATAGTTTGTGCCGCGGATAGCTCCGGGATCTGCACCGCTGAATAAGAAGAACTGCTTCTTGTACGTATCATCTGTTATGACACAGAACAGGTAGTCGATGCCGTAGGACTGCTTGATCTGATCTACCCGTGTGATCAGCCAGGAGTATGCGATCTCTGCATACAGCTTCTGATCTGCTTCGGACAGAAGGCGGATCTCTGCCTCGGTGGCATATTTCAGCTCCAGTTCCGGTGCGTGCTTATGCAGGAGTTCGCACTTTTCTTTTGTGATCGTATCGCTTTTGTAATCCACATCGTATTCGATCTCCATCTCATCCGGATGGGTATGCCAATAGTGGATCAGCCATTGATAGGCAGGGTATTCCGTGACTGCCTGTGCTGTTTCCCGGGAAACAGTAGATGCAAAGGCTTCCGTCTGCCGTCTGACAGTCGATATTGCCAATGTATACTGGGAAAAGAATGTCAGTAATCCGATGAGGATGACACCCAATGCAAACAGCATGGAGATCTGCCGTAATATACCTCTTTTTTTCTTCGTTGTCGGTTCCATATGTACCAATGTTAGCATGTTTTATCCCTGTTTGCGTATTTAAGAATGACAGTGGTGATATAGAATATCCCCCGGTGTGCAGAAAAAACAGGGATGCAGGTATGATGAAGGCATCAGGAGGAGAATCCACATGAGTGCAGGAAAGTTCATCGAAGTCACAGACATGCAGAATAATACCAGGACGATCATCAATCTCAATGCCATCGCACGAATACAACTGAAAGGAATCAAACATGGCAATGAGGAAATATACCGGATCGAAATGGATCCTGCAGGTGTGCACGTAACAGGCAGGGATCTGAACAGGATCCTGGATGCAATCGAGGTCATACGATAAATAAGAGATGCCCATCGGAATACCGATGGGCATCGTTGTTTACTGGGACTGGGGTCTGTGTATCATGGCAGAGATGCCGCCAATGAGCAGACATGCAATGCCAAGGATATAGAACAGATACGTCAGGGAACTTGTTGTGCCGTAGATCTCAAAGATGCCGGTCAGCAGGCTTCCTGCAGTAAGAAGCAGGACACCATCGTTCCACAAGCGTCCCATCATGCGCTTTGTAAACAAAGCAGGCAGGACGCCCAGGCATAATGGCCAGGCAAATAAGAAGATCATGCTGGGGGAATAGACACCAAAACTGAAATATTCATAGATCAGTGCAAACACAGCACAGAACACACTGATCAACAGCCACGTCAATGCGGCTTTATTGGACTTAATAGCCGATACAGATAACATCGCTTACACTCCTTTCCGAGACGGAATTGCCGCTGGTGGTGGGGTTATTGACCAATTGTCCGTTGAATACCATGGTGGAAGAGCCGCCGCCGTCCAGGTTATAGGCAGTAGTGATATCGTAATTCTCCTGCAGGAAACAAGCCAGTTCATACAGGGACAGGCCTTCGCTTTCATCGGTGCGTCCGTCTGCGACAACGAGCAGATAGTGCAGCGGTTCGATCTCACAGATCGCTGTACGCGGATTGGAAGCCATGGCTTTGCCGACTTCGTCATTGAGTCCGACGGATATCTCACCATCGACGATCAATGCCGGTCCGAAGGAGAAAACCTGCAGTGCACCGCTTTCTTCAATAGAAGCGGCAGATGTGCTGCCTTCGGTAATGATGGAGAAGGAACCGTCTGCGTTGATCACCAGGTCTTCCTGGTCAGCGGACGATGCACTGTCGCGGTACAATACGCCATTGCGCAGGACATAGCCGCTGTTGCGGGCACCGTAATAGTCACCGTTGATTGCGAGGATAGCATTGTTTGCGGCGGCAGTGGTGCTGGTTTTTGCAGTGACATTCTTTCCATAGACATTGTCCGCAAAGGCTGCGTACAGATAGTCAATGGAACTCAATTGGACATCTGCGACATAGATGTCTGTATCGTTGTATGTGTATTCACTGATCGTGATCTCGATATTTTCATCCGCATACGAGGAATCATCTGCGCTGATCTTGGAAACCGTGGTTTCTGCAGCCGAAGCGGACAGATTGCCTTTCTCAGAAGAATTCGAAGAATGTCTGCGGGAGTGACGGGAATGGGAAGAAGGGGAAGGATCTGCTGTTTCCTGCAGGGAAGCCGTACTGTTATCTTCTTCTGTCTCTGCTGTTTCTGCAGCGATCTCGGAAGAGACTTCATGTGCTTCAACCGTCTGGTATTCCTGCGGGATCAGGAAGGTATCCAGAAGCGCATAGACGGTCAATGCAAGGATCATCAGGCAGTCCAGTATATAGAACATGCGTTTCTTTTTCATTTACTGAATCTCCAATCTGTTAGTCTGACCGGTAAAGATATACCGGTTCTGTATCGTCCAGGAAACCAGGAAGAGAATTGCCTCTGTCAGTATCTTTGCGGCAAGGGCAGGGATATGCAGGAAGCTCGTCAGTACATAGAGGATCAAGGTATTGCATGCCAGTATGCCGGCAGCCAGTGTGAAGTATTTCCATGCACTTGTGCTTCGTTTGAAGACGTCTTTGAAGACGATCTTCCGGTTTACCTCATAGTTGAATATGGCGGAGATCCCGCGGGCAATGACATTGGCCGCAAGGATCCCGGTACTGCCGGTAAACAGCAGGGATAATAGTTCAAAAGCAGTCAGATCGACCAGGAAACTGGTGATCGAAGATAATCCGAAGCGCAGGATCTGCCGGTAGATCAGGAAAGAATCCCGGAACGGATGAAAGTGCGAACATGCATTGTTATTCTCATAGACGGCTGTAATGGGTGTCTCATAGATGGGGATGTTTTCCCGTACGCAATAGAGCAATTGGTTGATCTCATACTCATAGCGCTCACCCTCTGCCTTAAGCATGTCATCGATCAATGTGCTGGAAAATGCACGCAGACCGGTTTGGGTATCGGTGATATGCGTTCCGGTAAACAGGCGGAAGACGGTCTCTGTGATCTTGTTTCCATAGTAGGAACGAAACGGGACGTCTTCTTTTGCAAACGTGCGTACACCAAGCACCAGTGCATCTTCATGCACAGCCGCTTCCCGGGCGGTCTGCAGGATATCTTCAGGCAGATGCTGACCATCCGCATCTGCCGTAACGATGATGCAGTGGTCATGGTGCTGCTGTATATAGCGGAAACCGGTCTTTAACGCCGCTCCCTTGCCTTTATTTACGGTATGTGTGAGTACTGTGGTCATTGTGGCTATCGTACGAAATAATTCGTTATATTCTTCCGGTGAACCGTCATTTACCACGATACATTCAATATTGTGGTCCTGAAGTTGCTGAATCAGCTGAATCAGCTTCTCATCAGGACAATACGCAGGAATCAATGCTGTATAAGCTGTCATGGTTTCACCTCCTTTTCCTGTGTACTAACAAAATGCCAGAGCATTCTAAAGACACGATGATGAGAAAGTGAACAATAACTGAAAACGTAAAACGGTATAAAAAAAAGAAGGAGCTGTACAAGTTCCTTCGTTTGATAACAGGCTTACTGATGCAGTTTGGTCAGGTCCATGATTTCGACAACAGAGTCAGCGTGTTCACCCATCCATGTTTCCAGATCAGAAAGACCGGTTGCCAGTACCTCAAGACCATCGTCGAAGATCCTCGCAGCAGGGGAATCCTTGGCGACCGTCTGTACAATTGGCTTTGCAATATAATTTACGGGAATCGTGAGCAGGGTCTTATTTATAAGATCCGTACCATTGGATAAGAGACCGATCTTCTCCGTACTGATGATTGCCGGTGCCGGCAGAGTCAGCCACATCATGCATATCATTCCCTCTAGTACTGCGCCAAGCACACGGTCGGGCGTGCTCAGGTGCTTCCGGTCTTCTTTTTTCTGGTGTTTGCGGATGAAGTGGAAGACGATGGCAAAGACCAGTTCCACAGCGATCATGGACACAAAGAACCAGATATACCCGCAGCGCAGGAAGCGAAGCGCATTTACATCGTGTGCGGAATAGGAGGCAGCACCGTTGCTGGTAATATAGTTATAGAAATTCTGTTCGTTGTACAGGCTGTAATGCGTTGTCAGATAGTATGTGCAGTACAATGTGATAGAGATCTGCAGGAGAGTCCGGATAATGTCGGAAAGGTTCCTTTTTCCGCCATTCAGCCATCCCGAAGAAATACTGTACAGAAATATAAGTGCCGTGATAATACTGACGATGATCAATACGGTATTACCAACTGTATATGTTTCGGTCATGTTTTTATGTGCTCCTTAAAAATATGATAGCACAGATGACAGATCACAGAGGCAGGAGGATATTGAAAACAGTACATACAATCACTACAATAGTTAGTGATAACTAACAATAAAGGAGCGTATATGGGACTGTTTCGCAAGTATGTAAATCAGACCAGAAAACCGACCGGGTTTCTGGGAAAGATGATGTTATTGGGAATGAATGGCGGACATGCAAAACTGGCGGACTGGGGTTTTTCGCACTTTTCCGCCATGCATGTGGAAAAGGCAGCGGATCTGGGATGCGGCGGCGGACGCAATGTTGGAATACTGCTGAAGAAGTATCCCAGAGCACATGTGACAGGAGTGGATTATTCCGCATTGTCAGTGGAAAAGTCCAGAAAACACAATCAGAAAAGTATCCGGGAAGGCAGATGCGAGATCCTGCAGGGGGATGTATCGGATCTCTCGCTGCCGGAAGAATCGTATGATCTTGCGACGGCGTTTGAAACAATCTACTTCTGGCCGGGGCTTGAGACATGCTTTGCACAGGCAGCGAAGATCCTGAAGCAGGGTGGTGTCTTCCTCATATGCAATGAATCCGACGGTGTGGATGCGGTCGGGAAAAAGTTTGAAGAGATCATCGACGGCATGCACTGCTATACCGTGGAAGAGATCACAGCCGCACTGCATTCAGCCGGTTTTGCACAGGTGCAGAGTGACCGCCATCCGTCAAAGCCATGGATCACAGTGACTGCAAGGAAGGCCTGAACATGAACCGTGTGATCCGCAGTGTATGTGCGATCATGGAAGAAGAAACCGGCAAAGGGCAGGCACTCCGCATCAGGGAGCGTGCACAGAAGCGCTATGAAGCACTGTGTACGGAAAATGCAGGAGATTCCAGAGCATTGCGGGCACATACATACAGCCGCATCTATCCATGTATTGCACTGTATCAGGCAATGATCGATGACGGCATCGATCCAAAGAAAGCAGACGGGTATATCGGGGAATACTTCCAGCGTATTGCCAGGGTCATGGAACCGCATGTGCAGCGCATGGCACGTCTTCCCGGCATGGCATCCAGGATGCCCAAATTCTTCATGAAGATCGCAGAGAAGATGTTTGGAACAAATGCAGGCTTTGTATATGAATTCCTCCAAAGTCATGGCAATGAAGCACGCTTTAACATGGTGCGCTGTCCCTACCATGAGGCATGCCGGCGCTATGGCTGCGAAGAACTCACACATGTCTTCTGCGACGGGGATGATGCAGGATACGGGAATATGCATCCCCGGTTATACTGGGGACGTACAAAAACACTGGGACGGGGAGATGACTGCTGTGACTTCCTGATCCGCTACAGATGAGTAACGCAAAACAATTGTGGTTTTGCGTTTTTTCGTGGGACACACGCATGCAATGATATACTGATAACAGACATGTCCCCCTGTATTTCGGACGATTTATTCCGAAACTATAATGCATAAAAGACATATGAGACAGACTATGAGTGAACGTAAGAATAAACTGTCAAAACTGGCAGAAGAAGTACTAAATCTGGACCGGAATACATTGCTGGTAAATCTGCGCTTCATGGATATGGCATTGAGCCGTCTGCGGTATGTGGAAAACACAGAGATCCGGCTTTCAACAGACGGTGCGCATATGGTCTATGATCCTGCGTACATCCTGCAGGTATTCCGGGAAGAAAAAGAAGCATCGGTGCGGGATTACCTGCATGTGGTATTTCATTGCGTCTATAAACATATGTTTCTGCATGATATGAAACAGTGGGACTTATGGGATCTGGCATGTGATATCGCGGTGGAAAAGACGATCCATGATCTTGGTCTGCGCTCCGCAGATGCAAAGCGTGCAATACAGCAGGAACAGGTATTCAATGCACTCAATGATGCACTGCCGGTGATCACAGCAGACAGGATCTATCTGCATTATGTGAAAGAAGGACTGTCTGAGGAAAAGACAGAGGAAATGAGAAAGCTGTTTTACGCAGATAACCATATCCTGTGGTACATGGATCCCCAGGAAAAAGAGCTGGCACTGGGGAACGGCTCTGACGGAAACGGTGACAGCGGTGAAAGCAGCGGTGACGGTGCCGGCGATGGTGACAACGGTATCACGGAGATGTCGCAGTCAGAGCTGGAAGAAGACTGGCAGAGTATTGCAGAACATATGGAGATGGACCTCGAAACATTCTCCAAAACAAAGGGAAACCAGGCCGGAAGTCTCATGCAGAATCTGCGGGAAGTAAACCGGGAAACCTTTAATTACGAGGATTTCCTGCGAAGGTTTGCGGTGCGCGGGGAAGTCATGAAAGTAGATATGGATGAGTTTGACTATATCTTCTATACCTATGGACTGCAATTGTACAAGAATGTGCCGTTAGTTGAGCCATTGGAATACAAGGAAGTGACCCGGGTCAAAGACTTTGTCATTGCCATTGATACATCCGGATCAACGTCCGGTGAACTGGTGCAGCGATTCATACAGAAGACATATAACATACTTAAAACCACAGAGAGTTTCTTCTCCAGGATCAACCTGCATATCATCCAATGCGATGCAAGGATACAGGAAGACGCAAAGATCACCAGTCAGGAAGAATTCGATGCGTATCTCAAAAACATGAAAATACGGGGCCTGGGAGGGACGGACTTCCGCCCGGTATTCCGCTATGTCGATACATTGATCGAACAGGGAGAATTCGAAAATCTGAAGGGAATGATCTACTTCACCGACGGATGGGGAGATTTCCCGGAAATACCGCCGGCATATGATACAGCATTTGTATTCATCGATGACGGAAAAAATAACTACGATGTGCCGTCATGGGCAATCAAACTGATACTGCAGATGAATGAACTGGAATAAGGAGGATACAGGATGAATATCAAAGAAGCAAAAGAAGAGATCCGCAATGCAATGCGTGCATACTTTACCAAGAACCGGTATGGGGAATATGTGATTCCGCTGGAGAGGCAAAGACCATTGTTTCTGATGGGTCCTCCGGGTATCGGAAAGACAGCTGTCATGGAACAGGTTGCTTCAGAACTGGGTGTGGGTCTTGTATCGTATTCCATGACGCATCACACCAGACAGAGTGCGCTTGGTCTGCCGTTTATTGAAAAGAAGACCTATGGCGGGAAAGAATACAGTGTATCGGAATATACCATGAGTGAGATCATTGCATCGGTATACGACATGATGGAAGAGACCGGTGTAAAAGAAGGCATCCTGTTTCTGGATGAGATCAACTGTGTATCGGAAACACTGGCACCGGCCATGCTTCAATTCCTGCAGTATAAGATCTTCGGAAAGCACAGAGTGCCCGAGGGATGGATCGTCGTCACAGCAGGCAATCCGCCGGAGTACAACAATTCCGTACATGAGTATGACATCGTTACATGGGACAGATTAAAAAGAGTTGATATTGAACCGGATTATGAAGTCTGGAAAGAATATGCATACCAGAAGGGAATTCATCCTTCGATTGTGTCATATCTGGATCTGAAGAGGGATAACTTCTATAAGATCGAGACAACAATTGAAGGAAAGACCTATATTACGGCAAGAGGATGGTCGGATCTCTCGGATATGATCCATCTGTATGAACAGAACAATATTCCGGTGAAAGAAAGCCTGATCATCCAGTATCTGCGCAACCGGAAGATCGCAAAGGACTTTGCGGTATATTATGACCTGTTTGTAAAGTATAAGTCCGACTATCAGATCCAGGATATCCTGGACGGCAGACCGTCTGAGGAAATTGTACAGCGTGCCATGGGTGCGAAGTTTGATGAGAGACTGGCTGTAGTAGGCCTGATCATCGACAGGATCGGTGATCTGTGCCGTCAGGTATATTTATCGGAGAACACACAAAGAGAGCTTCTGACGGCTTTAAAAGAGGTCAAGAAGGCATCCGGTGATGCGGCAGATGCACTGGGAAAACAGATCGCTGCACACCGTGACAGACTGCAGAAGGGAAAGATCTCCAAATCACTGTCCAATGACCAGCAGGCCATCCTGCACGAAGTCATACAGGCACTCGATGAGATGCAGAAGACCGTGCGGAAAGAAAAATATACTGACTTCCAGGAGGCATTCACATGTATCAAAAACATGTTTGATGCACGTACGCAGAACCTGCGTGAGATGGCAGATACATGCAGAAAAGGCATGGACAATGCGTTTGTCTTCTGTGAAAAGACAGTCCGCAACGGGCAGGAGATGGTGATCTTCGTAACCGAACTGACGGTCAATTACTACACGGCACAGTTTATCAGCCGCTATGGCTGTGATGCCTATTTCCGCCATAACAAAGAACTGCTTTTCTACGACAGACAGCAGCAGATCCTGCAGGAACTGGAAAGTCTGGAAGATGATGACGATGGGGAAGACGGAGGTATTTCTTCCCCTGGCGGAGCATTGAGCTGATGCAGTATTACATGGAGGAAGAATGACATCAGTGAATAATGTCTTTGCCGGTACCGTGAAAGAACCGCTTGCACCGGGCAGCTGCGTATATTTTGGACTGCACAGCAGACGCTGGCGGATCCTGGAAGTGGATGTGCTGTTAAACCGCATGCTTGTAATCAGTGATGAATGCATTGGGGAAAAGGCGCACGCTGAACATAAAGATGCAGGCTGGCATAACAGCAATATCCGTAACTGGCTGGTGAATGATTGCCGGCGGAAGGAATTCCTGCCGGAAGAATCCAAGGGTATTCTTCTTACGCATATACGTGCACGCGGCAGTAAGGCTGTCGAAGACCATATGTTCTTACTGAGTGAAGAAGAATATATGCGCTATAAAGCATATATCCCAAATACACATGGGATATCCTGGTGGCTGCGTGATAGATGCAAGAACTGGAAGGATTTCTTCCTGTGTGTTGATACAGAGGGAAATGTGACCGAAGAATGGCAGTGGCACGCTTTTGGCATACGTCCTGCCATGTGGGTGAATCTGTCATCCCCGGCACTGCAGAAGCAAATGGAACGGAATGCACAGGGTGAAGTATGTGTGGCTGGTCCGCTCATGGTCATTGAAAACAATGAACTGATATATGTACGGGAAATCTGCACGGATGTCACGATTCCTTCCACTGTCACAAAGATCCGCAGACATGCCTTTTGCCATTGTCATCAGCTGGAACACATACACTGGGAAGGAAACGCACCGGTCCTGGAAGACAATTCCATCGTTGACTGTCCCCGTCTGCAGCTTCCCAAAGAATTCTATATAGGAAAGACACTGCCCTCGGACCAGTATGCATCATATATGCCGATCGATCATGATATCCTGAGCAATCTGCTTCTCAATACCCATGAGAAAAGTGCATACCGGGATATCCTCATACAGAATCTGGGTGCAGACAATGCGGCAGAGCTGTTTGACCGTGTTTTTCCTGTGCTCAAAGAGCGAAGAGACACCGACAGCGGGGAATTGATCCTGCGGTATGGACTTGCGGCTGCTCCGGTACTTGGCAGACAGCGTTTAAGAGACATTCAGAAGTATCTTCTGCTGATTCGCTATAACCGCTTCCAGTGGCAACCATGCTTTGTACGGGAAATGGAACGTACGGACCGTCTTCCCCTCATCGGCAGAGATATCCTGCGCAGGAATATCGTGACATATGATCTTCTTTCCAGGGAATGGAGTGAACTGGACCGTCTCCATGGACTTGCGGAAGTCATCGCTGCAGTGGGTGAATATGCAATGCAGTATAAAATTGCCAGTGTCGATGCATCGCGCACCGGAAAGAAACACGCCTACAGGAAAGATCCTGCGGCAGAAGCTGCCTGTGCACAGCTGGACCATGGTGCCCTGATGATGCTTTTGCGGAAATGGGCACAGTGGATCAGCCCGCGCTGGTATGTCCCTTATGCGGCATATGCGAATGATATGGAACTGGATGTCTTACTGGCAGAGACGAAAAAAGCAGATGTCAGCCTGGTCAAAGACGCATATCTGCTCAATGATACGATCATCGCCATGCGCCATGCGGATAAGATGGATACACTGGGAAAGTATGCAGAGATCCGCAATATGGATGAAGATACCATCCGTGATCAGATCATCAGTGACTTCGGACTGGATGAAGCAGGTCATCGTACATGGACATTGGCAGGACGGACATATACTGCTTCTATAAACAAAGACCTCACTGTCACCCTGACAAATGACAGGGGAAAGCCATGCCGGTATATCTCAAAGAAGGGTGCAGAACTGATCGACTATGAACGCACCAGGCACGAGATCATCGATCTGAAGCAAGGAATCCATGAGACCGCCAAAGTACGCAATGACAGACTGTTTCAGGACTTCCTGTCCGGACGAGAGCGAAAAGCAGAAGACTGGAAAAATGCCTATCTGAAAAAGCCGGTATTGCGCATCATGGCAGAGCTCATCGTATGGCAGCAGGATGACGCTTCATTCATACTGCGTGATGGACAGCCCATCCAGGCAGATGAAACAACATATACCATCACAGATGCCCCGATCGTCGTCGCCCACCCCATGGAAATGGGACAGGAGATGACCAGATCATGGCAGAAATACTTCACCGCACACGGTCTGAAACAGCCCTTTGAACAGGTCTGGGAACCGGTAGAAAACCCGGAAAATATCCGCTCCGACCGCTACGAAGGCCATCCCATTGCCATGTATCTGTTAATGAATAAACAGAAACACGGCATCACGCTCGATGGTCTCGACGTGATCCGTCTCAAAGGATGCACAGCAAAATTGCAGTCAGCCGCCAGTGTCCCTTTCTACGGCTCATTCACAGATGAATTCGAGATCCTGAATTTCCATTACGATACCTACGACCGTCAGGTCAACCACATCGTAACGTATCTGGACCGCTGTACCGTTGCCGGACGTGTGAAACAGGATGATATCACTGCTGTGCAGTGGCTGGACTACTTCACACTGGCGCAGATTACCGAATTCATTCGTCTTGCCGCAGAAGCCAATGCCCATAATGTCCTTGCCCAGTTAATGGATTATAAGAATTCCCACTTTGAAGACATTGACCCCATGGATGAATTCACACTGGATCTGTGAGGCATCATTGCCCGCGTTCCTCTTGCCAGCGGTCTCTTGACCGGCAAATTCACCAAAGACACTGTATTTGGCGCAAAGGACCACCGTTCCTACAACCGCGAAGGAGCATCCTTTGACAAAGGTGAAACCTTCTCCGGTGTCCCCTATGAGCTTGGTCTGGAAGCAGTAGATGAGCTGAAGCAGCTCTTCGGCACAGACAACCTCTCTGCCATTGCCATCCGCTGGGTCCTCATGCATCCGGAAGTCAGTGTTGTCATCCCGGGAGCCTCCAGAGCCTCCCAGATCATGGACAATGTCAAAGCAGCAGAAATGCCCAAACTTACCGATGAACAAATGCAGGCAGTCAAAGATATCTATGACCGCAAATTAAAAGCAATTATTCATCCCCAGTGGTAATTTCATGACACAGGCAATTTAAAACAAGAGCCTTTTGAAGGTGTTCGGAAAGATCAGATATCAGAACATCCTCAGAAGGCTTTTTAATCTTGGGAATATCAGAGCAAGCCACATTGTGTTGTTTTTTTTCATTCTTCAGGTTATTAAAGTATTAGACGATCTGGAAAAACAAATTAATGACTTAAATTAACAGAGTAACAGGGAGAAAATCATGGACGAACGTATTATGAGTACTTTATCTGAATATCCTGGATACAAAGTTGTACAGGATCTTGGCATCATCTGGGCATTTGATAAGAATTTCCAGATGTTGCGGAATTTGTGGCAGATGGACGAAAGTATGGAGCGGGTATATGAACTGCTATGGGAGAAAGCACAGAAAAAGGGTGCGAATGCAGTACTAGGCATCAGTATGTGTCTTGGACCGGAAAGAGCACTTCCCATACTTATGGGGACAGCAGTAGTACTGGAAAAGGAAGACTGAGGGTATCTGTTATTACTCAGCGGACATCAAAACAGCCGAGATACCGGAAGCTGAAGGGACTGTTGCTCTTCAGCTTTTCATATGCATCATAGGTGCATTGGGCACATTCAATCAGATAACAGTACTGGCCAAGTTCGGTCTTTAAGGGACGTGCGTGGATGGTAACAAGGGACAGGTGCAGTTTATCGATTTCACTCATCAGTGACGGCAGGTCACTCGCTTTGCCAGACGCGATAAATGCGGCTCTGTCACCGGTTTTCTGCTTTGGTTCATTCATTGTCAGTACATAGAAGCGTGTCTTGTTTGCATCGCTGTTCTGGATGCTTTCTGCAGCGATTTGCAGTCCGTAGACCTTTGCACTGGATGCGGAGGCAATGGCCGCCAGAGAGGGATTCTGGGCCTCTGAGACCATTCTGGCACCTTCTGCAGTACTGGATACTTCTATGACTTCAGCATCGGGCAGATTCTTTTCCAGCCAATCCTTTCCCTGGGCAATGCCCTGCTTATGGGAATAGACTGTTTTGATCTGATCCAGCGGTGCACCCGGAAGAGTAAGAAGATTCTGGGTAATGGGCAGTTCTGTCTCTCCGCATACAAATACATCTTCTTCACTGATCAGCAGATCAACATAATCGATGACAGGACCGCCAATGGTATTTTCCTGCGGAATGACTGCATAATCGCTCTTTCCGTCCTGCAGTGCGTTCACAGCATCCGCAACCGTTGCATATGGTACATACGTTCCTTCGCCGCCGAAGAACCGGTCACATGCTTCCTGGGTATAGGTTCCTTCAGGACCAAGATAACTGACAACGGCATCCGTATAGGAGATTGGATCTGTATCTGTTTCTGAGGCTTCTTTATCTGAGGCAGCACCCTGACAGCCTGCCAGGAGTAAACAGCCCAGAAGTCCCATGATTAATGCTTTCTGCTTCATACACCGGCCTCCGTAATAATCATATTCATAATACAGATATGGTACCATCTGCAGACATATATGATGCAGCAGATGCACGATGTTATCCACGTAAGGATGCTTTTCAAAACGCAACAGCCGAAAAACATAAAATGAAAATGCCGAAAATGATAAAACGGCATAATGAAAAGCAG
Organism: Solobacterium sp.; assembly: GCA_017539385.1. Taxonomy (GTDB): domain Bacteria; phylum Bacillota_I; class Bacilli_A; order Erysipelotrichales; family Erysipelotrichaceae; genus Bulleidia. The sequence continues at coordinate 14,484 of JAFYHC010000021.1, read as the reverse complement.
CTGCACTCCATAAGAAGCAGCTGCTTAAAACGATTCATCAGAAGGCGTCGTAGTATCCGTCTTCGTACTTCAGACCGGAACCGCGGGACATCTTGCTGTCATAGTGATATAGCTGTACGGATCCGTTCTTGCAGCTGAAGAAGTATTCCTGACCATGGGTATCATTGATGGATACACTGCCGTCATCAATTGTGATTGATCCGGAATAGGGTCCGTAATAGTAATAGGCACCATCATAGCCATAAGCTTCAGAAGCGTGTTCATACGTTGCATTTCTTCCGGAGATTTCCATATTGCGCTCCGTATCACCGGCAAAGGAAGAGGTACGCAATGTCCAGCTTCCCTGCAGACCGTTGATAATATCATCTTCGGTCAGATACGAACTGTCTAATGTTACTTTCCCGTTCGACACGCTGTAGCTAATCACCATGGGCTGTGAGGCGTTGAGACGGATCTTGCTGCCGTCACAGATATATTCATAATCAACAGAAGCTGTCTCATGCTTGCCATTGCCGTCAAAATCATAGAGAGACATATGGACTGTATCCCCATTGAAGACCATGGAAGTAACACTGCCTTCTGTATCACTGAAATAGAACTTCTGTCCTTTCAAAGAAGTATTCACTTCGTTTCGCTTATCAGCAAAGTAAGAAACAACTTTTGTCTGGTATTCGGAATAGTTGGATACTTCTTTTTGTGTTTTTTCATCCAGTGCTTCGTACTGTGCCTGTATGTCGGCGTATTCCTGTACAGTATGTTCCGTATTCTGCATGGCAGTATTGATCGTATCAATGACTGCCTGTGCTTCCGGGGAAACACTTTTGCAGGACGCAAGCATAAAACACAGGGTGCCTGCTGCGATGCATTTGATAAATTTGTTCATAGTAAAAATTCCTGTTATAAATCTCTATTGCTTTTTCATTTCGACAACCATGCCGGCAGCGTAGGAACTGCCAAAATTACCAATCAGAATGACATTCAAAATGTAACTGGCAGGTTTTCCTTCGTTTTTATAGGCCGTTAAGGTGTATGAGCTGCTTTGGGTTCCGGGCAGAGGCTGCGGTTCCGTTTCAAATTTGATCTCACATGCATACTCATTTTTATCGTCAGAGTATTTGCATTCTTCTAATACACCTTTGTTTTCTTCCCCGCTGTAAGCATCATGGAACGTTACATTGTTACCGCTGATTCTTAATGACCAGTCCGTGAAATCAGTGGCACCTGTCATTGGCTTGCCGCCAACCAGTACACTTCCAAAATCACCGCGATATGTGCCATCCAGTTTGTCCCATGCTGCGGAGCATCCGGCTGTTGTCAGCACCAGAAACAGTGAAAGCAATGCAGTAAAAATACGTTTCATATAGTGGTATCCCCTCAGAATTTGTTTGCTTCTTCGTATTCCTGATCAGCAGGCTTTGCAGGAAGCTGCTGCGGTGCAGCATTGACAATTGCTTTTGCCTGGGAACTATCCAGTAAATGCATCGTGTAATAACAGATCATGTGAATGCCAATCACTGCTAACAGTGCACTTAATCCAGTCCGCAGGATCGTATTCATATATACGATGTTGGTTGCGGTTATAGCACCGGCATTCTGAATGCCCGTATAGGCATCTCCGCCATAGGTTTGCTGTCTTACGGTAGAACCGACATCCAGTTTGTAAACAAAAGCAGAGAAGGCGAGAGAAACGATTCCGCCGATGATTCCGACAATAGACAGTAATTTATCCTTCATGTGAGTAAGACCTCCTTATTTCTTCTGCATGAGCCAGTGTGTGGAACCGGTGCCGCCAAGCGTGAAGATGAATTCCTTCTTTTGTGCATTCAGTGTACCGATGCCCATGTTTGCTCCGTTCTGGATCAGAGATACTGTACGGATATTGGAATCCTTCGGTTCACCCTCGATTTCAATATCCGTTAATGTGCCGTCCCAGTCATCGACTACCTTCTGCCCGGAGTTATCCGTATGAGCAATGTGAATGGTGAACTTGTCGCCTTTGATCTCAATGCTGGAACCGGCATTGCCGTTGTCTCCGACAGGGACTACTTCACTGCGTCCGTCAACGATAAAACCAGTCAGTTCATAGGTACCGTCGAACTTTGCGCCAGAGCAGCCGATCATCAGCACAACAGCAAAAAGAATGCTTAATAATCTTAGTTTTTTCATGATGATGTGCGTAACCTCCCACGTTATGTTAAATTTAGTCTACAACCGTAGACTTGAACTGGTCAAGAAGTAAAAAAAACAGAGTGACAGACTGTCACAAAAGGGTCTACAATTGTAGACAATAAACGAATACAGGGGGTAAACATGAATTACGCAAGTATTTGCAAAGTTTGCGGAAAAATACAATATCGGCCATGGGGTGCAAAGGCATGTGATGAATGCGGCAATGAACTGAGTGTTTCCCGTGTTGATCAATCTTCCTTCATGCGGATGACAGAAGAACAGCAGAAAGCTCTTTTTGATTCAGAAACATGGATGAAACACGAAGATTACGAATTAACAGCTCCGCAAAGACATATGGAAGCGCTGCGCCGGGAAAGAGATCGGGTTGAAAAACAACTGGATGATGCACTGGGAACGGGTACAGCGAAATACCAGTACGCAGTAGAAATACTGGAAGACGGTCATGATGGAAGAGTCAAAAAATCAGAAATGACAAACATTATTTCGGTGTATGCCGCAAGAGGCTGGGAACTGGATCATATCTATGCAAGTGAAGTGGGAAGAGAAAGCTCTTCTTATGGCGGTATGGGTACAAATTCAACCATCTGTCAGCACATTCTGATTTTCCGTAAAGAAACATCAGGAACGCCCAGGAATGTATTGCCGGATGAACTGAGATTCTGACAAGAGGGTAACGATGATGAAACGTAATAATACCGGAATCATGGCGGAGGTGAAATAAGACTATGCTGCAGAAAGAGCCACTGGAATTACTAAGCAGATCCTATATAACCAATGATCTGAGCCTGCCGTACTGGATCTATCAGATTGAAAATATCGTTGTTACTGCAAGACGTTTTCTCAAAGTCTATCTGCTGAATCGAACGGGAGACGGCAGTCAGATCAACCGCATTACATTTCAGCATGCGGGAAAAGATTATGTTATTTCTGATTTTCGCCGTGTATCTAAATACGATGATCCCAATTATATGGGATGTGTCATTGAGGTGGATCTGGAAGATACTGCTGAAGATCTCATGATCGTGCAGGAGATCGTCGGCGGAAAGATCTTCGATGGTAAGCAGAAAGCATGCACGTTCCATATGGATCCTGCAGAGTCTCCCCGTACTTCTTATCTGAAGAAAAAACACAGTCTTCTGGTATATCCGCAAATACAGGAGGATTACTGGCTGTGCGGATGCGGACGCATCCATGCGGCGGAAGATACGGTGTGCGCATGCAGAAGAACGAAGCATGAAATGCAGAATATTCTGGATTTTGATTATGATACCGTAGCTGTTGAAGACTATCTGAAAGTACCAATGACCCTGGATCCGGAAATATCATTCGATGACAATATGAACCGCTATACAGCAGCGTTTACACAGAAATATCCCCATATTCCACTGGAGAAACTGCTTGTGCAGCTGGATACTGTCTCGATGCAGAAAAGATATGAACAGGAAAAACAGGATGCCGAAAGAAGGCGCATAGAAGCAGAAGAAGCTGCAGAAAGAAAAGCGGCCCGCAAAAAGAAAATCAGAAAGATTGCTGTAATTGCGGCTGTTGTGATCGCGCTTCTTGGCACAGGCGGATTCATATTCAAAGATCAGATTTTATTCCGTATCCAGTCACACCAACTGATAAAAGAAATAAAAGAGAACGGCACAGGATACATCTTTACATTTGGTGAGTACGAACAGGATAACAACGTAATGAACGGCAAAGAACCAATTGCATGGCAAGTACTGCAGTTTGAAGGAAACAGAGTCCTTGTCATCAGTGAAAAATGTCTGGATTACAAACCGTTCAACAATACAGCAGAAGAAGTGACATGGGAGAGCAGTGATATTCGAAGCTGGCTGAATACAGACTTCTACAACAGTGCGTTTACTTCTGCGGAACAGAATCAGATCTGTCTGATGAATATTACAGCAGACCATAATAATGTGACCGATCAGGGGAATGCGACGCAGGATCATGTATTCCTTCTGAGTTATCCGCAGGCTGTAGATCTCATACAGCTCAAAGGTGACAGAACATGTACCTGTACACCATATGCAAAAGAAAAATCCCAGTACAAAGGTTCCAGTGACGAGAATCTGACCGTGAACTGGGTATTGCGGACAATGGGAGAATCCCGCATGAAAGCTGTACATGTTAATTTTAAGGGAAATGTGAATCCAACAGGTACAGATATAACAGAAGCTATTATGATCCGTCCGGCAATCTGGATCAATCTTGATAATTAGTGAGGAGTATATGGAAAGAGAACCGTTAAGTTTACTGAGTCAGTCATCCATTCAGAATGATATAGCACTGCCCATCTGGGTCTATGCAGTTGAAAAGGTAGTCGTTAAGGCAAAGCGATATCTGAAGATTTATCTGATGGACCGCACCGGCAGCAGAGATGAGATCAACCGGATCACATTTGTACATAATGGAAAGGACTATGAAGGAACCGATTTCCGTCCTGTTAGCAAATACAGCAGTGATAACTACAAAGGATGTGTCATTGAGGTAGAACTGGATGATTCTTCCGATGATCTTTCAATACAGCAGGAAATCGTAAACGGACAGATCTATGAGGCTTCTGGCAAACTGGTGCGTTTTGAGCTTCCTGATGCGAATGCAGAACGTTTCCAATATCTTCGCAAAAAGAAGAGTATCGAATTTTATCCGGAAATCCGGGAAGACTATTGGTTCTGCACCTGCGGCCGCATACATGCACCATATGAGACAACCTGCAGATGCGGACGAACAATTGAATTTGCTCAGGAAATTCTTTCGTTAGACCTGAATAAAGCATATATTCAGGATTATGTGGCAGACGGCTGGTCTTTTGATCTGGAAAGAAGTTTTGACGATAATCTCAATTCCTATATAGATGCATTTGTTCAAAAGCATCCGTCTATTCCAAAAGCAGACCTGCTTGTGGCAATGGATTTGGAACAGGAAAAGAATAGATATCAGAGCGAACTGGATGTGCATCAGGAGCAGAAGCGTATCAAAGCAGAAGAGGAAGTCCAGGCATCAAAGAAGCATAAAAAACAGTTGCTTGCAGGAGCTTTGGCGGCTGTGTTTGTTGCTGTGTTAATACTTGTTTTTACCGTAATTCTCCCAAAGAAAAACTACAACGATGCCATTACTTATTTACATAATAACGAAATTGAACATGCGTATGAAAAGTTTAAAAAGACTCATGTGAAAGACAGTGATATATATGTGCAGGCAATGGATCTTATAAATGAATCTGTATACGATAGAGCAATAGAAGTTCTTAAGACTGCTTCTAATCAAGACGACTCAGATTATATATTGAACTATGCATACAATTCTATTCTGAACGATTTATCAGAAGGAAAATCGGATGTATCCGGATATACATTATTGCCAAGTGAATTTGTCTCAGCCAATGCTGAAAAAATATATCAAATTGCGGATAGTTTAATAGATAAAAAAAGTTATGACCAGGCAAAGATTCTTTTTGAATATATTCCAAATTACAATAACTCGAAAGAACTCAGTACTTATTGTCATGCAGCTGTGAATGAACAAGAAGGTAAATTGTTGGAAGCCATTAATGATTGGTATTCCATAAAAGGAGTTTTAGACTCCTCTCAAAAGTTAAATGCGGCGGTTCATACAATACTATTTGAATCTGATCTTGGATATAACTTAGATGATTCCATGAGGATAATGAATATGATGGATACCTGGCCGGAAGATATTAGAAAACTATATGAATTATGTAATAATCTTAAATACTATGCAGGTGATTATAAGACATATAAAATCAGTAAAAACACACCTTCTGGCAGATCTTATTCAAGCGGCAGCAAAGAAAAAACACTCAAATTTACTGTGAAAAAAGGGTATGTATATTGTCTTTTAAATGGCAGCTCTTTAGGTGTCATTCAACCCACTTCGGAACAAACACCTTTCAGCAGTTCATTTAGTTTTTATGATTACTACGACTATAAATACGGTACAGCCGGAAACTCAGAAGGTGTTCTGGTTATAGACAAGGCTGGTGATGAAGAAGTTGTCTGGTGTCCAACATATTATGGTCCCGATTCAGGCGATTATCTGACTCAAACATTCTATATGAAGAAAAAATGATTCCTTCGAGATAAGTAATAATCCATGGAACGCAAAAGAAGAATTCAATGTCAGAGTTCTTTTTCCACTACAGACTTCCAGGTTATTATCAATAGTTTTATCTGCATTCTGGAGTGGAATGCGTATCAGTATAATTTGAGTAATGCATATGGGCAGTACCAAGTCAGATATAACGGCTTATGCCTGTTTCATATATTTGTATTGTAGAGATACTGAACAGGTCTGTTGTGGTACAAATCACTGTGTTTATTTACAATAAAACATGAGGCACAGGCACGTACTAGCTCAGCAACATAATTTACTGAACATAAGGTTTACAAAATTAGACCCATAGGGTTTACAATTGTAGACTATTATGCTATCTTTTGTAAAGAGCAAGTGTTATAAAGTACAAATCCAATTTTATATTTCATTTATTACTGTATGGAATGTACAAAATAGTATTTGCACATAAAGAGCGTGTCTTGTACAAAAGAGGAGGGAAAAGATGAGTTCACTATTTTCATTTGACGGTATTATGTCATATATAGGAACAATGCTTCTTGCGCTTGTTGGGTATTTGATTATGAGTGCCTTTGTGAGAGCTCCAGGAGATGTTCTTCAGACAAAGTTTGCGAATCTGACAAAAGATACAAATGGGGTAATTGCAGGTAAAACATATGATGAAATTGTTGCGGCTTGTGGTACTCCATCATCTGTATCGCCGACAGGTACCGGTGGAAAACTGTGTCAGTGGATGGCAACGGGTTATCATTTAGCATTGCTCTTTGACGAGAATAATATCTGTACAGGTATAAGCCACGAAGCAAAAGTATAAAACGCAAAGAAGAACGCGAGTTCTTCTTTTTCTTCGTCTAATAAGAATTTCAATGCGTCGTCGAAAATACGGTGTTGACCGATGGTTATATTTGCCGGATGAAAACTTATCATTACTGTAATTATAAAAGAAGCAGACACTCGTATCTGCTTTATGTTAGATAGTGGTCACCGCAGGTGACCTTTTTTATAGACTCATTAGATATTAACAATGGTTTATATGCATCCCCATAGATACATGCGTATGCGTATCCGTATAATATCAGTAAGGCATATTGGCTGTAACCATGATTTCATCATACTTTTTACAGATCAGAGGAAAATACCATGGATTTTGTGATAGCAGATAAAGTACTGATAACGTATACGGGAAGCGGCGGAGGAATACGCATTCCGGAAGGCGTAATTAGGATTAATGAGTATGCGTTCAGGAACTGCGAAAGTCTGACCGGTATCACGATTCCTGCAAGTGTAACAAGTATCGGTGATTATGCATTTGAAAACTGTGATGATCTTCGATCGTTTACGATCACAGGAGATTCCATCGTATTTGGAAAAAACATATTTGGTTCTTCGATACCGTTTGGGCTGCGAGACAAATGGCGGTCTTTCCTACAGTATCTGCCGGATGAGTCTGTGAGAGATTATATCGTGCTGCAGGAATGGTATGCATTAGATATAAACCAACAGGCAGAAGTATTCTTACTCCGGCATGGGAAGACAATATTACCGGCATATGAAGAACAGATCAGTGCTTTAGATAACGAAGAGGCAATTGCTGAAGCGATTGCCGGTATCATCAAAAAAGAGCGCTCCAGTGAAACATATACTGGTGCAGCAGTGTTTATGGTCCTGTTCCATCAGATGATATCGGACAGTGTTCTGAGAGAACTGTATCTGCTTTTACGAAAGGACGCCGGGAAAGCTGCACAGGCTTTAGAACTGCTGGAACGTGATCCGGATACAGCATATCGATTAAGCTGGGTGGATTCTGCAGAGAAGATGGTCGAAATACAGCTGAAAGCGGAATGGAAGTCTGCTGATGAGCTGGAATCAGATCTTGTAACAGGGTATGGTATGTCATTCAGAGATTTACCGACCGTGCTGGATAACTATGGGAAAGCATTGAAACCATATGTACTGGCATGGCTGCTGACCTGCCACCAAAGTCTTTCCGGTCATTTTTTTCACGTGAAATATGCAGCACCGGGAATCCGTGATGAGGCAAAGAAGGTCGTTTCATTACTGGATCAATCCAGCTTTCAGATGGCTTTAGAACGAATCGGTACAACCTGCAAAAAGAAATTAGTGCTGCATCCGATCTGCAGATATGCGGATGAAAAGACAATGGAGCTCTTCTTCCAGCAGAAGAACCTTTCCTTTGTGATGGATTTTTCTGCCAAATACAGCAATACGGAAGCCGCAAGGGAATACTATATCCGTAACAATAAACTGAATAAATACGCGGAACTGAGAAACATGACAGAGGTGGATTACAGATATGACGATCTGATTCCTGATCTTGGATTTGATGTGGACGGTGTAAGAAAGTTTCAGTGTGATACTGTCGATCTCAGTGTTACTGTGCGCCCTGATCTGTCACTAGCAATATTTGACTGCAATGCACAGAAAGAAATAAGCGTTTTTCCAGATGTGCAGAAAGGCACAGATACAGAGCAATTGGAACAGCTGAGGGAGGAATACAGAATATTCGCTGAAAAAGCAGAGCGTTTTGCCAAAGAATGGATCCATGTGCTGAAACAGATGCAAATAAGCGGAACAGCAGTCCATAAAGAATACTGGATGAAAGCATATGAACACAATCCCATCGTTCAGCAGCTGTCTTGCGGAATCGTGTGGGCAGACAGAGAAAAATGCTTTATACCCACGGAAAACGGCTTTATGGATTTCAGAGGAAAAGAGTATTATTCCCTGCATGATGACATCACAGCCGTAAGTGCTTTAGGCATGAGGCCGCAGGACGTCATAGAATGGCAGAAGTATTTACGATCCCATAACATACAGCAGCCATTTGAACAGATGTGGCAGGAAGTCACAGATCTGACAGACATATATGATTTATCCGGACTGATTGGATTGACGATCACATCACCGGAACGAATCGAATATCTGAAAGAACTGAAAAAGACTGGAATCAATGTGAATACAGATTACATGGTAGGTCATACCGGCCGCAGATATGAGCTCAGCGATAAAAATACAATGCACAGCGGAGAAGCTGTTGTGGTGGAATATACGCTGCATAGAGACCGGTCAGTGACATTCCATAGTTTCAGAGTAAAAAAAGAAGTTGATCATACTGCTGTGGATACAGTGATACAGGCAATGCTGAAAGCAATTGTGGAAAGTATGATCAGAAATGACAGCGGAGAAAAACTCAGAGAGGATATATTACGTCTGTTTTCATTGGAACAGATCCTGTCTTTTATGAACGAAGCAAATGATCTGAACAGGACACAAGCCCAGACAGTTCTGATGAATTATCTGAAGGAAGCGTATCCGGAGTATGATCCATTAGAGAATCTGAATCTGAATTCTGATTCCGGTACACAGGAATCATAGGGGGAAGGAGAGACTGTACTTTGACAAAGAACATACAGGAACCGGTAATACAATTGAAATTGGAACAGGGAACCGTATTCTCCTTCGGCAGGCGTTACTGGAAGGTATTGGAGATCGATGATACTGCGCATACGATGCTTGTGCAGTCACGTTTCAGCATCGGTATTCATGCGTACCATGAGAAGTACTGTGAGATCACATGGGAAACGTGTTCATTGCGGAAATGGCTCAATACTGTGTTTCTGCAGGAAGAATTCAATGAGCAGGAACAGCAGGGGATCGCAGTCAGTCATGTAGAAACAAATGATCATCCGGAATTTGGAACAGAAGGCGGAAACGATACATACGATCAGATTTTTATACTGAGTGAGGAAGAAGAACAGAAATACAGGACCGATTATGCCATCCCGGATGACAGTGAGGAATTTCTGAATCTTTTGTCATGGGATAACGGATATACTTCGATCCGGACGCGTTCACCCGGAAGCACTGCGAAAACAACATTGGTGCTGAGCATGGCAATCAGCGAACTGTATACGGTGGAAGAAAGAGATGTGGATAACAAAGAGGCGGTCTATCCAGCTTTCCGGTTAAATATGAATTCTGAGATCGTACGTTCTTTGCTTTGCGTAAATGATGCAGGGGAATGCATGATACGCAGTAAAGCATTCCTGATGGAAGAGGGTATGATCAAGGCAGCGCATCCGGAACTAACAGAAATAGAACTGCCTGCAGAAGTCAGAAAAATCGGTTCGAATGCATTCAGAAAGTGTGAAAAACTGAAGACAGTCACATGGTCAGGCAGTATGCCGGAGATCGCAGATAATGCATTCTCAGACTGTCCGAATCTGAACCTGCCGGAAAGCTATTACCTGGAAACATGGAAGCATGCATACTGGGCTTCGCAGTATATGCCGCTGACACCAAGACTATTGGCATTGTGTCTGGTGAGCAAGGAAGACGGTTACAATGAATCCTACTATCACCATATACGCTATCATCTGAATGAAGAAAACGCATGTGCTGTAGCGGACTGCATCCTGGAATATTTCCAGACTTCCGATGAAATCACACAGCGGATCGCCCTGCTTCGCTTTACACTTGCGGCTGCACCGGTGCTTGGAAAAGAAAGACTGCAGAAACTGTCAGAGATACTGTACAGGCTGTATCCGTCAGATGCCGGTGTGAAAAAACATCTGGAACGGGAGATACGTTTATGTGAACAGCCGCATGAAGAGCGTATTGAGACGGAACTTCTTGACTGGAATCTGATATCGGAAACGATCATCGAAAAATACTGGGAAGAACTGGATCATCTGCCCATGTTTGCGTCTTTGATGCGTGCAGTTATTCCATATTATTCCGATGAGAATCTTGAACCAAATCATAGTCTGGAAGGTGTCAGACCGCTGAATAAGCGGAAATACGATGCCGGATGGTATACGGATCTGCGCAGCAGACGGATCAAGCCATATCGCATCCAGTCTGAACACAATGCCCTCATAAAAGACATCGATTCTGCGTATTTGACGCGTTTGCTGAAACGGTGGGCAAAAGCAGATTGTGAAATATGGTACATACCATATGCAGTCATTGCGAACGACCGTCAATTGGATGCATTGCTGAAAGCTATGAAGAAATGGAAAAGCAGAGTTCACCAGCTTGGCTATGAGTCACAGATCTATGGTGCAGTACTGCTGAATGATACGGTAACAGCAATGCGTTTTGCGGAAGTGTCGGGATTTCTTACGGAATATGCAGAATTACATGATATGGACGCAGAAGATATCCGGGATCATATCATCTGCAGCTTTGATCTAGATCAGAGCGGAAAGCGTTCCTGGACACTGGCAGGAAAGATACTGACTGCCTCTTTGAACAAAGATCTCTCTTTAACACTTACGGATGAGAGTGGAACGGTATACTGCAGTATGCCGAAGATTGGTACGGCAGCGGAACATGCAAAGGCAGCCAGGGAATACAGAGATCTGCAGAAGATTATTCTTCCCTCTGCCGACAGCCGTAATGGAATTCTCTTTGATGCATTCCTGTCCGGTGCTCAAAAAGAAGCAGAAAAGTGGAAGAATGCATATCTGTATAATCCCGTACTGCGCATATTGGCAGAGAAGATCGTATGGAGCCAGAACGACAGTACATTCATACTGGATGAAAACGGCAAGCCCGTCACAGCAGACGGCATTCCCTATACGATGACAGATGCACCAGTCAAAGTGGCACATCCAATGGAAATGGGAAAAGCAGTTACCGAAGCATGGCAGAGATACGTCGCAAAGCATCATTTGAAGCAAGCCTTTGACCAGGTGTGGGAGCCCGTGGAAGATCCTGCGCGTGTGACAGGGGACAGGTATGCCTCCCATTTCTTGCCTACCCATCTGTTCTGGGGAAAAAAGAGGCATGGCTTCACACTGGAAGATGACTGGCTGGTGATGAAAGACTGCAGAGCTGACATACAGATATTTGACAATGAATATATTGAATGGATCCAGGGATATGACATCAGGTCATTCACCTATGATACATGGAACAGACAGGTGAATCACATTGTCACGTATCTCAACAAACACATCATTACCGTCCTCATCGAAAACGATGATATGAGCGCTGCGGAGTGGCTTGGTTGCTTCACACTGAAGCAGGTCACAGAATTCATTGATATTGCCACTGAAGCCAAAGCATATCATGTCCTGGCAAAGCTATTGGATTATAAGAACAGTCTGTCCGGTACTTTTGATCCCATGGGAGAGTTCACATGGGATCCTCAAGAGTAGAACTATGAACTGTATGCAGGTAAAATGAAATATAGCACCTATACCATCAGAAGAGGGGGACAACTGTATGGCAGGATATTCAGCGAAAATACCATACGAAGGCGATGAAAAATATATATTCATCAGTTATTCGCATAAAAACAAAGCTGAAGCAGAATCATTTATCGGAAGGCTGCAGCATGATGGCTACCGGGTATGGTATGACGAAGGCATTCATCCAGGATCAGAATGGGATGAATTCATCGCAACCCATGTTGAAAACTGCGCACTGTTTTTTGCGTTGATGTCTGCTGAATATATGCAGTCTGATAACTGTAAGGATGAACTTAATTTTGCAAGAGATCTGAATAAAAAGCGTGTCCTGATATTGCTTGAGGAAGTAGAAATGCCTGCAGGAATGCGTCTCAGACTTGGAAGACTGCAGAACATACATAAGAAGCAATATACGGATGAAGAGAAGTTTTATCAGAAAACTTACTTAGCCGATGGTATTGATCAATGCAGGGATAATCAGAAAGCCGATCGCAAGGAAGCTGATTATGTTAAAACAGATCATCAGACGACAAAGAAAATGCCAAAAGATAACTTTTCTTCTTTACGAAATGATGTAATAGTCCGTGAAAAGGAAGAAGCGGATAAATTTAAAGCGACGGGTGTTGTTGAGAAACTGCAAAATATACAGGATATTCTTTCGAAGTATCAGATTGAAAGCGAGATACGATATGAACGTAAAGAAGGGCCATATATCAATATTGGAAATGTTAAATCTGTTGCTGATCGTGCCCAATTCTGGGTTAAGGAAAACTCCGAGATTGTAAATTGTTGGATAGGAAAGCATCGTTCTTTCTGGTATGGAATAGGAGAGACTTCCATATATCGCAGAGAATGGCAGCGTAATGACAGGGAAATATATTTGCAGTTTAATAACTTGAGGCAGTTAGAGGACTTTATTAAGCAGGTAACGAACCGCTAGAGAAACAGAAAAGAAAAAGAATGGTAGAAGTATGCCTAGATATAATGCTGGGATATAATGCTGGGAGTATGGGAAGAAAAGAAAGACGGAAAAATGATGAGTTGAGAAGCTCAACAATGATCCGTATTGAAGACGGGTACTTGTTTGATCGGTCAGTCGATGTTTTGAACGAGTGCTTTGGAAAAGATTTTTTAGGTTGGCAAAAGGGAGGCTATGATCTTAAAACCAATGGTAAAAAGTTCATTGTTTGGTTTCCCAAATTGGCAGTTTATGAGAATGGTATCGAGAAATCGCAAAGCAGCACAGTGAATATAATTAATACCATATCGGCAGACGGTACAACTATCCGGGAATACTTTCCGGATGAGAACGGGCTCAATGTAGACGAAACCATCCGTTTTACCTTTGCAAAGTTCCATAGAGAACCGTACCGGTATGTTGGATCTTTCGTTATAGATCCAGATGCTTCTACACCAATGGAACGGATATATAGAAGGATTGCTACTGAAATCGATCTGAAACCCTGGAAATGAAAAGACGGGTACATATGCGTTACAGTTCACACTCTGAAACCATAAGTACGAAAAGAAAAAACTGGAAACACATTAAAAGCCCATTCCCTAACTGATTCGGAATGGGCTGACGAGAGATGATTATACTTTTGTATGTCCTGCCTTAGTTCAGGACATTTATTATGATTCGTCGATCTTTTGCTTCTTTAATGGCTTTTGACAAGGTACTCCTATTAATTATTAACTGGTTATGAGAATCAATTAGCCGGAATACAGGTGGATAACCTTCATCTCTTTCCATTTGAGAAATCATGCTTGAATAAGAATTGAGACCTTTTATTTTATGGGGGATTGGGCCGACAAATACTGCAGCATATTTAGTGATTTGAAATCTCATCTTTTTGAATTCATATCTTTTAATGTCTTTGAAATCATTTATCAATTCTAACCGTTCTTTGTTGATCCCATTATCTTTAAGGATTTCTTCGATAACCTGCCTATCAATGGTAGAATCACCAAT
>JAFYHC010000020.1 GCA_017539385.1 Solobacterium sp. | reverse complement strand
TGATGTGGATACCGATGCCCTGCTCATACGAACAATACTATCATCAAACAGTGCTGCTTTGGATGCAGGATTCCGTATTTTCCGAAATTTTCATCTTTTTCCCAAAAGAAATTCCGTAATTTCCGGAATCGCATGGAAGTGCGGGGGAAAGTCTGTCAATCTGCATATATACATTGTGAAGGGGGTTAAGAATATGCAGAATCAAATGACAGAAAGTACAAAACGAAAACTGGCTGAGTACATTGGGAACGCATATATGCGTTCCCGCAAGCGTATGGATGTGATGCTGAACACCGGCGGTGTAGAGGAAAATCCAAGGCAGTATCATACCGATGCAGATCTGGTCTATCTGGTGGACAGGGCACTGCAGGACTGCTCTAAAGATACCAGAAAGATCATACGGAATGAATATCTGCAGAAAGCAGATGCATACTGGTATGAGGAGTTTTACTCCCGGTCAACATACTACCGGCTGAAAAGATATGCAGTAAATGAATTTCTTAAGAGCTTGGATATTTGAAGTGGAACCGCTTTCAAAATAATGTTAAGATACTCTTAGGAAATATTCTCTTTGTCGTATGTCTGCATGTATATGTCCGGACATACGAAAGAGAATGCAGTCAATGCAGTAAGGAGGAAATTTTTAATGTTGAAAGGTATTGCTGCTTCACAGGGTATTGCTATTGCAAAAGTTTACAAGCTCGAACAGCCGGTTCTGGATATTGTCCGTAAAGAAGCGGTAGCTGAAGAAGAACTTGCAAAACTGGATGCTGCGTTCAAAAAGACAATTGAAGACATTGAGAAGATCAAGGAAGTCGCTTCCAAGAGCCTTGCTCCGGAAGAACTCGCAGTTTTTGATGCTCATCTGATGATGGCAGGCGACCCGGAACTCCGCGGACAGATCGAAGAAAAGATCAAGAGCGAAAACGTCAACGCTGAATATGCAACAGAAGAAGTTGCAAATATGATGATCATGATCTTCGAATCCATGGAAGATGCTTATATGAGAGAAAGAGCTGCAGATATCAAGGATGTTACATTCCGTCTGAAGTGCAATCTCTGCGGCAAAGTTATTCCGAACCTGGCTACAATTGATGAGCCGGTCGTAATCGTTGCAAAAGACCTGACACCGTCCGATACAGGTTCCCTGAACAAGGAATTCGCAAAGGGCTTTGCTACAGAAATCGGCGGCCGTACAAGCCACAGTGCAATCATGGCACGTTCGCTTGAGATTCCGGCAGTTGTTGGCTGCACAGGCGTTCTCGAAGCTGCTCATGAAGGCGACCCGGTCATTCTGGATGCTCTGACAGGTGAAGTAATTCTCTTCCCGACAGAAGAGCAGATTGCTGAATACACAGCAAAGGGCGAAGCATACAAGGCTGAAAAAGAAGCTCTTAAGGCACTGAAGGCACAGCCGTCCATTTCCACAGACGGACACAAAGTTCTTCTCGTCGGCAATATCGGTTCTCCGGCAGACGTTGAAGGCGTCAAAGAGAACGGCGGCGAAGGCGTTGGTCTGTTCCGTACAGAATTCCTGTATATGAAGAGCGAAGACTGGCCGGATGAAGAAACACAGTATCAGGCTTATAAGACAGTTCTGGAAGGCATGGAAGGCAAACCGGTCGTTATCCGTACACTGGACATCGGCGGTGACAAGAAACTGAAATACTACACATTCGAAGAAGAAATGAACCCGTTCCTCGGTGTTCGTGCTGTTCGTTTCTGCCTCATGCGCAAGGATATCTTCCGCACACAGCTGAGAGCTCTGCTCAGAGCTTCTGCTTATGGTCATCTGTGCATCATGTTCCCGATGATCGCTACTGTTAAGGAATTCCAGGAAGCAAAGGCTGTTTATGATGAAGAACGTGCAAAACTCATCGCTGAAGGCATCGCTGTAGGTGAAAAGGTTGAAGTCGGCTGCATGATCGAGATTCCGGCAGCTGCAGTTCTGGCAGACCAGATTGCGAAGTATGCAGACTTCTTCTCCATCGGTACAAACGACCTGATCCAGTACTCCATGGCAGCTGACCGTATGAGCCAGAATGTCTCCTATCTGTATCAGCCGATGAACCCGTCCATCCTGCGTCTCATCAAGATGACGATCGACGGTGCTCACAAGAACGGCAAATGGTGCGGTATGTGCGGTGAGATGGCCGGTGATGAACTCGCAGCTCCGATCCTGCTTGGTCTCGGACTCGATGAATTCTCCATGAGTGCTACCAGCATCCTGCGTGCACGTAAGATGATCAATGGTCTGTCTTATGAAGCAATGAAGGAAATGGCAGCCAAGGCAGTCGAACTTGACACCATGGAAGAAGTTGCTGAGCTTGTAAAGGCTAGTATCTGAACATCTTAAATCGATGAAATGGATACCCGGTCATTCGACCGGGTATCTTTTTGGGCAAAGGAGTTTTTATGCAGTATGATGTCATAATTGTCGGAGCAGGACCGGGCGGTATCTTTTCTGCCTATGAACTGGTACATGCGGATCCTGCTTTGAAAGTGGCTGTCTTTGAGGCAGGCCACACATTAAAACAGCGTCACTGTCCCATTGACGGCGTAAAGGTCAGAAAATGTGTCCGCTGCAAAAGCTGTTCGATCATGAGCGGCTTTGGCGGAGCAGGTGCTTTCTCCGATGGAAAGTACAATATTACCAATGATTTCGGCGGTTCCCTGTACGAATATATCGGCAAGGAAAAAGCGCTGGAACTCATGCAGTATGTGGATGAACTGAACTGCAGATATGGCGGGGAAGGAACCCGTCTATACACCACTGCAGGAACCAAGTTCAAGACCGAATGTCTCCGCAATGATCTGCATCTGCTGGATGCATCAGTACGCCATCTGGGAACAGATATCAATTATATCGTGCTGCAGAATCTGTATGATGATCTGAAAGACCGCGTGGATTTCTATTTTGATACACCGGTGCGTACGATCGAACAGACAGAGGAAGGATATAAAGTCATATGCGATGACGGACAGTATGCATGTCAGAAGTGCATCGTATCTGCCGGAAGAAGCGGAAGCAAATGGATGCAGAGCATCTGTACTTCACTTGGTATTCCGACAAAATCCAATCGTGTGGATATCGGTGTCCGGGTGGAACTGCCGGCAGAAGTATTTGCACATATTACGGATGAATTGTACGAAAGCAAGATCGTCTGCCGGACGAAGACATATGGGGACAGGGTGCGTACCTTCTGCATGAATCCGCGCGGTGCAGTCGTCGCTGAAAATACAAACGGCATTATTACTGTGAACGGGCACAGTTATGAAGATCCTTCCCGCCAGACATCCAATACGAATTTTGCACTGCTTGTTTCCAAGACATTTTCAGAACCGTTCAAGGATTCAAACGGCTATGGCGAAAGCATCGCACGCTTATCCAACATGCTGGGCGGCGGTGTGATCGTGCAGCGCTTCGGTGATCTGATCCGCGGACGGCGCTCAACACCATCCCGCATGCAGGGATGCATTTATTACACCGACTCTGAGTGCTACACCGGGTGATCTGAGTCTGGTGCTTCCCAAGCGCATTCTGGACGGGATCATCGAAATGATCTATGCACTGGACAAAGTGGCACCGGGCACGACGAATGATGATACGCTTCTGTATGGCGTGGAAGTCAAATTCTACAACATGGAAGTAGAAGTGGATTCCCATCTGGAAACATGCCTGAAGGGCCTGTATATCATCGGAGACGGCAGCGGGATCACACACTCTCTGTCGCATGCTTCTGCCAGCGGCGTCCATGCGGCACGCTGCATTCTTGCACAGTAAAAAGAAAACGGGGGAAACCCCGTTTTAGACTGTGTGCCGGGCATGGCACATCTCCAGCTGGTGAAAATCCAGCCACAGGTATTTACCGCCAAGTGTAGTGAACCCCAAGTCGAAAACAGTAATGTTGGGATGAAGGAAGGGGCTAACAAAACTTCCGAGCCTACGCACAGAAACCCAATGAGGCTAAATGGT
>JAFYHC010000019.1 GCA_017539385.1 Solobacterium sp. | reverse complement strand
GACAGCACGGATCCTGAACGGAACGAATACAGCAGCAGGGACAGCGAACGGCTTCTTCAATTCAGCGGAGATGATCGGAAGAAAGCTGTCGAACAGTGCATATGTACGTGCAGCGTATCAGGCGATCCTGAACCGGACACCGTCCAACCAGGAAGTCGCTAGCTGGACTGCTTTCCTCAATAACGGAGAAAGCCGCAGTGATCTTCTGATCGGTTTCTACCGTTCGGCAGAGTTTGCGAATTACTGTGCTTCCTGCGGTATGCGTACCTACAGCAATGCGGACTTTGATTCCCGCGTAAAGGGACCGTCCTACAATCCGTTTGGCGGCGGCTATGGCAACTGCACATCCGGTGCGTGGGAACTTGCCTATCTGTATGCCGGCATTTGTCTGCCGAACTGGGGATATTCCACCAACTGGTATGCGGCTGCCGCAAATGACGGCTACGATGTCGGTCAGACACCGCGTGTCAATTCGATCGCAGTCTACTATGGACACGTTGCCTATGTCGCAGCTGTATCCGCAGACGGTGCAAGCGTCTATATCAAGGAAGGCGGATATCTCGGACATTATATGGAACGCTGGGTCAGTACCTGGGGAACCGGTACAAAGAGCCTGGTCGGCTATATCTATCTGTAAGAAATCAAGGGTCGTGATGACCCTTTTTCAATTGGCAAAGAAAAAGATCTGTCATGAAGGACAGATCAGCGGGGATCGGAATCGATGAACTCCAGCACCAGGACTGCGATGGCTGCGTACAATACTGCAAAGCCGAACAGGATCAGCCACATGTGCGTGAGGTTGGATGCGGTCATTGCATAGGCATCTTTGAGCACGTAGCCATCCAGTGCATTGACGCGGGCAGTGATGCATAATGCATTCAGTCCCCAGCGGCTGACAGTCAGCGCAGAGAGTATTTTTGGAATGCCTTTGAGCGGAAAGATCAGACCGCCCAGGATCAGTTGCAGGATCAAAGCGAATGGCATCACAGTGAGTGCACTGTTTTCATTGCGCACGGATGCGGAAATGGCAATGCCAAGGGAATCCGAAGCGAACAGGATGAAGAAGCAGGTGATCCCATATTCGATATAGGGTGTAAACAGTATGGCACTTTGGGTATAGCGTGTCTGGTTGGCGATCCACATGACCGTATTGATGATCAGAGCAAGTACAACGCAGATGCAGGCTTCATACAGCCATCTGCCCAATACATACGAAGAAATATGCAGGCCGGTCGCGTGTTCCCGCTTTACGATCGCGCGTTCCCGGCAGATCGTACGCAAAGACTGGAAGAGACCCGACCATATGCAGGCGCAGGCAAGGGTAAACATGCCGGTTTCGGTCGCCTGTGAGCGTACATAGAGGTCTTCTGTTGTGACCATGGTGATCAGAACCGTCATGATCAGGGCAGACAAGAAGGACTTCCAGCCTTTCTCCCGCAGAAAGACGGTATGACATTGAAGCAGGCTGAGTTTTAACTGGTGAAGACGCTGTTTCATGAGGCATCCCTTTCTGCCGCAAATTCCTGAATATACCGGTCGGCTTCTCCCATTCCGCCATCTTCTTTGCGGCTGACAGTTGTCACAATGGCATCCAGGGAAGAAACAGAGAAGAAACGCAGGGCATCCGGTATCGTACCGCTGTAGGCAAGCCGTCCGGTATTGTATTGATCGCTGTAAGCGAAGACAAGCACCTGATCGAAGAGATCCCGGCAGCGGTCCGGGGTATGAGTGATGACAAAGACGGTCGTGCCAAGATCGGCGATATGACGCAGATGCTTCATCAGTCCCGCGCTCATGACAGCGTCCAGACCTGTATCCGGTTCATCCAGGAAGAGCAGGGATGGACGGGATGCAAATTCCACAGCACAGCTGACACGTTTGCGCTGGCCGCCGCTGAGAGACCGTACCAGCGTCTCTTCCTCTTTTTCCAGACCAAACAATTCCAGCAATTGGCGGGTGCGTACCGCAGCGTCACATTGCGGTGCCTTGCGCTGAATAGCAAGATTGAGCGTTTCGCGCACGGTCATGGCATCACGCAGCAGGTCTTTCTGGGGAACATAGCCGATTTCCTGACGCAGGGCATCGCGCTCTTTGTACAGATCTTTCTCATGAAAGAGAATCTGACCTTCGGCCGGTTCATAGCCCATGACTGCATGCATGAACGTAGTCTTGCCGGCTCCGGAGGCGCCGATGATCAATACCATGGAGCCGTCTTTGACAGATGTATGAATATCTTCCAGCAGGACACGCGGTCCCTGGGCAGTGGAAACAGTGCATTTATCGATATCGATCTGCAGGAGATCAATGCCATTGGTCACAGCAGCAGGAACGCCCATCCAGAGCATTTCCTCACTGCGGTACAGAATCGTATGGCGGACAAGCAGCGGGGATGCGCAGGGAAGCGAGATGCTGTTTCCGGAAGCGGACCGCAGCTTCCAGTCCGGATCACTGCGCTCTAATACAAGCGAGGTATCAGCGATATCGATCTCTTCTTTCCCGATCAGCGCTGTCGATGACCATGTATATGAAGATGAACCAATGCTTACAAGTATACGCAATTGCTTCTCTTTTGGCGCAGAGGCAGGCAGACGGAACAGACTGCCGTTATGCAGGGAAATGGAAGACTTGCTTTCGTAGTCCTCATAGAGGACGGTATTGCCCTGCGGGGTAAAGCGTCCCTGGCGGTGGGAGAAGGAAAGGGAAGGAACGGCAATGTCCGCATCGTTGTCAAAGCAGGCACGGCCGATCTCTTTCGGACGGTTCAGGACAATGTCAAAAAGATGCGCACGTGCAGAAAACAGCATCAATACAATAGTTTCAGAAGGATGCATTGTTCACCTCCCCGATCACGATCGTGTCTTCTTCCAGCGGGAAGCTGTCTTCCGACTGACTGCGGAATTCATTGACGAGACGGTCAGCTTCTTCCCCGCTGACCCATGCCGGTTCTACGGCATCCTGCCCTTTTGCTTCAACGATCTTATGAAGGATATCAGCCTTATCGGCATCTGTCATTTCTGCAATTGTAATATTGGATTCCCAGGGGGATCGCAATACCGGTGCATAATCGATGCCTGAATGCCATGTAAAGCCAAGAGAAGGCGATGTGCCTTCTGTTCTGGTACAGGATGCCAGTGCGGAAAGATCATGGATCGCATTGCCATAGAGATCGAGACGCTTTGGCGCATGAGGGGGCAGGGTGAGATCCTGTATCCGGCAGTGATCCAGCAGGATGACAGTATTTTCTTTTTCCATGGCGGACAGGACATGTATATCTGTGATACCGGTATAGCCAAGATCCAGATACTGCACATTCTGCAGCGGCAGGAAGGAAATATCCGTGAAACTGTTCTGATAGGCAATCAAGATGCGCAGGTCTTTTGCCTGTTCCAATGGACGCAGATCATAGATGCGGTTTGCTTCGATGGCGACGTCCTGCAGCTTTGGCATATTGGCCAGAGCATGAATATCCGAAATCCCGTTAAAACCGATGCGCAGACTGCGCAGCTCGGGATAGGTGCGCTCTTCCAGCGGTGCGAGATCACTCAGCATATTCCGGGAAAGATCCAGTGAATAGAGATTGGTGCAGTTTTCAAGCCCATGTGCCGACATGAGCGCACAGCGTCCGGCATCCAGATAGACCAGCTTAGCCATGGCGGAAAGCGGAGAGAGATCGGATACACCGGTCTCATGGATTGCCAGAGAGGTCAGTTCCGTATGTCCTTCCAGAAAGGAAATATCGGTAATATAGGTGCGTGACAGATCCAGAGCAGTCAGGGCAGGAATACTGCGCAGTGCCTCAGCAGAATGGATCCATGTATCAGCGGCGGAAAGAACAGCAAGCTCCTGCATATTGGAAAGTGCGGACAGGTCGGTGATATGCGTACCGTTCAGCACCAGTGTTGCAAGAGACGTATTTCCAGCCAGCGGTGAGATGTCATCGATGGGATTATCGGAAAGATCCAGATAGGCCAGAGCAGTGTGGTCTTTCAGCGGGGAAAGATTGCGAATTCCGTTCTCTTTCAGGGAAAGAATATTCAATGATGCAAGATCCTCCAGTCCGGAAAGATCATAGAGACCGGTATGATCCGCATGGAGAATAGATAATTCTGTACATGCGGCGAGCGGTGCGGAAGAGATACCTTCCAGCATCCGGCTGCCTTCTGCTGAAACAAGATCCAGTGCGGTCAATTGCGGCATATGCTCTGCGAAGGAAAGATCGGAAAGATGCTCAAAGCCGGCGATCCGGACGGTAGAAACGGATGGGAAGTGCATCAGGAACAGATCAGGATCCTGAAAGAAACAATACGGGGAAGTGATCAGTTCCAGTGTTGTCACAGAGGGAAGATCCACGGACAGCAGCGTATTGCCGTCGATGTCTTCACTTTGGATCAATGTCAGATCGCTGAGGGAAGAATCCGCAAACATATCCAGTGAATGATACCCGGTGCAGCTGTCCAGCCTCAGAATATTGATATGAGAGCACTTGGCAATGTCTTCCAGAATGGCATCGCTGAGCGAACATTGTGACAATTCCAGAGAGACAGTCTGTTCATCCTGTATGATCCGGCGGATCATGTCGGCAGTGATGTCTTCGTTTTCAATGATAGAGGCACCGCTTTCTTCTTCCCGCCAGGGATTGTCATTGTGTCCTGCTGTAATGAGATAAAGACCCAGGGAGAGGGCGACGACAAGCAGGAGGGACAGGGAGAGGATATGGCGTCTTGTCAGATGGACAGCAGATGGTTTTCCTCTGCCGGTGGTTTCTGCATCTGACACAGATGTCTGCACAAAGGAATAACGGGATTCAGGGGAAAGGGAAAGTGCTTCCTGAAGCGTGTGTTCTTCTGTTTCGGAAAGCGAAGCACCAAGCTCATGCGGCGGGATCAGTGCATCCTGCACCAGACGTTCATAGGCGTCCGGCGGTGTAATGCCGGTTACGGCATAATACAGCACTGCGGCGGCCGCATAGCAGTCACTGGCACCGCTCAGTGCATTTCCCCGGTAATATTCCGGTGCTGTATAGCCGGATAAAGGCAGTTCATAACCGGATGGATCATACTCCAGGATCCCGTCCGGACCGGCAAAGAGCGTATCCGGACTGAGCAGCGGGAATTGTGCTTCTATGTGTTTCGCATCACATTCCGAAACGATATTCTGCAGGATGCGATTGGCTTCCTTGATTGACAGCGGTCCTTCCTTCTGCACACGGGCAGAAAGCGTACGCATGGACAAGGGCAGTACAGCCCATGTCTGTCCGTTTTCTTCAAACTGTTCCAAAGCTTCTTCCGGTGCCTTGTTATTGCACTGCAGAAGCAGAACACGTGCATCATTCTGCAGATCGCAGGCAATATGCAAAACACCGTCCTTCGTTTCTTCCCATACCATGCCTTCGAGCCACCGTTCCTGATGAAGCCGGAGGGAATGCAGGGTATCGATATGAACGGTATATTCGTGCGAGTAACTGCATGTGCACTGTCCATTGTCATTCAGTGAACGCATACAGAAAAAGCATCGGTTTTCAGCCTGTTTCAAATATCCCATAAAAACTCCGTTCTGCAGTAAAATTATATCATGGGACCGTTTCCATTGTTATAATACGGGAGAAAGAGGGGATTACTAAAATGGCAAAGAAGAAAGTACGCAAAATACGCAGACCATTCAGTTTCATGACCTTTCTCGGTGTCATTGCCGTATTCGCCATTGCCGGATTTCTGGCATGGTTCTGGCTGTCACTCAATCAGACGCATATCGTTGCCAGAAACCGCATAACGGAAGCACAGCGGGCTGCTGCACAGGGCCGGTATGAGGAAAGTGTGGACCTGTTAAAGAAGTCATATGAAGTGAATGGGAATGATACGGAAATATCCAATGCACTGGTACGCTGCAGTGCATACGCTGTATACAGGGCATATTACGAAGATGCATTGGCGATGCTGGATGAGGGAAGACAGTTTCTCAAAGATCCTGATATCGTGATCGATGCGGAAGATGAAATGTACTGCACATGGGCCGATTTCAATATGCGCCAGGGTGCGTATGAAAGTGCGGTGCTGGTGCTGGAAGATGGCGTGAAGCATGTGTCGGGACGCAGGTGCTCCGCAATGCTGGAAGAGATCACCGGTTCCCGGGATGACGCAGAGATCCGCTCCCGTCTGCAATTGATCGCAGAAGATGCTCAGAAATTCCTTGTGCAGCGGGATTATGAAGGCGCATTGAGCGCATTGAATACACAGGATTACCGCAATCTGATCGTACGCATGCATTATGCCGAAGATCCGCAGCCGATCATTGTAGAGACAAGCGGCCTGAAGGCAGGCCTGTATCCAAGCGGTGCCGGCGGTGCAGTGTTCTATTATGGTGATTATGACGGAGATGTGCGGCAGGGACATGGTATCCTGCTGGGCGTGAATCTGTATTCCAATACATCCGGCGTAACGTATCAGAAATACTACGCAGACGGACAGTGGGAAAACGATATTCCGCAGGGTGCACAGACCGAGTACTGTTCCTATACGATGGGACTGAATCACTTTGCACTCTTCCGCGAAGGAAGCGTCGTCAACGGACTGTGGAACGGGACGGTGCGTACATGGAATGAAAGCAAGCCGTCGGTCGTATATGAACCGGTCTATGACAATGGTGTGCCTGCTGTATTGCGAAGCAGTGCCGTCACGAAGCGGGACAATGTGATCGCTGAGGGAAGCGACGGGACGACGCTGGGCATCAGTGATGACATGGTCGGCAAGAAGATAGGGATCGCGGGGTTCGGCGAATAGTATGCGGTCCTTCCAGACAATATTGACAGGAATTGCGGCCGGAGTGATCTTCTCGATCCCGGTCGTACTTCTTCTCAACATGCGGGAGATCCCGCTTGTGTCGTTCACGATGGCATGCCTGTGCATCCTGATGACAGCACTGCTGCAGTGCCTGCAGTTTACAGAACGGTGGACGGACAGTATTTTTACCGTGCGCATGATCGCCGGTGGTGTATCGATGGGGATCGGGATCCTGTATGCATATACTGTGTCCCGTAATAGTACAGCATTTTCGTCGCTGTCGGTGCCGGTCGCTGTTTCGCATGGATTTGCACTGGCAGTGATGCTCATACAGCAGATGATGAAGAAAAAGGGGTAGTTATGGCAGTATTTACAGAATGGGGAGAGGGACTGAACCAGCAGGCCCCGCTTCAGGAATACCCGCGGATGCAATTGCAGCGCAATAGTTTCATGAATCTGAACGGTGTCTGGGAATACCAGATCACGGAGGAAAAAGCGTCTCCGAAGGGCGATGGGTGGAAGAAGATCATCGTTCCTTTTGCGTTGGGATCTAAATTGTCTCAGGCGGAAGAAAACCTGCGTCCGGACCAGGCATTGTGGTATCGGAAACAGTTTTCCTATAAGCCAAGCTATCTGCGTACATGGCTGAATTTTGAAGGCGTGGACCAGGAATGCACGGTATGGGTCAACGGGATCGAAGCAGGACGCCACGAGGGCGGCTATTCCCCATTTTCTCTGGATATCTCCAGCATGATCAAATACCAGAATGCACTGGTCGTGCGTGTCCGTGATTTCCGCGATACCGGTGTATATGCGTATGGAAAGCAGAAGATCGAGCACGGCGGCATGTGGTATACACCCTCTTCCGGCATCTGGCAGACCGTATGGCTGGAAGATATTCCCGAACATGCCGTTCATGATATCAAGATTACACCGGACTATGACGGCAGACAGGTATTCATTGACCTGGCCGGAGACTTTTCCCAGGCACTGATCACGGTGATGGCAGGACAGGAACTGGTTCATCAGGGACTGACCGATGACCACCACTATACCATTCCGATCGAGCATATCCATCCCTGGACACCGGATGATCCGTTCCTGTATGACGTCTATGTCAAAACGGAAGATGACCTGGTGCGCAGTTATTTCGGCATGCGCAAATTCTCCCGCGGATATGATTCCTATGGCAAGATCCGCTTCTGTCTGAATGATAAACCGCTCTTTCTGAACGGATTACTGGATCAGGGATATACACCGGACGGACTGATGACCTATCCGGATGATCATGCCATGATCTATGAACTGAAAAAGATAAAAGAACTGGGCTTCAATATGCTGAGAAAGCATGTCAAAGTGGAATGCCGCAGATGGTACTACCATTGCGACCGTCTGGGGATTCTGGTCATGCAGGATATGCCCAACGGCGGCGGACCGTATGATTTCAAACAGACGGCTGTATGGCCGAATCTTGGCATGCGCCGTAAGAAAGATACGGTGCAGAACAAGGCATTTGGAAGAGTAACGGATGTATCCCGGGAAATGTATTACAAAGAACTGGACGATATGCTGGATATGCTGTATAACACGGTATCGGTATTTGCATGGGTCCCGTTCAATGAAGGATGGGGACAGTTTGACAGTGAGAAAGTCACGGAACATATCCGGGAATACGACCGCACGCGCTTAGTGGACAGCGCAAGCGGATGGCATGATCAGGGTGCGGGTGACTTCGACAGCCGGCATGTATATTTCCTGCCATACCGGGTGCCGAAAGATGACGGACGCATTCACCTGCTGAGTGAATTCGGCGGGTATGCCTATCTGGAATACGGACACAGTGAAGCAGAAAAACTGTACGGATATAAGAAATTCACCGATAAGCTGGCATTGGATGAAGCCGTTCACAATTTATATGAACGGGATATACTTGGAAATATCCGCAAAGGACTGGCTGGATGCATCTATACGCAGGTCAGTGATGTAGAAGATGAATGCAACGGCATATTTACAGCCGACCGCAAGATCATCAAGGTGGATGAAAGAAAGATGCGCAAGATGAATCTGCGCTGTTTGAGGAGACTGAAATGAGAGATGAGATCGTGATCGCACAGGCCCTGAACGGGACCGTGCGAATTCATATTGCAAGAACCAGACAGCTGGTGCAGGAGGCCGTTGAACGCCATCAGCTGCAGCCGACATCGGCAGCCGCACTGGGACGGACAATGACCGTAACAGCCATCATGGCAAGTGATCTGAAAGGGAAAGACGAAAAGATCACAGCGATCCTGAACGGCGGCGGCCCGGCCGGCACGGTTTTGGCGCAGGCAAATGGCAACGGGGATGTACGCGGCTTTATCGGTGATCCCAATCTGCATATTTCCCGTGCAGACGGGCATCTGGATGTCGGTGCGGCAGTGGGAAACCATGGTGATCTGCAGGTAATCAAGGACATCGGGCTGAAAGAACCATTTACCGGTGTGGCACCGATCCAGACCGGTGAGATCGGCATTGACTTTGCCTATTATTATGCGATCTCCGAGCAGACGCCGACCATCGTCAATGTCGGTGTTCTGGTGGGAACAGACCGCTCGATCGAAACAGCCGGCGGAATGATCGTGCAGCTTCTGCCGGGAGCGCCGGAAGAAACGATCGAATTCTGTGAAAAGGTCAGCCAGGACATGTCTGCCATGACCGAATTGTTAAAGAAACATGAAGAACTGGAAGATATCGTTCTGGAATACTTCCCGGATGCGGAATTCCTGGATACACGGGATGTAAGATGGAAGTGCAATTGTTCCAGAGAACACTTCATGGTTTCGCTTGGCACACTCGCAGAAGAAGATCTGCTCGAAATGATCAATGACGGGCAGGGGGCAGAAGTGCGCTGTGATTACTGCAATTCCTATTATTTCTACAATACCGATGAACTGAAGGCGATCCTGGAGGCCAAGCGTGCTGGAAATCGGCGCAGTTAAGCTGGAAAACCGGATCATAGCGGCACCGCTTGCCGGCTACTCCAATCCGGTCTACCGCCGACAGTGCCGCCGCTATGGTGCAGGGCTAGCCGTCAGTGAAATGATCTCGGATAAGGCACTGCACTATAAAAATGCAAAGACGCAGGATATGTGCCGGATCTTTCCGGATGAACACCCGGTATCGCTGCAATTGTTCGGCAGTGATCCGGATACACTGGCAGAAGCAGCCGAGTATCTGAGTGAGCATACGGACTGCGAGATCATCGATTTCAATATGGGATGTCCGGTGCCCAAGGTATTGCGTTCACAGGCCGGCAGCTGGCTCATGCATCATCCGGATGCGGCATTCAAAGCCGTAAAAGCCATTAAGGAACATACCAACCGTCCGGTCACCGTAAAGATACGGGCAGGATGGAGTGCGGAAGAAATCAACTGTGTGGAGATCGCCCGGCTGTGCGAAGAAGCAGGGGCATCTGCCATTGCGGTACATGGCCGCACCCGGACACAGATGTACGAAGGAAAAGCAAATCCGGAATATATCCGCATGGTCAAGGAAGCCGTCGGTATCCCGGTCATCGCCAATGGCGATATACGGACACCGGAAGACGCAGACCGCATGCTGGAGATCACCAAGGCCGACGGCATTATGATCGGCCGGGGGTTACTCGGAAGGCCGTTCTTCCTGCAGCAGCTGAATGCGCATTTCAGCGGACAGGAATTCACGATGCCCACGTATGAGGAACGGCTGGATATCCTGATGCAGTATGCCGGGGAACTATGTGACTACGAAGGGGAAATGATCGGGATCCGCATGATGCGCAGCATGGCAGGCTGGTATATCGCCGGCATGCCCTATGCGGCTGCCTGCCGCGGAAAGCTGGCACAGATGCGTACATTAGCCGATCTTCATGAGATCGTATATGCCTATCGGGAAGAAATACAGAGAGGATACGACAATGGATGAGAGAAACCAGATCTGCATTACATCGGTATGCGCTGCCGTATGCCAGTTGATGGGCTTTGCAGCACCGGCAGAAGCAGATGATACCAATCCTGCCGTCATGCGCAAAGCAGAAAAGATATTTGCCGGCCGCCGGGCAGAGCGCATCCTGCTGTACAATCCGGATGCCATTGCCTTATGGCTGTATCAGAAATATACCGACCGGTTCATCCCGGTCATTGAAAACAGTAATGTGGCAATGCCGATGCTGTCGGTGATGCCCAGTGTGACACCGGTGTGCTTCGCATCCATGTATACCGGCCTGCAGCCGCAAAAACACGGCATACAGGCCTATGTCAAACCGGTTCTGAGAGTGGAAACACTGTTTGATGCGGCGATTAAAGCAGGCAAAAAACCGGTGATCATCTCCACCCGCGGTGACAGCATCACCGAGATCTTCAAAGAGCGCAATATGACATATATCGAATGCGATACACCGGATGAATGCAATGAAAAAACAGAAGAGATCCTGAAACAGGACCTCTATGATATCGTTGTCTGCTACAATGCCAACTTTGACAGCACGATGCACCGCTGGGGACCGGAAGCAGAGGAATCTCTGGCACAGATCGATCACAATGCCCGTGCATACCATCATCTGTCTTCGCTGGCGGATGAAGTGTGGAAAGACAAAGATCATGTATGTGCATTCCTGCCGGATCATGGCTGTCATGAGATCGATGGAAACCTGGGCAGTCATGGACTGGATATGCGGGAAGATATGAATATCATTCACTTCTGGTCGCTTGTGGGGAAGATAGGATAGCAGTTATGCGGAAGTATGAAATGTTTATCGCGGATATCGACGATACACTGCGTGTAAAAGGCGGCTCATGCGGCCCCATCACACGCGAAGCACTGAAAGAGATGCAAAAGCGTGGCATGATCGTAGCCATTGCATCGGGAAGACCGCTCTGGCAGGGATTATTGACGCATTACAGTGACTGGGGGCTGGAAAAACAGTTCGATCTGATCATCGGAATGAATGGCGGGGAGATCTATGATGTCCGCAAAGGGACAACAGAGCACTTCCATCCGCTTTCCCGCGAAACGCTTAAAGAAATCACAACGAAAATGTACACCGTGCACCAGAATCCCTTCGTCTACCGGAATGGCTATATGCTGGCAATGCGCATGGATCCTTTCATGGAACGGTCGGCCAAACGCAACCGCAATGAAGTCGTACTGGCAAAGGATATATCCGAAATGTGGGCGGAAGAGACCGGCAAGATCCTGTTCCGCACCGGCAGTGCAGAAGAACTGAAACCGGTGGAAGCCTATGCAAAGACGATCGACTGCGACCGGTATGTCTCCTTCAAGACCGGACCGGATCTCCTGGAGATCCAGGATCCCCGTGTCACCAAAGGAGCAGGGCTGCGCCACTATTGCGAAGCCAATGGAATCAATCTGGAAAATGTGATCGCATTTGGGGATGCGGACAATGACCGCGCCATGCTGGAAGCGGCCGGTACAAGTGTGTGCCTCTGCAACGGACAGAAGGATATCCAGGCAATGTGCGACTATGTTACGGAGTATCCGTGTGCGGAAGATGGTGCCGGAAGATGGCTGTTTGACCATCTTCTGAAATAAACGGGCCAAAGTATTACATAACGGAATGAAAAAAAGAAAGATGCCTGCAGAATAACTGCAGGCATCTTTCAGAAGAAAAAGGCTATTTTGCGGCGGCACCCTGTTTGGCGACCGCATCCATCTTTGCTTTCAGTTCTTCTTCGCTCATGCCAAGGTAGTAATGCTTCAAAACATTGAAATTCTCATCGAACTCATAGACAAGCGGAGAACCGGTGGGAATGTTGACATTGAGGATCTCATCTGCACTCAGATCATCCAGATACTTGACCAGTGCACGCAATGAATTGCCATGCGCAGCGATCAATACGCGCTTGCCGGCTTTCATGTCCGGTTTGATGACGTCTTCGAAATATGGAACAACGCGCTCGATCGTCGTTTCCAGAGATTCGTGCAATGGCAGTTCTTCCTTCGGGATATCGCGGAACATTGCCTGATTCTGCGGTGCACGCGCATCGCTCAATTCCAGTGCCGGGGGCTTGACGTCGTAGGAACGGCGCCAGATCTTTACCTGTTCATCGCCGTATTTTGCGGCTGTTTCGGCTTTGTTGAGGCCCTGCAGTGCACCATAGTGGCGTTCGTTCAGCTTGTAGGATTTGATGACCGGCAGCCATGCACGGTCCATCTCATCCAGTACATGATTCAGAGTGTGAATGGCACGCTTCAGGATGGAAGTATAGCAGATGTCAAAGTCATAGCCTTCTGCTTTCAGAAGACGTCCTGCAGCTTTTGCTTCTTCGTGTCCTTTTTCACTCAGGTCAACATCTGTCCATCCGGTGAAAAGATTCAGTTTGTTCCATTCACTTTCACCATGGCGGATCAATACCAGTTTCATTTGTACCTCCTGTAGTTAGAAATAACTAACTATATATAGGATACATACAAATGACATAAAAGTCCTGTTCTGTCGTTGTCGGATTGATCAGAGCGGCATGGTATGGATCTGCTGCAGGGCATTCTGCAGAATGGCTTCTGCATCTGCACCGTAAATATCCAGGCCGCTTGCTTCGATCAGGCGGACATCATGGATGCCGTAATAATTCTCTGCCAGTGCCTTTACATAGCCATAGCCGTATTCCTGCGGGACGGAGGGGCCGCCGGCAGTTGTTACATAAAAGATGCGCTGTGCTTTGCATAAGCCTTCCGGGATGCCTTCTGATGTATAGCGGAATGTGATGCCTACAGCATTGATGCATTCGAGATACTGCTTCAAGGCAGCGGGGAAGGACAGGTCCCAATACGGTGCTGCGATGACGATGTCTTCTGCTGCAGCGAACTGGTGAGCCAGCGCAAAGGAAGGATCATCCAGCTGTCCCGAAGAGAACAGATGGTCCCGCTTCTGCAGATATGCTTCATCGAAGCGCGGGAAAGCAAGCGTGTGCAGGGTGACTTCTTCGTATGGTCTGTCCAGGCGTTTCAGCAATTCCGCCGCAAGACGCATGGTACGGGAATCGCTGCGCACACAGGCATTGATCAATAATACTGGTTTATTCATAGATACCTTCTTTCCAGTGAATCTGCATATCCATTATAGCGGAAAAAAGAAACGATCCCGGATGGGATCGTTTGGCTATACAGAGCGGCGTACGGCAGATTCAATGAAGCATACCATGTCCGGACGGTGGCGGGACTGGGTATATTCAAACATAATGCCGCCGGAGTGGAATACCTGACCGGTGATCACCAGCAGGAAGTCATAATCTTCCATATCCAGATAGCGGAAATCACGCCGGGATGCTTTTTCGGCCGTTACACGGCGCAGACTGGTCGTGATATTGAGACCGCGTTCGTTTTCAAGATACTGGTAGATGGACTTGGCAGCGATCTCTGCGGTCAGTCCTTCGGCCTCGGATTTGAGGAAGTAGTTGATATCCAGGATCACATTTTCACCATTGATCTTACGGACACGCTCGACATACAGCAATGCACTGCCTTCATCGAAGCCGGTCTTTTCACTGAGCGTCTTATCGCAGATTCGCTCCTCGAATGTAATAACGCGGGTGGACATGGGCATGCGGTTGCGGTCTGCGGCTTCCTTCATGCTTTCGATTCCGCCGATAGAGAAGATACTGCGGGAACGCTGGGGCTGCCAGATCACCTGTACCCCGCGGCCATGGCGCGGCAACAGAAAACCCTCCTGCGTTAACATGGCCAGTGCCCGGCGTATGGTGTTGCGGGTGCAGCCAAAGCGGGCAGTGTACTCGTTTTCCGACGGAAGCAGGTCTCCGGCAGAGTAGACGCCGGACAGGATCTCATCTTTGATGGTCTGGTAAATCAGTTCATATTTATTTTTCGGCATGGTATCCCTCTCAACAAGCATATTATACACCAAAAATGATATATATAGAAGTTGTTTAAACAAATTCACTCTAATAGCATTGACATGTTTAAACAAGATGCTATACTAAGAGCGTAGAACTTGTATAAACAAGTAGAAAGGGAATCACATGGGAAAATTTACAGAGGATGCGACAAAGCTGCTTGAATACGTCGGCGGCAAGTCCAACATCAACGCCATCACTCACTGCGTCACCCGCATGCGTTTCGTTCTTGCTGATCCGAAAAAGGCAAACATCAAGAAGATCGAAGCACTGCCGAGTGCAAAGGGAACCTTCACACAGGCTGGTCAGTTCCAGGTTATCATTGGCAACGAAGTAGCAGATTTCTATAAGGAATTCACTTCGATTGCCGGCATTGAAGGCGTCTCGAAAGATGCTGCGAAGAGTGCAGCAAAAGACAACCAGACACCGCTGCAGAAGATCATGTCGAATATCGCAGAGATCTTCGCACCGCTGATCCCGGCAATCATCTGCGGAGGTCTTATCCTCGGTTTCCGCAACATTCTGGAAACAGCAGTTGTACTGCAGGACGGCACATTCCTGGCAGGTCTTGATAAGTTCTTATGGATCATTGGTGAAGCAGTCTTCCACACCGGTATTCCGGTTGGCATCTGCTGGTCCGTACAGCGCAAAATGGGCGGCACACCGATGCTTGGTGTCGTTCTTGGTCTGACACTGATCTCCGGTCAGCTGGTCAATGCATATGGTGTTGCCGGTATGGCAGCGGATGCATGGGCTCCGAACTATGTATGGAACTTCGGCTTTGCAAGCTTCCGTATGATCGGCTATCAGGCACAGGTTATTCCGGCGATCCTTGCGGCATTCACACTGGCATATCTGGAGCGCTTCTTCAAGAAAGTCGTTCCGCAGGTACTGCAGATGATCCTCGTGCCGTTCTGCTCGCTTCTGTTAGCAGTCATGGCAGCACACTTCGTTCTTGGCCCGATCGGCTGGAAAGTCGGTGAATGGGTATCCGCCTTCGTCATGGCTGGTATCTCCGGCAAGTTCCGCGTACTGTTCGGCGCTGTATTCGGCTTCTTCTATGCACCGCTTGTTATCACCGGTCTGCATCACATGTCCAATGCGATCGACCTGCAGCTGATCAATTCCACCGGCGGAACAATGCTGTGGCCGATGATCGCACTGTCCAATATCGCACAGGGTTCTGCTGTAGCAGGCATGTCCTATCTGCAGAAGAAAAATACAAAAGCACAGGAAGTGAACTATCCGTCCATGATCTCCTGCTGGCTGGGTGTTACAGAACCGGCTATGTTCGGTATCAACCTCAAATACCAGTGGCCGTTCTACTGCGCCATGATCGGTTCGTGCATCGCTGCTGTCATTTCTACAGCATTCGGTGTCACAGCTGCTTCTATCGGTGTCGGCGGTCTGCCGGGCATCATCTCCATCTTCCCGAAATACATGGTTATCTTCGCAATCGCAATGCTCGTAGCACTGGTCGTACCGTTCGTATTAACCGTCATGATCGGTAAGACAAAGATCAATCCGGCTACCGGTCTGCTGTACAGCGAAGAAGCAGAAGAAGAGGAAGAAGCAGCTGAATGGACAGATGCACAGAAAGCAGAAGAATTCACAGCACCGGTAAGCGGCAGACTGATGCCGATCACTGAGGTCGCTGACCAGGTATTCTCCTCTAAGGCTATGGGCGACGGTATTGCGATCGATCCGAGTGACGGTAAGATCTATGCCCCGTTCTCCGGCGAGATCACAGTCGCATTCCCCACCGGACATGCCTATGGCCTGAAGGCTGCAAACGGCAGAGAAGTCCTGATCCACATCGGTATGGATACCGTTGAACTGAACGGTCAGGGCTTCAAGCCGGCAGTAAAACAGGGCGACCGTGTAAACCAGGGTGACCTGTTAACAGAAGTGGACCTGGATTATATCCGCTCACAGGGAAAACCAGTTGTTACACCGGTAGTATTTACAGACGGTGCTGCGGTAGAATTAGTAAAGACAGGAACCGTAAAAGCACACGACAGAGGTATTGTAAAACTCGGATAAGGAGGTACGTATGAGTTTCAAAGATAAAGTCGTATACCAGATCTATCCAAAGTCCTTTCAGGATTCTGACGGGGATGGGTGGGGTGATATCCGCGGTGTCATTCAGAGACTCGATTATCTCCATGAACTGGGTATCAACTATATCTGGTTCAACCCGATGACCGTATCTCCGCAGCGGGATAATGGCTACGATGTACAGGATTACCGTACATTCGATCCCCGCTATGGGACAATGGAAGACTTTGAAGAACTGAGCAGAGAAGCAGCAAAGCGCGGCATCGGCCTCATGTTCGACATGGTATTCAATCATACATCGACAGAACACGAATGGTTCCAGAAAGCACTTGCGGGGGATGAAAAGTACAAGAAGTACTACATCCTGCGCAAGGGCAAAGGACCGGGTGTTCCGCCGAATAACTGGCAGTCCAAATTCGGCGGCAGTGCCTGGGAATATGTAGAAGCATGGGATGCCTGGTATCTGCATCTGTATGATGTAACACAGGCAGACCTTGACTGGACCAATCCGGAAGTACGCAGGGAATGTGCGGACATCGTCAACTACTGGCGTTCGCACGGCGTACATGGCTTCCGCTTTGATGTCATCAATCTCATCAGCAAGCGCAGTTTTGAGGATGATCCAAATAACTATGACGGACGTCAGTTCTATACCGACGGACCGATGGAACATGTCTATCTGAAGGAATTGAACCAGGCAAGTTTCGGGCAGGATGAGGATCATCTCACCGTCGGTGAGATGAGCTCCACCACCCTGGAAAACTGCGTGCAGTATGCTGGGGAAGACAGCAATGAACTGGATATGGTCTTCAGTTTCCATCATCTCAAAGTGGATTATAAGAACCAGATGAAATGGGAACTGCAGGATGCCGACTTCATGGCAATGAAGAAACTGTTCACCAAATGGCAGATCGGCATGCAGGAAGCACATGCATGGAATGCACTGTTCTGGAACTGCCACGACCAGCCGCGCTCTGTATCCCGCTTTGGCAATGATGACAGATACCGCCGGGAAAGCGCAAAGATGCTCGCAACGGCACTGCATATGATGCGCGGTATCCCGTATGTGTATATGGGAGAAGAGATCGGCATGCCGAATGCATACTTCACCGATATTTCGCAGTACCGTGATGTCGAAAGCACCAATATCTATAAGATCCTTCTGGACGAAGGCAAAAGCAAAGAGGAAGTCCTGCACATCCTGCAGGAACGCTCCCGTGACAATGCCCGTACGCCCATGCAGTGGACGAGCGGAAAGAATGCCGGATTCACGCAAGGAACACCATGGATCACGATGGCTTCCCGCTATGAAGAAGTGAATGTGGAAAAAGAGCGTGCTGCGAAAGACAGTATCTTTGCCCACTATCAGAAGCTGATCGAAATGCGCAAGACAATGCCTCTGGTGCAGGATGGACTGTATGTACCGGTACTGGAAGAGCATGAATCAGTATTTGCATACAAGCGTGTACTGGGTGATGAAGAACTGCTGGTATTGAATAACTTCTATGAGACACCGGCAGATGTCACGATCGATGCGAAGGGATATACCGTGCTGTTATCCAACTATGCGGATACAGCCGTGCAGGATGCGATGACACTGCGTCCGTATGAATCGGTTGTCCTGTACCGCAGAAATGCATAACGCATACACATGTCAGGAGGATGGCTCATGTCATCCTCCTTTTTTCATACAAAAAACGGGCATGGATCAGGCTGCGGTGATACAGTAATGACGGAAAGAGTACACATGAAACAGAATCCCATGCATCACAATATATTCACGCGGCTGGTAATAGCCGGTACAGTACGCAATCTGACATTGTCGCTGACTGGCATGATCGACAGTGCTGTCACGGGAAATTATCTCGGACAGGCTGGTCTTTCCGCATTGAAACTGGCTGCGCCTGTCTTCAGCTGTATGAGTCTGTTCAGTGCGGTGCTGTCCGTGGGTGTATCCGTCATACTGGCAAAAGAACTCTCACATGGACGCAATGACAATGCACAGCGCATGTTCCGTATGACATTTACACTTCTGGGCGGGATCGCATTGTTATTTACATTGGCGGGAGGATTGTGTCCGTCGCTGGCTGCGTCTTTTCTTGCGGGTGATGCAGATCCTGCAGTCATGACAATGACGGAAGAGTATGTGCGTTATATTCTTCTCGCTGCTGTTCCCATTATGATGTATGACCTGCTTTGTGCTGCAGCGCTGCTGGAAGGAGAAAACAGACGGCTGATCCTTGCATCGGCAGTGATATTTGCGGCGGATGTGGTCGGGGATCTTGTGGCAGTGCGTATGGATGGCGGTATGGGCGGGATCGCAGCTGCCAGTGCATTTGCCTATCTGCTGGCATTTCTGACTGTGTTTGCACACTTTCTGCAGAAGCGGTCGATCCTGCATGCAGGAACAGAGATGCCACGTAGCGGGCAGATGAAGGAGATCATTGCGGCGGGAATGCCGTTAGCGGGATTGTATCTGTGTGAACTGCTGAGACCACTGGCGATCAATCAGTTCATGATCCGCTATGGTACATTGACGGGACTTGCGGCACTTTCCGTACAGGATGCGGTCAGTTATTTCCCGAGTGCGTTCGTTACCGGCCTGGCCGATGCATCACTTCTGATGGCGGCAGTCTTTGCCGGAGAAGAAGACAGAGAAGGTCTGAAAGATCTCTGGGATATGATCGTGCGCTGGGCGGTGATCGCAGGATTTGCAATCATGGCCATTGGCATTGTGTTTTCTGCACCTGTGTCCGGACTGTTTGCCTCGGAGCAGACGGTGATACAGCAGGCCGCATTGGCACTGCGGCTGTATTTTCCGGGAGTGCTCTTTGCGGCATTGTGTCAGGCATCGTGCGCATGCATGCAGGGAATTGACAGGAAGAAAGAAGCGGGGACAGTACAGATCCTTATTGGTCTGGTACTGCCAGTTTGCTGTGCGTTCCTGCTGGGACGGCAGTATGGAGATACCGGCGTCTATCTCTCTTTTACGATATGGAATATTCTTGGTGTTTTTGCGGCAGCGGCAGTATTGGGACTGTTCATTCTGTTCCATAAGCCGCTGCTGCTGCAGAAGAGCGTGCAGGATGAATTCCGCTGTACAGTGGCTTCTCTGGAAGAATCTGCAGCGGTATCGGAAAGGATTCTTGTCTTCTGCAGAACACATGGTATACCAGGGCGTACAGCCGTGCATGCGGCACTCTGTGCGCAGGAACTGGCAGATAACAGCCTCACACATGGCTTCAAAGATGAACAAAGGCATCATCTCGAAGTGCGTCTGGCATTATGCATTGACGATCTCATCCTGCGGGTGCGGGATGACGGCAGGCCGTTTGATCTGACCGAGCGCTATAAAATGATCCATCCGGAGGATCCGCTTAAAAATATCGGCCTGCGCATGATCTTTGCCTCGGCGGATGAAGTCAGCTATTCCGCTGCCTTGCATCTGAACAATGTATGCATCCGGTTCAGACGGTAAAAATCTCAACCGTCTGACGGAATAAAAACGATGTCATAGTATAATGGACAGGATGAAACTTCACATAAAACAACAGGATCTCTTTCATGTCTTTCCCATTCTGCACAATGAGCGTGTCACATTGCGGCGCATTCAGAAAAAAGATATTCCGCAGCTGCAGGAAATCTATGATGCACCGCTTCCATATGAGAATGCATGCATGCTTGAACGGGAGTGCGAACGATGGTACAAAGAGCGTAAAGAGGTGGTATTGGGCATCTTCGGCAAAGACGGCACATTGCTCGGACTGCTGGAGATCTACCATGTATCGCGCCGCTCGGCAGAGATCGGATACCGTATCCGGAATGCATACCGCAGACAGGGATATGCATGCAGTGCATTGCGGCTTCTGATGCGGTATCTCAAAGATAAGACAGGCATATACAGAATCACAGCAAGAACACATGCTGCAAACACTGCTTCTGCGGCATTGCTGCAGAAATGCGGATTCAGAAAAGTACGTATAAAAGAAAATATATCCGAATACGAGTTTCTTCTGCAGGGTAAAAGCATGGTACAATGGATGGCAAGAGAAGGTATCTAATATGATCAGGAATCTATACAAAGAAGGCTGTACGCAGAACCGGGAACTGTCCTGGCTGCGTTTTGATGACCGCTGTCTGAATGAAGCAAAAGATAAGACCGTTCCATTACTGGAACGGCTGAAATTTGTCAGCATCTATACATCCAATCTGACGGAATTCTTCCGGGTAAGAGTCGGAAGTCTGTTTGATATGAAACAGGTCAATGTAGCACGCGTCGATAATAAGTCCGGCATGACCCCGCAGCAGCAATTGAATGAGATCTACCGGATTGCCAAGCGTACATGCAAGAAGAGAGATGAGATCTATCTGGACCTGAAGAAGCGTCTTGCCAAAGCAGGTGTGGAAGACATCGGTCTGGAAGAATGCACAAAGGCAGAACTGAAATATCTGCGCAAGTATTTCCGCCGTGAGATCTCACCGCTGCTGTCGCCGCAGATCGTAGACTCCCATCATCCGTTCCCGAATCTGCAGAACAATGTCATCTATGCGGCAGCCATGATGAAGTATAAGAACAAGAGTTCCTTCGGACTGATTCCGGTGCCTTCGGTACTGCCGGAGATCATTTTACTGCCGGCAGAAAACAAACTGCGCTTCGTACATACCGAGGATGTCATTCTGAACCGGCTGCCGGAGATCTTCCCGGATGTCATCGTGGAAGAATCCATGAAGATCGCTGTGGCACGCAGTGCCTATGTAGATCCGGAAGATGCATTGTTTGATCATATCGTCGACTACAAGAAGAAGATGCAGAGAGTGCTGAAAGAACGCCGCAAGATGAACATCACACGCGTCGACTGCAGCAAGAAGCCAAGCACTGCATTTCGTAAATATCTATTGACGCATCTTGGTACAACACAGCAGGCATTGTTTGTACAGGCTGTGCCGATGTCCATGAAGTATGTCTTCTCACTGGAAAAGTCACTGCCGGCAGAAATTTCAAAAGACCTCGTATTTGAAAAATATGAGCCAAAGCTGACACCGGCACTGGATTATTCAGAGAATCTCTTTGATCAGATCCAGAAGAAAGATGTCCTGCTCAGTTATCCGTATGAGTCCATGGAGCCATTTTTACGGCTGCTAAAAGAGAGTGCATCGGATCCGAATGTTGTATCGATCAAGATCACGATCTACCGTCTGGCATCGCATGCGCGTCTGGTGGACTATCTGTGCCTGGCAGCGGAAAACGGAAAAGAAGTCGATGTGCTGATCGAATTGAAAGCACGCTTTGATGAACAGAATAATATTGACTACTCCGAGCGTCTGGAAGATGCCGGCTGTAATGTCATCTATGGCTTTGATAACTACAAGGTACATTCGAAGATCTGCCTGATCACACGCATGAACGGGAAGAAGCCGGAGCACTGTGCATTGATCTCGACCGGCAATTTCAATGAGAATACGGCTAAGCAGTATACCGATCTGGCACTATTGACATCCCGGGCTGCGATCGTGAAGGACGGTCTGGAATTCTTCAAGAATATGTACATGGGTGTACTGGATGGGGAATACCATTCCCTGCTGGTAGCGCCGGTATCTCTTAAGAGCACGATCCTGTCACTGATCGACAGGGAAATAGAAAAAGGTGCAGAGGGACGCATCCTGTGCAAAGTCAATGCAGTTACCGATGAAGAAATCATCCGCAAGCTGATCGAAGCATCGTGTGCCGGTGTAAAGATCACACTGATCGTACGCGGTATCTCGTGTATCCTGCCGGGTGTCCCGGGCAAGACAGAGAATATTGAGATCATGTCCATCGTCGGACGGTATCTGGAACATTCCCGTGTGTATGTCTTCGGCAAGGGACTGAGCGAGCGCATGTATATTTCATCGGCAGACTTCATGACGCGCAATACAGAACGGCGTGTAGAGATCGCCTGCCCGATCCAGGATGCCAATATCCGCAGACGAATCCGGGAATATCTGGCATTGTGCATGGCGGATACGGCAAAGGCTAGAAAACTCATGCCGAACGGACGTCTGCACAAGATCCAGACGGATGATGAGCCGATTGCTTCACAGGATGTCATGATGGAAAAGACACAGGGTGAAGTGCCTGTGGAAGCTGCACGTCCTGCAGCACGGCAGGAAGCAGTCGTCTTCCATGGCAAGAGGAAAAAGGAAAAGAAAGAATGAAACTGGAATTACACTGGCCCGATGGAATCATTGAGACAGCAGAATACAACGATGGAGTAAGCGCGGAAGAAATCCTGCAGGATCAGAAACATGCGTGCGAACATGCCATACTGGGATGCCGCAAAGACCGTGTTCCCGTCCGCCTGAATGAACCGCTCCATGAAGACGGCATGCTGGAACTGCTGGATATCCGGGATGCCTATGCCAACATGTCCTATCAGACAACACTGATCTTCCTGTATATCCATGCGGTCCATGCGGCATGCGGAAGAGATGTGCAGATCAAGGTAGAGAATTCCCTGTCCAAGGGACTGTTCACCACCATTCACGGTGCACGTCCCGACCGCACCAATGCCCGCCGCATCCAGAAATACATGCAGGAACAGGTACAGGCAAAGACAGAGATCCATGAGACATGGTATCAGCGGGAAGATGTCATTTCCGAGATCCGCCGCCATGGCGGTCTGTCCCGCATTCCGGTGTATGAAACAGCACCAGAAGTCAAAGGCTCCTACCAGTGCGAGATCAACGGGGAGAGTGACTTCTTCTTCATTCATACATTGCCGCATTGCGGCTATCTGCACAGTTTTGAAGTACGTCCATACCGGACCGGATTACTGCTGCGGTTCCCGCATTTCAAATATCCAGACAATGTGCCGCCCTTTGCCGAGCAGCCGGTGCTCTATGGGGCATTCTCCGAAGAAAATCACTGGCAGAAGCTCATGCATGTGCACTATGCCTATGATCTCAACCGGATGGTAGAAAGCGGTCAAGCGGAAGAACTGGTCATGTTGTCAGAAGCACTGCATGAGAAAAAGATCGCCAATATTGCTGAACTGATCCGCCGCAAAAAGAAGCGCATCATCCTGATCGCCGGTCCGTCCTCTTCCGGCAAGACGTCCTTTGCAAGACGCCTTTGCATCCAATTGCGTGTCAGCGGTCTCAATCCGCTCTACCTTGGTACGGATGACTACTTTGTGGACCGCAAGGACATGGTTCCGGATGAAAACGGGGAACTGGATTTTGAAGCCCTGGATGCCGTGGATATTATGCTGTTTGGCACGCAGATGAACGGCCTGCTGAAAGGTGATACGGTGGATATCCCGGAATTTGATTTCATCGATGGAAAGAAGATCTTCGGAAAGCGCATCGTATCGATCGAGCCGGACCAGCCCATTGTGATCGAAGGGATCCATGCGCTGAATCCGAAGCTGACAGAGGGTATTGCGGAAGATGAAAAATACCGCATCTATATCAGTCCATTGACACAGCTGAATATTGACCGCCATCACCGTGTGCCGACAACAGACGCAAGAATGCTGCGGCGTATGGTGCGTGACCACAGGACGCGGGGAAGGAAAGCTGCCCAGACGATCCGGGAATGGCCGTCTGTGCGCAGAGGCGAAGAAACATGGATCTTCCCATACAACGGAGAAGCCGATTCATTCTTCAATTCCCACTGTCTGTATGAATTGTCTGTGCTGAAGAAATATGCGCGCCCGCTGTTAGAGGGAATTACACCGGATCAGCCGGAATACCCCGAAGCACAGCGCATGCTGGACTTCCTTGCATTCTTTACGGAACTGGAAGATGATTCGGTCATCCTGAACAATTCCATCCTGCGGGAATTCATCGGCGGATCGATCCTGGTCAAATAATACGAGCAAAAGAAAACGGATCACGTTGACCCGTTTTCATATGCCTGCTTATACAGAGCGTTTTCCAAGTCTGGCGTAGGTATCATCCCTCTCGATCCAGTCCAGGAAGCGTTCGACCTGTGCATCCCAGAAGCGCCATTCATGGCCATAGCCTTCCATCTCATCCCATGTGACATCTGCACCAAGATCCTTCAGGAAAGCAATGAAATCTTTATCTGCC
The DNA here is from genome assembly GCA_017539385.1 of Solobacterium sp. GTDB lineage: Bacteria > Bacillota_I > Bacilli_A > Erysipelotrichales > Erysipelotrichaceae > Bulleidia. Next base: position 37,924 of record JAFYHC010000019.1, on the reverse strand, counting down.
TGATACAGCGGGTCTTTTGTGCCGCAGGAAGCGTAGATCTTCGGGAATGACTTTCCCTGTTGTCTGACCAGTGCTGCCACTTTCTTCAGATCATAGGCAGGATCTGCATCTTTTGGTTTCCCGAAGGGGGAAAGCGCAAAGGAAGCAGGATCGATGGATACAGCTGCAGAGAATGCACCAATGGCACGGTATTTTTCCGGATGGAAAAGACCATGCAGGTAAGCGCCATAGCCGCCCATGGACAATCCGGCAATATAAGTCTCTTCCGGTTTATCGGAAATGGGGAAGTAATTTGTTACAAAGGCAGGAAGCTCTTCTTCAATGAGCCGCATGAAATCATCCCCGCCCACTTTCGCATAGGCTTTGTTTTCTGCAGAAAGATTGACCACCGCAATACGCCGCTCTTCCGCATACATTTCCACATTGGTATAGCCTGTCCACTGGGCATGGTTATTTCCAAATCCATGGAGAAGATACAGAACAGGGAATTTGTCAGGAAGCGCATGGCTTGGCGGATAACCGGCAAGACCAAGGGATTCCGGACAGGTGACGGACGGCAGGATAACGGTAATATCCAGTGCCCGGTTCAATACATAGGAATAGAAGTTACAGACGACCTTTGCCATAGCTGCCTATTCCTTTGTTACTTTGTCATAGGCCTGTACGATCATATCTGCACACAGATCAAGACCGAGTACAGAACTGCTCAGGCACAGGTCATAGTAATGATAATCGCCGAATTTCTGATCGGTATACAGGTCATAATACGTTGCTCTGCGCTTGTCATTGGCAACAAGATGCTTTTCCGGATGTGCATCTGCTTCGTGATATTCTTCGGTGATCCGGCGGATCCTGTCTTTGTCATCTGCATAGATGAATACACGCAGAAGATCATATTTATCCCTCAGGATATAGTCTGCACAGCGGCCGACGATGACGCACGGTCCTTTCTCTGCCAGTTCATTGATGATTTTGGACTGCAGGATCCAGATGGTGTCCCGGTTGGAATACGTGAACAGGTCCATACCGGTAAGACTTGCAAAGAAACCCGGTTCTGCTGTTCCTTCACTGTTCTGGCGCACATACTCTGCATCGAAGCCGCTCTCTTCGGCGATCTTCTGGATGATCTGGCTGTCGTAGCATTCAATGCCGAGTTTTTCCGCCACCTTGTGTCCGATGCCGCGGCCGGCGCTTCCGTACTGCCGGCTGATCGTAATAATTGTATTTTTCATATTCCCTCCGCGGCATATTCTTCTGCCGCAATACTTCTGTTTTTATTATAAATAGTTTTTCCCGTCCTGATGAAAAAAAAGGGACGGAGTCCCTTGTAAGCATTATTGGATCTGCGGCTTCTTTTTCTTCTTGTTTTTCTTCTTTGCCGGTTTGGGGGAATAGCCTGCAGGCAGTTCCTTCAGCAGTTCTTCCCGGTATTTTGCAAAAGTCGCAAGACGTTCTTCCGTAACGACAGGATACTGGGGGTCCATATCCTGCAATGTTGCAAGAATGATCTCAGAGACCACATAGCGCATATACCATTTGTGATCTGCCGGAATCACATACCAGGGGGAATGCTTTGTCGAAGTCGCATTGATTGCATTCTCAAAGGCTTCCTGATACGCATCCCAATAGGCACGCTCTTCGTAGTCACTGCCGCTGAATTTCCAGTTTTTCTCCGGTTCTTCGATCCGTGACAGGAAGCGCTTTGCCTGTTCTTCCTTGGATACATTGAGGAACAGTTTGACCGTGCGGACATTGTTGCGGTAGAGATATTCCTCAAAGTTGCGGATATCCTCATAGCGGTGTTCGATCACTTTGTCGAGATCAATGCGCCTGGCATTGGCCTGGGTGCGGTAGAGTTCCTTTACGCTGCCGATGAGGACATCTTCATAGTGCGAACGGTTAAAGATGGCGATCTCTCCCTTTGCCGGTACCTGAGCCGCTACGCGCCACAGGAAGTCATGTGCCAGTTCATTGGAACTGGGTGACTTGAACGCTGCTTCGTGGACACCATGCGGAGACAGACAGGATAAAACGGCACGGATCGTCCCATCCTTTCCAGCCGCATCCATTGCCTGGAACAGGAAGATCACACCTTCCTTCTTATCCGCATATAATTTCTGCTGCAGTTCATCGATCATTGCATTGTTGTCCGCCATGCGTGCTTCGGCATCACTGCGGTCAATGCAGAGACTGGTTTCATCCGTTGAAACCTTGCTGATATGAAATGGCTGGCTGCCGTCATAGCAATACTTATCAAATAACATGATCTGTGTACCTCTTTACTGTACTTTCATCATAGCATGTACTGTTTCAGGAGTGGTTTCTCAATTTCAGATTCTCAACAAAATAATGGATCAGATGCCAGGTGATAATACCAATGAATGTACCGAGAGTATTATCAAAGAGATCCGTGACATCCGCGACCCGTGTATAGCTTAATAACGGCTGCACCAGTTCAATGCACAGGGAAAATAGGAATCCCAGTAACAGCGTCGTCCGCCATCTGCAGCGGAAGATCTGCTGATGTAGAAAGCCAAACGGTACAAACAGCAGGACATTGTAAATGATCTCCAGCCGGTAATCTCCGTACATATGACGCCAGTCACGGAATAATTCCCAGTTGATGGGGGAGTGGTATCCTTCCAGCAATTGCGGCAATTGCATCGCAATTGGCATCAGTGTCAGGAATAACACAATGCAGAGATATACATAGAATACCGTATACAGAACCTTCCGTTTTCTGTTCATATTTCGAATATTCGGCCATACGTAGTAATAATATAAAAGCGCACAGACGAGAAAGTCCGGCAGAAACATCCAGTTAAATCGCATAGACAAAGACTACCATAATTACGCATATGAGGCAAAAAACAATACTACACAAAATACCCCTCAAGTTGAATAAATAATTCTTAAGCATGCTATAATGCAGACAGAAGTAAAGGGGAAGATACATGAAAGCATCAAAATTTGTATTGGCAGCATCACTCGCGCTCTCTCTGCTTGGTTCAACAGCACCGGTATTTGCGGAGGAACCGCAGCCGGAAGAACCGCAGCAGTCAGACATTATACTGGAAGAAACAGAGCAGCCTTCGGAAGAAATCACAGAAGTGATTCCGGAGGAAGAACCGGCTGAAGAGATTGCTGAAGAAACAGCAGAAGAACAGCCGGCGGAAGAAACACCGGCAGAAACGACAGAAGACGACGAAATCGTTGTTAAACTGGATGATTTTGTCAATCCTCTGTATGAAAATGTTTTAACTGTTGAAGAAATGCTTGCTTTGCCGGACAGTGAACCGGAAGAAGGCGAAAATGCTGAACTTTTAAATGCATCCCGTACCTGTTCCAGCCTGAATGAGGCTGCTGTATGGCTTCGGGGCCAGATGAAATCACGTGTATCGTATGTAGAGATCACGATTCCGCTGAACTACGCGACATATGGCAGTAACATCAAAACTGCTGTCAATACGGTATACGAACAGTTGCTTGACGGCGCTATGGCACATACAAAGACCGGAACTGAAGGTGACTATATCTACTGGCACTGGGGAGGATTATCCAGCCCATATGGAACGTATCGTCCAAGTTCTGGCACAATGCTGATCCAGACAGGTATCAAGTACTACACAACGTCTTCTCAGGAGACCAAAACATCCACTGCAGTCACAAATCTGCTGAAAGAACTGAATATCGGCAGTGATTGGTCGGATTATGACAAGATCCATAAGATCTATGAATGGATCACGAAGAATGTCAAATATACAAATGCTTCGGATTATTCCACCAATATGTACTACCATACAGCATATTCCGCAATTGTGGATAAGAGTACAGTATGCCAGGGATATGCTTCCCTGCTGTATCGTCTGGCATTAGCGGTCGGCGTAGACTGCCGCGTGGTTGCAGGTCTTGCTGAAGCGGGCAATGATGACTCAGCGCATGGCTGGAATATCGTAAAGATCGATGGAAAATGGTACAACCTGGATTCCACATGGGATGCCGGATATTCCGCATCCAACTGGCGCTATTTCCTGAAGGCAGCGTATCCGTTCTCAACCGAGCACAATAACTGGGAGAAATATACAACGTCTGCATGGAAGAGCAAATATGGAGTTTCTTCTTCGGATTACAGCACAGCAAAACTGAACAAAGTCAAAGAATTCGTTAAGCGTCTGTATACATACTGCCTGGGCCGTTCCGCAGATACCAACGGATTATTGAACTGGGCAGGTTCACTGCAGAATAAGAAGAAATCCGCTGCTGTTGTTGTACAGGGATTCTTCGGCGGACAGGAATATAAGAACCGCAATCGTTCGGACCGCAATTTCATCTCTGACTGCTACAGAGTCATGATGAACCGGAATTATGATACCGGCGGAATGAACAACTGGCTGAACTATCTGCAGAAAGACTTCGTGTCCAGAACATATGTTCTGAGAAGCTTTGTAGCTTCTGAAGAATTCAATAACGTATGCAACAGCTATGGTGTTACCCGCGGAAGCATCGGCGTCAGTGAGGGAAGAGACCTGAATATCGGTATTACACGCTTCGTTGTACGTCTGTATCAGAATGTACTGAATCGTAATCCGGATATCGGCGGTCTGAATGGCTGGTGCAAGATGATCAATGGTGCTTCGCAGAAGAAGAGCACAGCGATCCAGGTAGCAGTAGACGGCTTCTTCCATTCTAAGGAATTCAAGAACCGCAATACCAGCAATTCTGCATATGTAAATATCCTGTATAAGACATTCCTGAACCGTGCAGCAGATACCGGCGGATATAACAACTGGATGAATAAACTCAGGTCCGGAACAAGCCGTGATGACGTACTGAAGGGATTTGCCAATTCACAGGAATTTGCAAACCTGATGGCAAGTTACGGAATTAAATAAGCATATTCATGAGGCTTTAGGCAGGAGAGTGAAATCTCCTGCTTTTTATATGTGCTATACTTTAAAACGAAGAAAACAGGAAAGGTGGATAATTGGTATGAGTGAACCCAGACGGTTTTTACGCACTGTATTAACGATACCGCTGACGATCGCCATGACGACTGCGGCGGTGTTTGCGGCACCAGCATACGATGCACCGGTCAATGAGACCAATGCAATGGCATTATTGAAGGAATATGATCCGGATGGATATTATATCGTGCAGACAACAAAACAGATGGGCAGTACGGGGTTCTCTTCCTGGCTGCAGGGCAGCAGTAATAATGCGGAAGCACTTGATACAGCGGTGCATGAAGAATGCCATGAGTATACCCACACGAAGAATGATCCGCTGATCTATACGGACGGCGGCTGGCTGGAGCGGGAAACGATCTATGTGGGCAATGGCATGGCTGATATCATTGTGCCGTTTCTGTTCGCCAATAATACGGTGTATAAGACAGAAAACTTCACGAAGACCATCCCCGAAAGCATGCGTACATTCCGGTATGATGATTATGTGGCGGAGGGGAGTGAATTGTCGTCCAACCAGGAGGGTATTTACGGCCTTCTGAATGAATACAATGCATACAGTTGGGGAATGAACAACCAGATGATGCTGTACCCATATTACAAAGCAAATAATACTTACGTTGATTATTTCAATGCCTGTGCCAATGGATATCAGGCATATGAGGAATTCCGCTACTGGACACTGGGATTGCTGAACCATGAGCGGAAAAATGCACCGGACCAGTACAAGGTCCACATGAATAATATTGACCTGGTCAATGCCTATTGCATTACGACGACGCGTTTCCGGACGATGATCGAGGAGTTCAAAAAGAATGCGGCTGTCATGACAGATTCAAATACACGGGATTATACAGCGAGACTGGAATATGACATGGATTGGCGCGGCATCACAATGCTGGAAAATGCTTCGGCTGCTGCGGAGCTCAAGGCAATCGAAGAAGAACTGTTTGCTTCGGCAACAATCGGTGTGAATCTGAGTGAAGAACAGATTGCTCTGATGACAGAATTCGTTACGCGTCTGTACAACCTTTGCCTGCAGAGGGAACCGGATGAGAACGGACTCAAATACTGGGTCAACCGTCTGAAATCCGGACAGATGTCTGCTGCACAGGTCGTACAGGGATTCTTCTTCAGCAAGGAAATGCAGAACCTGAATCTGGATCACGAAGAATATGTAGAAAGATGCTACGAAGTCATGATGAACCGCGGATCGGATTCCGGCGGTAAGAAGTACTGGGTGGAACGGCTGAACAACGGCGTGACGCGGATGTACGTGGTGCGCGGCTTTGTGGAAAGTCCGGAATTTACTGCGATCGCTGCCAAATACGGCATCAAGAGAGGATCTTTGAAACTGGGTGATGTCCGTGATCAGAACTATGGCATTACTTCCTTTGTGGCAAGATGCTATACCAAGGCACTGGGACGCAGCTATGATGAAAGCGGTCTTAAGACATGGGTATCAAAAATACTCAATGCATCGAACCGGAAACAGGCAGCTATCGATACAGCAAGCAACGGCTTCCTGCATTCAGCGGAATTCCAGAATAAGAAACTGAATGATACGGAATATGTCAAAGTACTGTACCGTACATTCCTGGATCGGGAATACGATGCGGCGGGACTGGCTGACTGGACGGACAGACTGCAGAAAGGCAGCACTCGTGATGAAGTGATGAAAGGCTTTGCCGGGTCCGTGGAATTTGCAAAACTGATGGAACGCTACGGGATCCGCTGATCCGTCGCTCATCGCTACGAAGCAGGAAGCACATTCCTGCTTTTTTTCTATTACCCCCCTCAGAGTCTCATATGCCATAACGCAATACACTGTATGTACAAAGGAGGTACGACATGAATCGTACGAGTATTGCAGCAAAACTGCTTCTGGTCATGGGACTGATGACAACCGTCACTGTGCCGGCATTTGCGGAAGAGGGAGAAATCCCCGAAGAATCTGCAGAGGTCATCACAGAAGAAACACCGGAAGAAGAATCATTACAGGAAACAGAGGAAACGCCTGCGGAAGAGACGGACGAAACCGTCACGGAAGAAGGCGAAGCATCTGTTCCGGAAGAAACAGCAGTGACCGAAGAGTCAGCTGCAGAAGAAAGCGAAGCACCTGCTTCAGAAGAAACAGCGGTGATCGAAGAAACACCGGAAGAAAGCAATGTCTTTGAAGTCGTATCGGATGTCAATCCAATGTACGAGGGCATGGTCAATACGGAACAGCTGGAAGAAGCGTATGCAGAAGCGTTTGAAGCCGGTGAATCCAATGAACTGCTCAATGCCGCAAGGACCTGCTCCAGCGTCAATGAAGCAGCTGTGTGGGTGCGCGGACAGATGAAATCAAGAGCTTCCGTCATGACGATCACACTGGATGTGAATAAGTCCGGATGGGCAAATGTGTCTGCAGCATTCAATACCATCTTCCACCAGATCCTGGACGGTGCTTTCCAGCATACCGGTGCCGGTACCGAAGGCGACTATCTGTACTGGCATTATGCCGGCGCATCTGCCGGAGGAAACTATCAGAATCTGACAGGTTACTGGCGGATCACCATGAATCTGACAGTACGCTTCAACACGACGCTGGCACAGGAAAAGACGGTCACCTCCCAGGTAACTTCCATCCTGAACAGTCTGCCAATCGGAAAAGATTCCTCGGATTATGACAAGGCATATTACATTCATGAGTGGATCACCAGAAATGTCCGCTATACCGATGCATCAGACTACGCTTCCAATATGTACTGGCACACAGCATATTCTGCAGTCGTTGACAGAAGCACAGTATGTCAGGGCTACTCGCTGCTGTTCTACCGCATGGCATTAAGCGAAGGTCTGGAATGCCGTATCGTTGCCGGTGACGGCTCCACAAGCGGCTCTGCGCCGCATGGCTGGAACATCGTTCGCGTAGATGGCAAATGGTACAACATTGACTCGACATGGGATGCCGGCAGAAGTGTTTCTTCCTGGAATTACTTCCTTGCCCCGAGATATCCTTTCGGCAATGACCACCGTCCCTGGAGCCAGTACGCAGCCGCATCCTTCGCCAATTCCCACGCCGTATCCACAACAGCCTATTCCAAAGCACGTCTGGATACAGTGAAGAACTTTGTGAAACGCCTGTATACCAACTGTCTTGGCCGAAGCGCAGATACTAAGGGATTATTGAGCTGGAGCGGTCTTCTCTACAATAAGAAGAGAAGTGCAGTTGAAGTGGTCTCCGGATTCTTCTTCAGCAAAGAATACACAAATAAGAACCGCAGTGACCGCAATTATATCGCCGACTGCTACAAAGTCCTGATGGATCGTTCCTACGATACCGGCGGAATGAACAACTGGCTTTCTGTACTTGGTGATTACATGTCCCGCAGATATGTCCTGAAAGGGTTTGTGGGATCTGTCGAGTTCCATAATATCTGTTCCAGATACGGTGTAAATGCCGGCAGTATCAGCTGCACAGAAGGCAGAGACCTCAACCGAGGTGTTACCCGGTTCGTCATCCGCCTGTATCGCGAAGCATTGGGAAGAGAACCGGACATCGGCGGTCTCAACAGCTGGACCAAAGTCCTTGCGACAAAGACCATGGGTGCGAAACAGGTGGCTTCACAGGGCTTCTTCGGATCGAAAGAATTCGAAAACAAGCACTATTCCAACAGTGTATTCGTTGACAAGCTCTACCGTGTCTTCCTGGACCGCAGCGCAGATGCCTCCGGTAAAAGAGACTGGCTGAATCGCCTCGCACGCGGCACAAGCCGTATGGATGTCGTAGCAGGCTTTGCCGGTTCCGCCGAATTTGCAAAACTGATGCGCAGTTACGGACTGTGATGAAAAGCGTACGAAAGTATCCAAAGCCGGTCTTGCATGGCTGAAAGAACTCACAGAAGCCGCAAGAGGCGATTACACAACATTCGATATCCTGAAAGAATACTATCAGGATGAAGAAGACATGTACTGGGGCGAAGGCCAGCTGGAACTGATCAAATGCATCGGAAAACAGAACTGGCTGCTCCGTCAGATGTAATCACAAATATACCGGCAAGTTAATTTCGTTGCTTTCGGAGGGAAAGAGGCACAATGCTTCTTTCCTTTTTTCTATGAAAAGAAATGAAAAAATGTTGTGGCATTTTCTGGAGCACTGTGGTATAGTAGTCAATGCAATCGGGATGTAGCGCAGTTTGGTAGCGCGCTTCGTTCGGGACGAAGAGGTCGTGGGTTCGAATCCCGTCATCCCGACCTGCTGAAAGCACTGTGATCAGTGCTTTTTCTTTTTCTCTTTATCAGTATTTCTCGAAATGGTCACAGTTTGGTCACATCGATACGCAGTGTCAGAGTATGAATATCATTTTGTGGAAAAATCACCCCCTGTGTTGACACCTTATAAGGTACTATGCTACACTGGGTAACGAAAAGGAGAAGATTATGCTGAAGGTTACTCTCAACACAAGAAAACAGGATCAGAAGTCATTTATCGAATGTGCAGATCATTGTGCATACGTATTTTATGCGTGCCTGGTTTCCTGTGCGAAGAGTAAAAGGTCAAATCCGTAAAGATTGACCGGAAAGCATTTTATAGCGAACTCTTGCAGGAGACCAGATACATTCACGGTCTCCTGTTTTTGTTTCTCTGGTGCCTTAGCCAAGTGGTAAGGCAAGGGACTGCAACTCCCTGAGCGCCGGTTCAACTCCGGCAGGCACCTCCTATCAGCGTGTAGTTCAGTGGTAGAACGCCAGGTTGTGGCCCTGGCAAGGCAGAGTTCGATTCTCTCCGCGCTGACCATATATGCGGTCATGGTGAAATGGTTGAACACACAGGACTTTCACTCCTGAATCGCGGGTTCAATTCCCGCTGGCCGTACGCAGCGGCAGCAATCCTACGGGACCTGCACGCGACAGTCCTCTGTATATCTCCGCAGGATATACAGTCAATGTCCTTTCTCAATCTGTAAATGCGGTACAGGAGTAAGGAAATAGAGCCGAAAGATCGATGGACTTGTATCGGCTTCCCTTGGGTAGGTAGCGAATCGGCAAACGCGGCAGACTGTAAATCTGCTCCCTCTGGGATAGTGGGCTCGACACCCACCCTGCCCACCATTTAGGCATCCGTAGCAAAAAGGCTACTGCACCTGACTCTTAATCAGGGGATTCTGGGTTCGAATCCCAGCGGATGCACTTTGCACCAGTAGCTCAGTCGGGATGAGCATCTGCCTTACAAGCAGAGGGTCACATGTTCGAGCCCTGTCTGGTGCATATATACCTCGTTGGCGTAACAGAATAGCGCGTCCGGCTACGAACCGGAAGGTTGCGGGTTTGAGTCCTGCACGGGGTTCCATATTGTCTCTGTAGCATAACGGATAGTGCTCGGGTCTTCTAAACCCATGATCAAGGTTCGATTCCTTGCGGGGACATTTTGGGGGCGTTAGCTCAGTTGGGTCATGGGCTCGAATCTCATACGCTCCATAGAGAAGGAAAACTCATCAAACCATATTCTTGATTTGGTAGCTCAGTTGGTAGAGCAACGGACTTTTAATCCGTGGGTCGGGAGTTCGAGTCTCCTCCAAATCACCATTTTTGTGGAGTTACAACTCTACTTGTCCAGTCGGTGACAAGTCTAGTTGTCTCCACTTTTTGTTTGCCGAAAAAAAAGACAAGTCTAGTTGTCTAGTCAGTGATAAGTCTACTTGTCCTAATGCGAATCAATATATGGTAGAATCAAAGCAGAGAATAGAAGTACATGTTAACGATTGTTTTGTGTGATGATATTGAACTGCATCTGAAGAAAGCAGAGCAGCTGGTCTCGGAGATCATGGAAAAGCAGGATATTCCGTATGAGATCCGTCTTTTTCATGATGCCGAAACAATGCTGAGCCATGTGGAATTCAATGAAGTCAGCCCGGATATCGCAATACTGGATATCGAAATGGACGGTGAAAACGGGATCTCCCTGGCAAAGAAACTGAATCAAGCAGTCCCGAAATGCCCGGTCATCTTCCTGACCAGTTATGTTGATTACGCGTCGACCGCCTACGAAGCAGAACATATCTGGTTTGTTGTCAAAAACAGGACGGAAGAATATCTGGAACCTGCCTTGAAGAAAGCACTGGCAGTATACCGGAACAGTCAGAACAGAACGATCGGAATACTGGTGCGGGATAACCGCAAAGCAACCGTCATACCGTTAGAAAAGATCCTCTACATCAGCAAAGTCGGCCGCAAGGCGCAGATCCGCTGCACGGACGGGGAATACTTCGATACACGCAGCCCGTCTGCGATGATCCCTGAGGAACTGTCCGCATACTTCATGCGCTGTCATCAGGGATACTGGGTCAATTTCAAAATGATCCGGGAACTGGATAAAGATGAACTGGTTTTCCCGGGAGACATCCGTGTACCGATCAGCCGGAGATACCGGGAGGAAGTACGCAGGAAATTCTTTGACAGCTATCATTTTCATCCAAATGATAAGGACTGAGGGGGAGTCATCAGTATGCCGGGCGGACCGTATTATGTGATATCCAATATTATCCAGTATGCCATGCAGATGCTGGTATTTGAGTATGCCATGGAGAGCAGGCTGGAGAAATGGAAAACGTTTCTGATCGAACTTGCGACATCGGGAATCTACATCTGGATGATGGTGAATCTCCCGTTTTTTACAACACTGCGGACATTTATCGGAGCACTGTTCATCTGTGCTGTCGTATATCTGATGCATAAGGAGAACTGGTACTTTGTCCTGTTCATGACGGCAATCGTCATTGTTGTAACGCTGATCGGGGAAGCGGCGATGATGCTGATGATCCCGCGGGAAATGATCATGTCCGGCGTACTGTTTGAGAAATACCCGCTGACAGCGTATTCGATCTATCTGTTCGTGGAAGCGTTCCTGTATATGATCGTTGCCCTGGCAGTGCGTTCTTTCCGGAAGAAATACAAGGGGATGAACAGCAGGATGCCATGGCTGCTGTTTGCAGTGTTTCCGCTGAGTCAGTTCATTGTACTTGCCGGTACATTTCAGGCATATCTGTACGATGAGAAAAGCTGGCTGCCGGAGAGGGTCATTCCGGTACTGCTGGTGTGCATCGCGGCGGACATAGCCCTGATCTTTGCACTGCGCATGGTCAGCGACCGGACAAAGCTGCGTGTGCGCAATGAACTGCTGGAACACCAGATGTCCGATCAGGAGGCATACTACCGCGGGCTTACCGCTTCTTATGAAGAGATCCGGAAGATGCGTCATGATATCGACAACCACCTGTATACCATGCAGGCGCTGATGGGAGACGGGAAAGTCTCACAGGCATCGGATTATATGAAACAGATCATAAAGGAAGACCGTTCCGCGCTTGCCTTCCCATCCTGCGGGAATACGGTCATTGCCAGTTATCTGACCCGCAAGTCTGAAGAGTATATGCATAAGCAGATCCGCTTTGATACGGATATTCGTCTGCCTGCATATCTGGATATTTCCAATGCTGATCTTATCTGCATATACGGGAATATCCTGGATAATGCAGAAGAAGCTGCCAGACAGACCGCTGATCCTCATATTACTCTTCTTACCCAGTACAAAGAACCATATGTCACCGTCTTGTGCACCAATACCGCTCCGGAGAAAGAACGCAGAAAGACCAGGCGTATTCCGGAACTGGACCGCGGTCTCGGTACAAAGATCATTATGAACATCACTGAGAAATATGACGGTGAATATACTGTTGAAGAGGAGAACGGCATATACCGGATCGAGATCATCCTGAAGAATATTTCCCGGGAATAACAAAGGTACTTCCAACGGCTGAGTGTACATCACTCAGTCTTTTTTGCTATATCGACATGAAAACCTGCCAATTTGACAAGGTTTCCGATTCGGAAAGTCTTTAACGGTACAATCACAGAAAAGGAATATACCGGCTGTTTTTGTACTGCCGGCATATTCTATCGTCACATTCATAAGAATTGAATAAAGAAAAACCAGGAGGAATTATTATGCCAAAAAAGACGTTGTCCGTACTGTTGTCTGTACTGATGTGTTTGACTATGCTTCCGATGAAGATCAGTGCAGAAGATATGCCAGAAGAAATTTTAGAAGCCAAAGAAAAAGAAACGAATGATTACAATAATGAAGAATCATCCGGAACTGAGCAGATCGAAGAAACCAATGATCTTTTATTTGGAACATATGGGGATCTGACTTATTCCATTAGTGATGGGAAAGTTACGATTACAGATTGTAATGAGTCGGTAACTTCTGTGGATATACCTTCTGAGATTGAGGGGCATCCGGTAGAAGGTGTTGATTATGAAGCATTTTACAACTGTTCAAGTCTAATCAGTATCACGATTCCGAACAGTGTGAGATATATTGGTGGGTATGCATTCGAGAACTGTACCAGTCTAACCAGTATTACGCTGCCAGACAGTCTGACAAGCATCAGTAACGGCTTGTTTGCCAGTTGCTCAAGCCTTACCAGTATCACGATTCCGAACAGTGTAACAAGTATTGGCTCTAATGCATTCACCCATTGTTCAAGTCTTATCAGTATCACAATTCCATATGGTGTAACAAAGATCGAATATTATGCATTTGATTGTTGTACATGTCTCTCTGACATCACACTTCCGGAAAGTGTAACAAGTATTGGCTCTACTGTATTCTCTAACTGCATCAGCCTCACAAGTATAGAGATTCCAGATAGTATAACTAGAATTCCATATGGATTATTCTGGAATTGTACCAACCTTACAAATATTATCATTCCGGATAGTGTAACAAGTATAGGTGCTAATGCATTCAACTATTGTGAAAAACTTAGCAGTATTACAATTCCGGACAGTGTAACAAATATTGATTCGTGTGCATTCGAGAACTGTACCAGTCTAACCAATATCACGCTGCCAGATAATCTGACAAGCATCAGTAATAACTTGTTTGCCAGTTGTTCCAGTCTTACCAGTATCACAATTCCAGGAAGTGTAACAAATATAGGGGAATCTGCATTCAATGAATGCGGTATTCAAAAAATGTATTTCAAAGGAAATTATCCGGACAATTTTGCAAGTAATGCTTTTTCTTCGAATATGTCTTTTACAGTGTATTATCCAGAAAACAATTCAACTTGGACATCTGATAAATTACAGAATTACGGAGCCGGATCAATCATATGGAAAACATGGGATGCCGGATCAGGCAACGGTGACGATACATCAAATCCTTTCTTTATCATCGGAAAGAACACAAATACTTTTAAACACGATGAGGTTAATGAGGCAGGAGAAAAATACTGGGAACTTCTTCTTGGATCTGGATCCGGGTATCCCATGAGCGAGCGTCACTATCGCAGTTTATTAGCTATGTGCGAAGAGCAATCTGATAGAGATCATTTAATTCAAAGGATGAACAGAGAATGGGGCGGATCATGTTTTGGATTAACATCGACTATTGTTTTAGCATTTTTAAATAAAATGAGTCTGACAGGCTATAAGTCGCTCAGTGGTAAAAGTATTCCTGAAAACTATAGTGATCTGGCATCACCGGTCGATGACGTTAATCTCCTTAGTACTATTAACTACTATTATGTCTTACAGTACTTTGATTTCCCAGAAAAAAAACACATCATAGAGCGGAGTTATAATCCCAGTAAAGAAGAATTCCTTTCATTCTGGCGTGATATGTACTTTAGTGCAAAAAGGGCATGCAGTAATAAAAATCCACTTGGATTTGCGTATGGAGTTGAATATACAGATGTGGGATCTATAGGAGGCCATATAGTATTGATTGCAAACTGTTCAGAAACAAAAGAGAAGTACGTCTTTTATCTGTATGATTGTAATGACATAAAGCACTTTAAGATATTGAATGTTGATAAAACATCAGGAGAACTTCATTGGCTTCGGTATTATTCCATTGGGGGATACCAAGAAATATTAAGTACACAGTGGGATGACAAATGGTTGTTTTTTTGGTGTATAGATTTCTCTGAATGGAATCCGGATCACTCCGAATCGAATAATACCAGTAGCCTAAGAACAATATCTGATGAACCGGGCACTGAACTGTTCATAACTTCAGGCAAGACCATGAGAATCAAAAATGATAAAGGTGATTATCTGGAGTACAAAGAAGGACTCTTTTCGGGAAACATGGAAATAATTGATCAGGATTATATTTGTGATACTGCGGAACTGATGGTACGCGTACCATCATCTGATTTCTTTGTCGTTGATCAGATAGAAGGAACAATGGGTTTGGATATTGTGGACGGAGAAGCGAATAAGTTCTATTCGATAGAAGAAACCGGAGCAGATAAAGTGTATTTTCATATCGATAAAGGTATTGGACTGGCTGGTGATGATGTGGATTACACTGCTTACTTTGGAACAGAAGAAGATGATCCGTCAGTAATTAAACTCAGCGGTAATAGTACAGCAGATATCTCTTTCATCCAAAAGGAGAATGAGATATCTGTACAGAGTGAAGAAAATGCTGCTGAAGTGTCTATAAGCGTACTCAGTAAAGAAGGTATTGAGGAAAAGGGCACCGAGATCGTCAATGAAGACCAGATCATTGACAGTCAGGGAAATGTTGAAGAAGCTCCGGAAGGAACAGTCATAAGTCTTCATGATTTTGATGATCCAAAATTTGTCTGGTGTGAAGATACATGTACAGCATCTGTCACCTGCAAGGACGATGGGTATATCGAAGAATACGCTTGTGAGATCACAGAAGGAACTATAGATGGTGAAGAAACACTGACTGCGACTGTTACGATCAATGGTAAAGAGTATTCAACAACAAAAAAGAAGAATGAAGGAATTCATCTGAATAAGAAAGAACTTGTATTGAGGGTGGAGCAATCTGAAACTCTGGTGCCGACAATTCATCCGGAAGGAATGGAACTGATCTGGTCCTCCAGCGATGAGTCTGTAGCGACAGTGGATCAGAATGGTAAAGTCACGGCGGCTGCAGA
Organism: Solobacterium sp.; assembly: GCA_017539385.1. Classification (GTDB taxonomy): domain Bacteria; phylum Bacillota_I; class Bacilli_A; order Erysipelotrichales; family Erysipelotrichaceae; genus Bulleidia. The sequence continues at coordinate 21,990 of JAFYHC010000019.1, read as the reverse complement.
TAACGGTATCGGTACACCGTCAACAGCAGTGATCACTGTTTCTGCAAATGACGGTAGTTATATTGCCAAATGTACAGTAACGGTCGAGGATCCTATCAATGGTTTCGTAAGAAGACTCTATAAACTCTGCTTTAACCGTACGGCTGATCCGGGTGGATTCAATAAGTGGACTGGTGAATTACGCTCAAAGAAAAACACCGCTGCAGCGACAGTAAAATTCTTCTTCACTTCTAAAGAATTCAATAATCTGCAGCTTGATAACGAAGCGTTCGTTGAGATGTGCTACAAGGTCATGATGGACCGCGCAAGTGACGCAGGCGGCAAAAAGAACTGGCTGGACAAGCTGGATGCCGGTGTATCACAGGCATATGTGCTGAAGGGATTTATTGGAAGCCGGGAGTTTGCCAACATCTGTATGGATTACGGCATTGAGCGCGGTACGATCAAGCTTACTGAAGCAAGAGACCAGAATCTTGGTATTACACAATTCGTAAGCCGCAACTATTCCGAAGTACTTGGAAGAAAAGCGGATGTGGGCGGCCTCAATAACTGGTGCAATAAGATCCTGACTGCATCGGATAAGAAAAAAGCTGCGATCAATATGGCTTCTACCGGGTTCTTCCACAGCCGTGAGTATCTGAATAAAGACACAGCGAATGATGAGTATGTAATGACACTGTATCGTACATTCCTGGGCAGAGAAGCGGACAAGGGCGGCTATAACGACTGGATGAGCAGGCTGTACAGCGGAACATCCAGAGACAGCGTTCTCATGGGGTTTGCTAACAGTGCAGAGTTTGCGAACATCATGGCGAAATACGGAATCAAATAAACAGCCAAGAGGAATGATTATGAAAAGATTTATAAAAATATTATTGATGACGCTTGTTCTTATGCTCGGCACGTCATGTTCCAGTATTCCGGAAACAGTTCCCGATTCACTGCTGGAGGTAAAAATTCAAGAGTGTAAAGAAGTTTATGGATTTGATGATTGTGATAACTGGTCAATTGATAAAGAGCATAATCCTGATAAGGAAAACCATATCGATACTATCAATATTCGTATGACTGCAGAGTATCCATATGGAAGTTACAATCTTCAAATATCAGATTTAGTTTATCAATATGATAAATCAAGCGAGAATTGGCAGCTTATTTCAAAAGGGAAAATGAGCGATACAGATGTCATTTGGAATATCAAAGAGTTATGTGATATCAAATATTCTGATAAGCATGCTTATTGGCCTGAACCAGATCTTTATGGCGAGATGAATGAAACAGATCGAGCGTGGGATTTTAATATGTCGGATTTTGATCCGAGCGATAACACGATTTTCGTATCTGGTGGTCTTTATAATTTCGGGAAGGATTTTGCCTGGACGTGGCAAATGGAATATGTCCCATATCAAGGATTCTATCAAGGTTTTATAACGGATCGAAAGCCAAATAAGTATCGCAAGGTTTTAATCTTCGAGATGGACGACGCTCCAAGTCCACGACCAATTATCTGTATTACACCAGAAGAAGGAGTGGCTTATATGGAGTTTGATCCAACACACCATGGGGAGGACCCAATTACTATTTATGAATGTCATTTTGCTCACTAAATACTGTGTGAAAACAAGAACGGAAGATATTCTGGAAAGGAATCGATTATGAGTATAAAGCATATTTCTGTGTATGCAGCTGCAATATTACTGCTGCTGACATCCTCCTGTACAAAGACGGTAAGCAGCACTGACAGCAGTGCGAAAGACCCCGGAACCAGCGAGACTAAAGGTGAAGAGACTAAAAGAAACGAGACGAAAGGCAATAAAATCGAAAACGTTTTGGAGGGACTAAACGAAAAATACGGAAAAGTAACCGCGAAAGAAGTATTCTGTCCCTTCGTCAGAGATGATTATTATCCGTTTGTCACGGAACCGGATACAAATATGACCGGAATCCTGTGCACGGAATTACGGAATCTTGATGAAGATGAAATCGATGAATATCTTGTGATTCTTATTAAAAAGGGGATTAATGAGGACGGCCAGAACTCTGCTGATCTGTATGCGGTTGTCCTTGATAAGACTGAAGATGGAATTGTCGTGACAGATGAGGCCCTGCTTTCACAAAACATCATGAAAGGCGATTACTCAACCGGATTTGCGGCATTCATAAAAGAGTCATCTTCAGAAGGTTCTCTAATAGGTGGAACCGGGTTCTCATTAAGTACAACACTATCAAACGTACGTACTACAAATGTGAATATCTGGAAATACAAAGACGGGAAAATGATTCAGATGCTGGCAGCCGAAGCAGAAGGATCATATGCGGAATCGTTCGGGTATGAGAATAATCCCAATGTCATAAAAGCAAAAGAATTAGGTTTTGAATCAGCATATTACTGGGATCCAATAACAAATTACATCAGTTCCAAAGAACCGGATTGTGCCTTCCTGACTGCCTGCACAGCAATACTGGAAAGGAAAACCAGGATGATGCTAATGGAGAATCCTCCTGAGATTACGTACGAAGAACTGGCTGATATTAATACTGGACTTAAAGGGGAATTGATTCTTCATTCAAATGATTTTGATGACTGGTTCGGTAATTTCCGGTAGTTAAGGAATATATTGCCGTAAATGCCATAATGCTATGATCTTTATGCTTCAAGCAGTTCGGCAGTCATAGGACGTATAACGTGATCTCTGGCATGGTATCCATGTCTTTCTGTTCGTGGTGAGGGTTCAGTCCATTCTTTACAAAATTGGACTGAACCGCAGTGAAGATACCGTGTACATCGAGGAAATCTGTCAACTATTCCTTTGAAAAGAGCGGAAGAAAAATAAGTATTTTCTGGTTAGTTAAACCATAGAAGAAGAGAGAAAGGCATATGAGGAGTGAAAGAAAAACAACTGGTTTTGGTTCAGAATATATTCAGTTTTATGACGATGAAGGAAATCGTGTTGGTACAGCTGAACCAATGAAAGACATGTTTGGAGATACAGTCTACAGATACTATGACAATGACAGAAACATTATCGGTGAAGGGAAAGAAGAAACGGATTTCTGGGGAAATTACAGATTAGTTGACCGGGATAACAAAGGTAATATTGTCGGAACCAGTGAAAATAGCAAAGATATTTTTGGGAATGATCAGATAGTACATAAAGACAGAGATGGGAATAGAGTCGGTATTTCCGAGCAGAGAACGAGTTTATTTGGAGATACATATACTCATACCGAAATAAACGACAGCGGAAGGACAAGCAGATCCGGGGAAGGGGGCTCAGTCGGCAGTCCGATTGATCTGCCAGGTATAACTGTAATGATTATGTCGATCCTGCTGATTCTGGCCCTGGTTGGAATCTATCTGTTTATGCACAAGCTGGATGATGCCGGAGTGACGATACAGCTGACCACTATTTTTGAACAGTTTTCGAAATGGTGCCTGATCGGGGTGATTATTGGAGGAATTATTTTCTTTGTTTCCAGAAAAGCTTCCGCGAGTATATCTGCTTCATTAACTGAAGCTGTTCTGGGAGGTGCTTTATATCAGACCCTGTATTGGAACTTTCTTAATGACAGTACCGGAAATTACAGTGGCCCGTATTTTGGCTTGATATCTGCTGATTCGTTCTCTGGATTTTCAGGTTTGATTTTTCCGATAATTCTATTATCTCCGATGGTAATCTGTACTATTTGTCTGGCTGTCGGGAGCAGCGGAAACCAAAAACTGCGTGACAGTTACATTAAAATGAATAACTGGCTGTACAAGACTAACGCTGTGATTATCGGTGTATGGTTTATTCTGATGCTGACTGGATTTATGGAAGGTGTCTGGAATGGCTTCTTTGTGATGCTCATAGTTTTTCTCTGGTATTTCTTTGGGGCGTACGTCTGTATGAAAATCAACAATATAATATTGAAAAAATAAAGAATAGCTAAATAGTGTTAGCACCAGGTCATTTTAACCATTTTGCAGGGATAAAGCAGTGTCCATGATAGAATACATGTATGAAGATAACATTTCTGACAATGTGTCCGCAGGACTATGATAGTTTTCTGAAGACACCGGTCATTGCAAGGGCAGTGGAACGGAAGATCTGTGAGATCGAAGTGAAAGATATCCGTCCCTATGCCGGGGGAAGTTTCCGGCATATCGATGATTCTCCGTATGGAGGGGGTGCCGGTATGATACTGCGTGCAGGACCGGTGCTGGATGTGCTGAAGGATGTGCGCCAGGAAGGCAGTCATACGGTCGTACTGGCACCGGCAGGAGTGCTCTACAACCAGAAGAAAGCACGTGAATATGCACAGAAAGATCATCTGATCCTGATTGCCGGACATTATGAAGGCATGGATGCCAGAATCTATGAGAAGGCAGATGAACTGGTCAGTCTTGGGGATTATATCGTGACTGGCGGGGAGTTGCCTTCGATGATCATTGCGGATTCTGTTGTGCGGCTGCTGGATGGTGTATTGCGCAAGGCAAGCACAGAGGATGAATCGTTTGAAAACGGACTGCTGGAATATCCGCAGTATACAAAGCCGAGAGAGATCGAAGGCATGAAAGTGCCGGATGTATTATTGTCGGGAGATCATGGTGCGATTGAAAAATGGCGCAGACAGCAGTCACTGCGTATTACGAAGAAACAGCGGCCGGACCTGTTTGCCCGCTACGAATTGTCTGAAGAAGAAAAAAGCCTGATCGAAGACGATCAGGAATGAAGCAGGATGCTTTCAAGCAGGAAGACGGTAATGCAGCAGACAGCAGCGACCACCGGAAGAGAACGCCCACGCAGTGCCAGTGCGCCGCCCGCAAGCAATGCCGCAAAGGAAGCGATGGGAGAACGGGATGCGTACAGGATGGCCGGGAATGTCATTACGGCCAGGGTGGCATAGGGAACGTAGTAGAGAAACGAACGCAGCCAGACATTGCGGATCGGTTTGCGGATCAATGTCAGCGGCAGTACCCGGATCAGGTATGAAACAAGACCGGATAAAAGAATATAAACATAGATATTATGCGTCATGATCATCCTCCGTATGCGGGAACAGCCAGGCAGCGCAGCCGGCGATCAGTATGGTGAGGATGATCGTTTTTGTGCCTGCGGTCATCGTGGAAAGAAACGGAATATACTGCGTGAGCGTGCTGAGTGCAAAGCCGCACAATACGACGGCGGCGATCACACGGTCATGACGTGCCGGCGGCAGGATAATTGCCAGAAACATGCCGTACAGGGAAATCGATAAAGCAGATACGATGCTTTCGGGCAGAATATTGCCAGCCAGTATGCCTAAAGCTGTGCCAATGCACCAGCCGGGCACCGCCATGGACATTGCGCCATAGTAATAGTGCGGATTCAGATATCCATCCTGATGAATGGCAAGGCCGAAGAGTTCATCCGTCACGGCATAGGCAGTAAAGAAGCGATGACGCATCGGGGTTCTGGGAGAGAATTTCTGCGACAGAGCGGTGCTCATCAACAGATAGCGGGCATTTGCGACAAGGGTGACCAGTACGATCTCAAGATATGCACCATCTGCCGCAATGACCTGCAGATCGGCATACTGACCGGCTGAAGCGAGGTTCACAAGTGACAGCAGGAATCCCTGATACCATGTCATGCCGGCATTGCGCATGGCGATGCCAAGAGAAAATGACACGGCCGCATAGCCAAGTCCAATCGGTGTTCCATCCTGTATGCCGCGGAAGAAGGCATTTTTCATCTGTGTCATGGTATTTATTTTCCATGAATCGCATCATTTGTAAAGAAAAGAACATTTTGTATGCATGTGAGGTGGTATAATGCATTGAAACTGCGAAAGGATCCTTGTTATGAGTATTAAAAAAGCACAGGGAAAAGATATGCGGAAGGCTGCCATTGGGATGATGCTTGCGGCATCGGTATGCTTCGCTTCCGGCGGCCTGTTTATGAAACTGATCCCATGGAATGCACTGGCAATCAATGGCGCAAGAAATGTGATCGCATGCATTGTCATCGGCATATATATTATCGTGACGCATCACAGATTGAAGATCAATGCAACGGTGCTGATCGGCGCACTGGCCATGGCCGGTGTCACGACTGGCTATTCAATTGCCAACAAACTGACAACAGCAGGCAATACGATCATTCTGCAATATACCGCACCGATCTGGATCATGGTCATGATGTATCTGTTCTTTGGAAAAAAGCCAAGCAGGACCGGTGTGATCTCAATCGTGATCGTCTTACTGGGCATTCTGTGCTTTTTCTTTGAAGGCATGTCCACCGGCAAATGGGTGGGTGACCTGGTAGCGCTGCTTTCCGGTGTCTTCTATGCCGGTGTATTCATGCTCAACAGTTTTGAAAAAGGCGATGCAGTGTCATCGGTCTTCTTCGGCCAGCTGTTATGCGGCGTATGTCTTTCGCCGCTTGTGCTGAAAGAAACAGACTTCTCTGCACCGGTATTGTGGTCGGTATTCCTGCTGGGTGCAGTGCAGGTGGGTCTTGCCTATATCTTCTTTACGACCGGCACAAAGTATATCGATCCGCTGACGGCATCGATCATCAATGCTCTGGAACCGATCCTCAATCCTGTTCTTGTGGCAGTGTTCTATGGGGAGAAACTGGGAAGACTGTCGTTTCTTGGGGCAGTGATCGTTCTCTGCGGCATTCTGTATTACAACATCAATGAAGCAATGGAACAGAAAGCTGCAGACAGTCTGTCTGCGTAACAGGAGGCGTATATGATCCGTCCAATAGTAAAAGACCAGATGTTTCTTTCAAAACCATCCTCTAAGGCAGATAAAAACGATATGTCCATCGCACAGGATCTGAAGGATACCCTGCAGGCAAACAGGCAGATCTGCGTAGGCATGGCTGCCAATATGATCGGTGCAGCAAAGTGCATCATTGCAGTGGCACTGTATACCGATGTACTGATCATGTTTAATCCGGTCATCGTTTCCCGCAAAGGTGCCTATACCATCAAAGAAGGCTGTTTGTCACTTCCGGGGCAGAGAGAAGTGACCCGTTACAAAACTGTCACTGTCCGTTATCAGGACAGCACGTTTACGCAAAAGACAATGGTATTCAGCGGTATGATCGCACAGATCATCCAGCATGAATGTGATCATCTCAAAGGAATCCTGATATAATACATAAAAAATACGGACGGGAGAGTACTCATGACATATTTCGGACATTTTTATCTGGATCTTGAAAAAGATATGATCGTAGAACTGTATCTGGAAGAAGACCGCATGTCCTATATTCTGCGTACGCCCAATCACAATACAGGTAATCTGATCACCAACCTTGCGGCTTTGTGTGATCTGCCGCTTTCCTATGATGCTTCCGGGAAAAAGATCATTGAGGGGACTGTTCCTTCCTACATTGATCAATATAACCGGACGCTTTATATTTTCCGGCTTGGCAATACCAAGGTCGCAAATATCTGGCCGGACGGGACCATTGAGATGAAAGCATCGATTCCCTCCGTATCCAAGACACTGATGAGCCAGACCAAGGAATACAGTCTGGATATCGGCAAGACCATTATCAAGACGTATATCCTTTCGGAATGCAAATTCCGTACGGACCTGCATACGCATATGAATGCCAATCTGTCACCGGATATCCTGATCGCACTTGGCATCGTGCACCAGATCCGCTATCCGCTGTACTATGTGAAGAAACTGTCTCTGCATCTGAGCGAAGAGCAGGAAAGAAACATGGCTGCACGCCGTGAGAAGACGGCGCGTCAGTTTGCCAGTTCCACATTGACCGGACACTATCTGGAGCGCAAGATCGATGATAATACATTTATCAATTTTGCGGATCTGATCCTGAATGATCCGGAATATATGGATCAGAAGATCCGCCGGATCCGTACATCTCTGGCGATCCTGAAGGATGGACAGGCGGTGTTTACGAATCTGGAAAAGGTCTATTTATACCGCTATGTATTTACAAAGGGAGAAGAGTACGAAAAGAAGATCTCCCTGCATGATATCGATGCAATACCGGACAGTGACATCGCCGCACTGGTGAAGCAGATGCTTGCGGACAGGGAAAACGATGCGTACCGGAATAATTCTCTGTTTCAGGATAAGCTGCTGTGGATCGCACGTACATACCGCAGCCAGGGAATTCTCTATGCCGAGATCTCCGATACGACACTGGTGAAGAAGTACGATGCCCTGCGCATGTTAAATGAAGTGCATGCGGTCATGCCTTCCATCTATCAGGATACCGGCGTGCGTCTGCGCTTCCTGGCAGGCATACGGCGAATTCCGCTGACGATCGTGAAAGACCGGGTGACGGCAGACAACTACCTGACGCACAATCTGGAAATGCTGAGGGGAATCGCCATGGATCCCTACGTAGCAGGAAGCGATATCATCGGAGAAGAGATCAACGATATCCGTGATCTGAAAGAAGTATTTGCCCAGCTTGTGGATATTGCCCGGGAAATTCCCGGTTTCACCATCCGGATCCATGCCGGTGAAAATGACAGTCTGAAGGACAACGTTGCCAACAGTATCCAATGCGTTCTTTCGGCATTGAAAGAAGGCGAAAAGGCACCGCATATCCGGATCGGACATGGTCTGTATACAGCCAATCTGCGCTCTGCAAAGGGACAGGAACTGATCCGGATGATCCGGGAAAACGATGTCGTGCTGGAATTCCAGATCACATCCAACGTCCGTCTGAATAATCTCAGCTTCCTGCGGAATCATCCTCTGAAACAGTATCTGCAGGCAGGGATCCATTGCGTGCAGGGAACGGATGGTGCAGCATTGTACGGCACGAATTCGATCGATGAGCAATTGTCGCTGGAAAAACTGCTGGAGCTCAACCGGGAAGAACTGCTCAGCATGCGCCGCTCGGAAGAGATGATCCGGCTGATGGGAGAGCGTGACTTTGCCCGCAAGATGGAACAGTTCCGCAAAGACGGCCGCTCCCTGGAAGATATCTGCTATGAGCGTATGCAGAAAAGCGGCAGTGTGGAAGTGACCTATAAGCCGGGACAGGATCTGTTCGATGCCGGCATCGAACTGAAAGACCAGATCGAAGAACTGCCATGGGACCGCTTCCCGATCATACTGGCAGGAGGAAGCTTCAACAATGACCGCCGTGCCACAGCAACGACCGACCGCGGCCGCAGTATGATCCTGCGTCTGCTGGATACACTGGATCCGGAACAGGTATTCTTTGTGATCGGACACAGTCTTACCGGCTATGAAAAATACCTGGTGGATCATAATACCAGAGGATTCCGTGTTTTCTCGATCGTACCGGCGGTAGTCACTAAGGCACAGGCGGAGCACCTGCATAGTGCCGGTGTACGCATCCGTATATCGACCGAATCAGAACCGATGGGATTATACAAGAGTTTCAACTATGAGATCTTTGAGAGACGGCCGTCGCTTGTCATTGCACTGGATGGCAACTCCGCCGGTTCCAATCTCATTCAGGAAGCCAAGAACGGCAAAGGAAAAAGCCGCATCTTTGTCAATCGCGGCAGTACCAATCTGCGCCGCAAGGCACATAGCCTGGAAGGCTATGTAACAATGATCGAGGCATGTGAGGAAGGTGCGGATGTGATCCGCGAAGCCGCAGAACAGATCCTCAGCAGCAATTCCTGATATTTTCACCAACATTAAAAAAGGCCATTGGCCTTTTTTAGCTGGAATATGCATAATCTTTCATGTTATCGAGATAGCGGCGGTCCGGCTCTGCGGTATTCATCCACATTGCGCCCTGCAGTGCCTCTTTTGAATGGCTGGTATCAGGAACCATGCATAGTGCGCCTTTTTCCGCCTGGTAATTAACGACAAGCTGGATCGGATCAATTCCGTATTTGCGGGAAAGGATATCTACTTCCTTGGATTCCAATACCGCGGACGCATTGGACGGACAGACGGCGATCGGATCGATCCGATGCTCGTCACAGTACTCCTTCAGCTCTGTTTCCGGATGTCCCGGGTAGATGACAGCTTCACTGACCATGGGGGAAATCGTGCTTTCTGACAGCAGTCTGTCCAGATGTGCTGCTGTGCACGGACCGGTGCCGATCGCATGGACACAGCCGTCTTTATACAGGTCTTCGAGTGCTTTCCAGCATTGTGAGTGGAAGCCTTTCGGCGTGCTGTTGAGCAGAACGATATCAATGTAGGATGTATTCAGTCTTTTCAGGGCATGCTTAATATACCGCTCTGTTTCATCATATGTATGCACATGGACGGGTATATGCAGAAGAAAGGTGCAGTCATACCGCATAATGCCGGAATTCTCCAGATCCAGCATGAATTCTTTCTGTGCATCTTCATCTTCCGACAGATCAAACATCCTATACCCATTGTCCAGAGCCTGTTTAAAAGAAGCAGATGCTCCGATCACAGGAATCTTCAAACCATTGTGCAGTATTCGAATGCTTTCATTATTGTATGTCATGGGATGCCTCCATATAAATTATAGGTGATTTTCAGGTTTTGGAGTCTGAAGATTCCATGAACACGTACCAACAGAATTTGGTTTCTGTACTATGTTTTTCCGTCATTGATCCGGGCGGGGAAAATATTTTTTATAGAAATTCATAAAAAACGTTGAAATTGCAAAAGAATCGTACTATTATAACTAGGCACCGAAAAAAATGACTTCTTAGCTCAGTTGGTAGAGCAACTGACTCTTAATCAGTGGGTCGAGGGTTCGAGTCCCTCAGAGGTCACCATGTAAACCAGCTTGTAGAACAGGCTGGTTTTTTTGTGCTGTCAGAAAAAGGACCTGCCGCGTGGACGGGTCCTTTCGAATATTCTTGTGTGATGCACTTACTCCATTGAACGACACTGTTCGAGCAGTGAGATGATGGGGAGGTGCTGCGGACATGCGGCTTCGCACTGACCGCACTGGATGCAGTCGCTGGCTTTGCCTCTGCCTTCTGTAACAATGGTGTATTCGCGTTTTGTACGGAACTCCGGGCTTCCTTTCTTGCGGTTTTCGACATTGAAGATCTCCGGGATCGGGATGGACATCGGGCATCCCTTTGTACAATAGTGGCAGGCTGTACATGGAATAGACTTGTCATTGTCGAGGGCTTCCTGTGCTTTGGCGATGACTGCTTCTTCTTCCGGTGTAAGCGGCTGGAAGTCTTTCATGAAGGACAGGTTGTCTTCCATCTGGGCAATGGAACTCATACCGCTTAATACGGCAAGCAGATTGTCTTTGGAAGCGACGAAGCGGAGTGCCCAGGATGCATAGCTGGCATTGGGATCGGCTGCCTTGAGGATCTCTTTGACACTGTCGATCGGATCGGCAAGAATGCCGCCTTTGACCGGTTCCATGACGGTGACCGGCTTGCCGTACTGTTTGCAGATCTCCCAGTTTCTGCGGGAATTGACTCCGGGGTTCTCCCAGTCTGCGTAGTTGATCTGCAGCTGTACGAATTCTGCATCCGGGTGCTTTTCCAGAAGTTCTACGAGTAATTCCGGGTCAGCGTGGAAGGAGAAGCCGTAGTGCTTGATGAGGCCTTTTTCCTTCAGTTCTCTGACATAGTCCCAGATGCCGAATTCTTCATACTTCTCAACATTGCTGCGCTGGATGGCATGAACAAGATAATAGTCGAAGTAGCCTGCAGCGCTGCGTTCCAGGGATGTCAGTGTTTCCTGCTTTGCTTCTTCGGCAGTGATGGAACTGCCCGGCTGGATGATCAGCTTGCTGGCAAGGGTGTAGGAATCACGGGGGTAGCGCTCCACGAGGGCTTTGCGGATGGCTTCTTCACTGCCCTGATAGGCAAATGCTGTATCAAAATATGTACCGCCTGCTTCCATGAACAGGTCGACCATTTTGGATACCTGGGGGATATCGATCGTACCGTCTTCCAGTCGGGGAAGACGCATCAGGCCGAAACCGAGTTTCAGTTTCTCTTTGCCGGTATATACACTCATGATTATTTCTCCTTTTCTCTCTTTCTGCTTTTATTATAGTCGACACGTGCTGAAAGAAAAAGAGTACTGCATGCATGGGACAGCGAGGGAGTGAAAACAAAGAAATGCAGAGGAGTATGGTAGAATATTCCCATATGGAAAGGCAGGGGAAAGATGCTGCTGATTGATCGGACATTGATGCGGCTGGCAAAAGGACTGTGGGGATGGATACTGGCCATTGCACTGGTGCGTTTTGGAGCGCTGGTATGTATGACACGGTTTGCCGGTGTGATCGGAGGATCACTGGGAGAGATGCTGAGCGGAAGTGCAGGGTTGGACCTTGCTTCTTCGGTATGGGCAGCGGTGCTGCTGACAGCCGGCCTATTGGCGGCACGGATCCTGCAGGGAGAACTGGAATACCGGTGCTCTTCAAAAGCACGCATGGATCTCAGGGATACGATCCGGAAAGAATATGCCGGTCATACCGTGATCCTGATCTCACACCGCATGTCCACATTGTCGGACTGCGAGCGGATCTATGCAGTCAGAGACGGAAAGATGGTTCCTCTCTTTACAGGACAATAACGATACCGGAAAGGAAATCATACAATGAGTGAAGCAAAAGAAATACTGGAGGAATTTCACGGGACAGAGATCAGCGCTGCTGTTTTGCACGTTCTGGATGGAAAGCATCATCAGATCGTATTTTCAGAGCGTACACTGGACCTGGAAGATCCCCAGATCGAAAAATATGTAAAGCGCTATGTCAGCCGCTGTGCAAAAGATATGCGCGCCAGACAAGGGGAATTCCTGGAAGACAGTCCCTTTGTGCTGGAAATGGAAAAATACTTCCGGCATGAAACAGACCTGCCTTCCTTCAGCAGCGCGGTGCTGCAGAATCTTTCCGTCTACTTTGAACAGGAAGATCCGCGCTCTTTTGATGTATTGTGCGTGGATTACCGCACAGACGATGTCCCGTACATTCTGATCGTGCTGCTGGAAGAGCAGGAGACATTGACCTATCTGACGGATACTGAACATGGTTTTATCCGCAATACGATCACATTCGGCAATGGCGCACTGCCGCCGGTAGCCCGCCCGCTTGCGTCCTATGCACTGGTGAATGTGTTAAGCAAGGAGATCCGCTTTACGGACGAAGGAAAATGGAAAAACGCTGACAGTCTTGTGGCAGAGCGCCTGCTTTCTGCAACAGCAGGCATCTCGCACAAAGAGGCAGTCGACACAGTAAAGCAGATCGCCTATGAGATGGCAGAGGAATTCGAAGAGAATCCGACCGTCATGCTGGGAAAAGTGAAGAATTATATTACCGAGACGGTCAATGAAGGCATGCCGTTACGGACGGAAACACTGGCAGAAGAAATGTTTTCCGATACACCGCGCATGGCGGAAGTATTCCGTCAGAAGGTGCAGGAAGTGACTTTGCCGGATGAGATGGACCTGCCCCGTCAGGCAATCACGATGGCAATGAAGAGACAGCGTCTGAAGACAGATACCGGGATCGAGATCTCTGTTCCTTCGGAAGTCTGTGAGAATACGGACCTGATCGAATTCCATCACGAAGAAGACGGAACGATCCGGATCGAGATCAAGGGGATCGGAAAGATCACGAATAAGATATGATCGCTTCAGCAACAAGAAAACGGCTGGCAATCGTGCTGTCGTGCATTACGGTGGTTCTGCTGGGTGTGCTGCTGGTGTTATCGAGAAGAACGCCGGATGCCCCCGCAAAGACGGAATCGTTTCCCTTTGGCGAAACATTGCCGGAATATGACGGACAGCCTTCCGTTATCGTGCACGATAACAAAGTCACATTCGAAGAGATGCATAAAGAGTCGTATACCAGCCTGCAGGAACTGGATTCACTGGGACGCTGCCAGAGGGCAGAGGCCTCCATCGGACCGGATACACTGACCTATGATGAACGCGGTTCCATGGGCATGGTGCGTCCTTCGGGATGGAATACAGCCCGCTATGATGATCTGATCGAAGATCATTATCTGTTCAACCGGTGTCATCTGCTTGGCTATGCACTGACCGGGATCGTTGACGATGCACGCAACCTGATCACCGGCACCCGGTATATGAATGTCGAAGGCATGCTGGTATATGAAGTGCAGATTGCCCGCTACATACAAAAAACCGGCAATCATGTGGAATACCATGTGACACCGGTATTTCTGGAGGATGAACTGGTGTGCCGGGGCGTACTGCTGGAAGCGCGCTCTGTGGAAGATAACGGCAAAGGCCTGGAATTCTGCGTCTATTGCTTCAATGTGCAGCCCGGCATCATAATCGATTATACCGACGGCACCAGCGAGCGGGAACAATCCATAACCCGTTCCATGCCTTCCCCGTCTCTGCATTATGTGGTCAATATCCGCTCCGGCAAGTTCCATTATGAGGATTGTGAAGGCGTAAAGGGGATGTCCGAAAAGAACCGGAAAGACGTCACCTGTACACGCGAAGAATTACTGGAACAGGGCTATGAGCCCTGCGGCACCTGCGCTCCATGAGAAAACCGGCATTGCCGGTTTTTGTGTATTCAGGCGCGTTTGCGAAACAGGAAGCGCAGGATCAGTGCAAGTAAAACAAAGAAGAGAATGACACCGCCGATGATGGGAAGCAGGAAGACAAGCAGATACAGATACGAGGATGCATTGCGTATTTTCTCCGGCTTTTCGACTGTGCAAAGATCAAATTGGAGTTCTCCTTCAGGCAGTGTTTCAAATGCGGCTGCTTTTGTATCATCCTGTATCCGGAAGACATTTTCCGGCACACTGTTCAGCAGGAACTGCGGTGACTGTATGCGTACATCCAACGTACCGAATTCTTTCCATGTCGAAGCAGGGGAGAGCAGATAAAGATAGCTATAGACAGGATCTTTATACGACATGTCAATGGATGGATAGATCGGGGCCTGCACGGTATTGACCAGTGTTTCACCCGGATCCAGATCGATCGTATACACATACCAGCGCAGGATCCGTTCAGGATCGGGACCTTCATGGATCTTTGCCGTATACAGGCGTGGGCCCTCCCTGGAAGCGTTCAGGAAGCCAACATAGATGTTATACCAGTCATGGTCCAGCATACCGCTGTCTTCGTCATACTGACGCATGACAAAGTCATAGAAAGACAGCGTTTCTTTCTGCTGCAGTGTGATCGTTCCTTCGATCTCTTCTTCGGATTCACCGTTTTTGACAAAGGTCCATTCGGGTTCTTTCGGCTCTGCGTTTCCAAAGCAGATGCATGTAATAGGACCGCCTGCTGCCCAGACCTGCACAACAGTCTTGTCATCACGGATCTCACCGCCGTTATAGGGAGAAAACAGCCAGCGCTCATGGGATGGATCCTGATCCAGCACTGTGCGCACTGCAGCAGCAGACTGCGCATCAATGCCTTCTATCGCATAGGTAAAGATGGTGACTGGTGTATCCTTATGCAGAAAGGAATCATCCCGGAAGCTTTCATCCAGCAATGGCAGATCTCTTTCCGTATCGTATGCTCTTCCATACAGCCAGGTATGACGCAGGGTGACCGGTGCAGCTTCACCATTGATCTGCACAGTATATTTTGCCTGTTCCTGTTTCAGGATATCGCCGAAGTCATTGTTGAATGTACCGTAGAAGTACATGGGATAACTTCCAAACGGGAATGCCAATTGGGCATGTACATGCATATCAGAGAGGTTATGGAATGTATATTCTGCCGTTACCGTATTGCGGTATTGCAGAAAACGGTCTTTGTCTTCTGTCCAGCTGTTTGGTGTATCAGGCAGATCAAAAAGCAGATCTTCATGCAGGACCGTCAATGGGCAGTCTTCGTCCGAAGCAATGACATCATGTGCATCCGATCCATGCCAGATCTGAATGGCAGAATTAGCCTGTAATTGGAACGACAAAAGCAAAACGGTACAGGTAACCGTAAGAATCAGAATGATACGCTTCATACCGGTGCTCCTTTTTCTTATCATAGCAAAGAGAAAGATGTCTGCCAAATGATGCAGGATGAATATGAAATCCGCAGTTCAAAAAGCGTGCTGTTAAATAAGCTGTATGCCATAATAGTCTTCACGTAAAGGAGCTTCCATGAATCTTTCCCCTGCTGTTTATCTGATCCTTGCAATGGCATGCAGTGCATCGATGGCGCTTGTGCTGCGCTTTTTCAGTTCATCCGAAAATAACCGTTACGGAACACTGCTCGGCAACTATCTGACCTGCACTGCAGCAGGCTTCCTGCTCATGAAAGACAATTCGCTGGTGTTCAGCGGAAATCCCGTCACATATCTATGCGGACTGGCCGGCGGCATTCTGTTTGTGGTTTCGCTTGTATGCATGCAGTCAGGCATCATGAAAAACGGCGCCATCCTGACATCCGCATTTTCAAAACTGGGACTGATTGTACCGCTGGCTCTCAGCATTGTCTTCTTTCATGAAACGCCTGGCTTCCTGCAGATGGCAGGCGTGGTTCTGGTATTGACTGCGATGTGGCTGTTCAACGGACAGAATTCTTCTTTCAGCAGAGAGCAGAACATTGACTTCCCGCTTCTGATCGCTGTTCTTTTTACAAACGGAATGGCCGATGCCATGGCGAAAGTCTATGAAGCCATCGGACTGCGCAGTGAGGATTCGCTTTACTTTTTCTTCCTGTTTTTTTCAGCTGCCCTTCTGACATTCTTTCTTCTGATCCGGGAATTCAGAAAGACCGGAAAGAAAACATCATGGCGGGATCTTGCGGCAGGCATCCTGGTCGGCATTCCGAATTATTTTTCTTCTGTATTGTTATTAAAAGCATTGAACGGTATTGAGGCACTGATTGTCTATCCGGTATTTTCTTCGGGCACCATTCTGATTGTCACCTTTGTCAGCCTGATCGCATTCAAAGAGCGGCTGAACAGAAGGCAGCTTCTGGGTCTGCTTCTGATTCTGCTTTCCATTGTGCTTCTGAATCTTTGAGAAAACAAAAAACTGTTCCCCATGGCTGAGGAACAGTTTCGTTCTTTATACGGATCAGTCGAGTCCTTTTTCACCGTTGGAGGCGATGACTTCCTGATACCAGTAATAGGAATCTTTCGGAATGCGGTTCAGTGTGCCGCTGTTTTCATCTTCTTCTCTGTCAATGTAGACAAAGCCGTAGCGCTTCTGATAGCCGTTGAGCCAGCTGAGTACATCTGACCATGACCATGTGCAGTAGGCAATGACACGGCATCCGTCATCACATGCCTTTTTCAGTTCCTTGACATGTTCGCGCAGATAATCAATGCGGTAAGAATCGTGGATCTTTCCATCTTCAACTTTGTCAAACGCGCCTAAGCCGTTTTCGGAAATGACAATCGGCAGATCATATCTTGAAGTGATCTTGCGGCAGGCAAAGCGCAGTCCCATCGGATCGATGGTCCAGTCCCAGTCGGTTGTTTTCAGGAACGGATTCTTCGGATTCTTATAAAGACCTGCTTTGCCGGAAACCTGCTGGGTTCCCTTTTCGCCGGTTGTATTCATCTTTCCGAATCCATCCACGCCGTCGATCGGGTTATATTCGATACATGTGCTCTGGTAGTAGTTGACACCCATGAAGTCGATCTTTGAAGCTGCTTCCTTGAGAATGGCTTCATCTCCTTCCTCCATTTCCGGTGAAAGGTTCTGTGATTTCAGATACGCTGCAGCGGAGCGTGGATAGCGTCCGTATGCATAGATATCCATCCAGTAGTAAAGATTGAGATCTTCATAATCGCAGTTTGCCATTGCGTCTTCCGGTTTGCAGGAAACCGCGTAGCTTGGATCGTAGGCAAAGCTGGAGCCCACTTTGGCATCAGGCCACATTTCCTTTAATGCAAGAACGGATTTTGCATGGGCCATGAAGGCGTGATGGTTGACCTGATAGAAGGTCTTCCAGTCATCCTTCTTTCCGGGAGGATGGGCTTCCATGATCCAGCCATGGGAAGTGAAGATATTCTGTTCATTAATGATGATCCAGTATTTGACTCTGTCACCGAATGCTTCAAAGATGGTTTTCGCATAGCGGACAAAGTCATCGACAATTCTTCTGTTCTCCCATCCGCCGTACTGGTCCTGCAGTGCCTGGGGCAGATCCCAGTGATAAACCGTGATCATCGGGGTGATATTGTATTTCAGGCATTCATTGATCAGGTTGTTGTAGAATTCGATGCCCTTCGGATTGATTTCCCCGTTTCCGTCCGGAATGATTCTTGTCCAGGCAATGGAGAAGCGGTAGGCTTTAAGTCCCATTTCACCCATCAGGCGGACATCTTCCTTATAGCGGTGATAGTGGTCGACTGCCTTGTCGCCGGTTGTGGCCTTGAATGTTTTGCCGGGAATGCGGACAAAGGTATCCCATACGGAAACGCCTTTTCCGTCTTCATCCCATGCGCCTTCCACCTGGTAGGCAGCGGAAGCTGCTCCCCACAGGAAATCCTTCGGGAAGCCGTTTGACTTTTCAAAATACATTATGTTTTCTCCTTTGAGGTTACTTCAATTTTACCACGAAAAGAAAACGATGTCTGAACAGGCTTCAGTCATGGGGATGTTTCAGTTATAATGCTTGCAGTAGTGACCTGAAATGTCACAGGAGGACATCATGCAATACTGCCTGACCAGCAACACAAAGGACTGCCGGAACTGTTATAAGTGTATCCGTCACTGTCCGATCAAGGCTATTTCGTTTACCGACGATAAGGCCTCTATTATTAAAGAAGACTGTATTCTGTGCGGAAGCTGCTATACCGTATGCCCGCAGGAATTGAAAGTAATTCGCAATGATATTGAAAAAGTAAAACGCATCCTGCGTGAGAATGAGCGCGTCTATGTATCCGTGGCACCGTCCTTTATTGCCCGTTATCCGGACAGTGACATCGGCTGTATGACACGTACGCTGCAGAAACTTGGATTTGCGGATGCGGAAGAGACCGCAGTTGGTGCGACCATCGTCAAGAAGGCATACGATGCCATGTTGGAGGAAGACAGGGATGTGATCATCTCGTCGTGCTGCCACAGTGTGAATATGCTGATAAAGCGGCATTATCCGGAATGTCTGCCGTATCTGGCGGATGTACTGTCGCCGATGCTTGCACATGGAAAAGATATTAAGATGCGCTATGGAGAAGATGCGAAAGTTGTCTTCCTGGGACCGTGCATTGCCAAGAAAGATGAATCGGATAAGAATGGTTCACTGGTGGAAGCGGCACTGACATTTGAAGAATTTGATGCATGGCTTGAAAAGGAAGGACTGCAGCTGGAGACCACAGAGCAGAAAGACAGCAGGGAACAGTCCAAAGCACGTCTTTTCCCGACCAACGGCGGTGTTTTGAATACGATGGAGCGCAAAATTGACAGCTGGCAGTATCTGGTATGCGATGGAGTGGAGAACTGCATCCAGACACTGCAGGATATTCAGAATGGAAAACTGCACAAGTGCTTCATTGAGATGTCTGCCTGCCAGGGCAGCTGCGTCAACGGACCAATCATGAAGAAACAGGCGCAGTCGATTCTCTTTGGTACATCTGCTGTAAACCGCTATGCCGGAAAAGAAGACTTTGCCGGTCTGAAGGCAGCGTATGAAGACATCCGGTGTGAGTATAAAAAAGACTATGTCAAAGACAATACACCGAGTGAAGAGCAGATCAATGCCATGCTGGTAAAAATGGGAAAAGAAGACCCGGCAAAACGGCTCAATTGCGGCTGCTGCGGATATGACAGCTGTCATGCCAAGGCAATTGCCATCCTGCAGGGTAATGCCAATATCGATATGTGTCTGCCGTATCTGATGGAAAAAGCAGCTTCTTTATCCGATCAGATCGTAGATCATACACCGAACGGACTGATGGTGCTGGATACGGATCTGATGATCACCATGGCCAACCAGGCAATGTGCCGCATCGTCGGGGCAAAGCGGGCAGATGAACTGATCGGAAAGCATATTGCAGAAGTCCTGGATCCGGCGGATTATCTGGATGCCATGCAGGGAGAGCGTGTCAGCAGAAAGCGTGAATATCTGCAGGAATATGACCGCTATGTGGAAAACACGGTAATCTATGATGCCCGCTATGAAGCACTGATCTGCGTCATGCTGGATATCACGCGTCAGGAAAAGCAGAAACTGGCGGAGAAAGAACGCATTGAAAAGACAATGAAGATCACCGATGCACTGATTGAAAAGAATATGCAGACAGTACATGAGATCGCTTCACTGCTGGGAGAGACCGCGGCGGAAACAAAAGTGGCACTGCTGTCGCTGAAGGATACGATCCACCATGAAAATTGAGATGCTGGCTGAATGCGGCTGGCTGTCCGTCAATCATGTCGGAGAGCAGCTGTGCGGCGATAATGTGGCAGTTGTGGATCCCAATGAACATTGCCGTATCTTTGTACTGGCGGATGGAATGGGGTCCGGTGTCAAAGCAAATATTCTTTCAACACTGACAGCGAAGATGCTGTCGGTCATGCTGGCAAACAAGGTTGATTTTGACGAATGCCTGCGGACCGTGATCCGCACGCTTCCCATCTGCAGCGAACGGCATGTGGCCTATTCGACATTTACGGTTGTCAAAGTGGATTACGGTTATCATGTAACGGTATATAACTACGACAATCCGACACCGTTTCTGATCCATGACGGAAAGAGCGTGCCATTGGATTTCACCGTTGTAGAAGTGGAAGGGAAGAAGATACAGATGGCATGGTTTGATGCGGATTATGAAGACTGTATCGTGACCATGTCCGATGGAACGATCAATGCCGGCATGGGAGTAACGCTGAACTATGGCTGGCAGCTTCCCCAGATCATGGAATTCATGGAGCACAATTACCGCAAAGGCATGTCTGCCAAAGCACTTGCAACAATTCTGGTCGACCGCTGCAATGCCCTGTATGGCTATGCGCCGGGGGATGATACGACATGCGGTGTTGTCCGCATCCGTGAAACAGAGCAGGTCAATGTCATGTTCGGACCGCCGGTGCGCAAAGAAGATGATAAGGTCATGGCAGAGCAGTTCTTCAACCAGGAAGGAAAGCATATCGTCTGCGGCGGTACGACGGCGAAGGTTGCGGCTGCCTGGCTTGGCAAGGAGATCGTTCCGGACAGTGTAAACATGGATGAGACGATTCCGCCGATGTCATTGATCGAGGGGGTGGATCTTGTTACAGAGGGACTGATCACGATGAAGCGCGTCGTGGAATATGCGGAAAACTACCTCGGCACCAACAGTGAGTATTTCAATTGGAATTACAGTCTGGATGGTGCATCGCTGATCGCCAGTGCACTGTTTGAAGAAGCAACGTGCATCCGCTTCTATGTCGGCTGTGCGGTCAATGATGCATATGAAGAGGATGGCGCAGTCAGTTTCCGTGAAAAGATGGACCTGACCGACCGCCTGATCCAGCTGCTGAACCAGATGGGAAAAACGACCGAGACGATCTATTACTGATACGAGCAAAAGGGCAGGGAACTGCTCTTTTTGAATTCACATAAAAATACGATCCATTGACATGCAATGGATCGTATCGGGGCATAAAGTCTTACGATGCTTTTACCTTGCGGAACATGTATCTGCGCACAATGTCGATGCCGATCTTATACGGAAGGGGACGCAGTGCCTTGTCTGCTTCCTGCAGCTTCTGGCGGATCGGGATGGATTGCGGACAATGCTGCTCACACTTGCCGCACTGGATGCACTGGCTGGCAAATGCCGGTTGTTTTGTGAGACCGACGGTCTGGGCAAACTGGAATCTGCCCTGGCTTTTGGATTCGGTAAACATGGCATTGTAGCAGCGGAAGATGCCGGGAATATCGACGCCTTTTGGACATGGCATGCAATAGCGGCATCCGGTACAGCCGACTTTTTCTTTTTCACGGATCGCACGCTTGACGTTTTCCAGCACAGCAAAGTCCGCTTCTTTCAGGCTATTTGCTTCTGCTGCGTTTGCCACAGCACAGTTTTCCCGTACCATCTCTTCGGAATTCATGCCGGAAAGCACGACAGTCACTTCCTGCTGATCATACAGCCAGCGTAATCCCCATTCGGCGGCGCTCCAGCCATGACCGTTTTCTGCAAT
>JAFYHC010000018.1 GCA_017539385.1 Solobacterium sp. | reverse complement strand
AGTATAGCATGTTGTGTCCTCAAACAAGACGCCGTTTATATCTTCTGATCAGCTCCTGCCGTGCATCCGGACTGCATGTCTCCACCGTTTTCAGCAATACCCCAAACTCTTCGGGAGACATCTGATCCAGCACTCTCTGCTGTGCAAATGCCCTCAGCATCAAAAATGCCCGTCTTTCCTCTTCACTCATTCCTTCCATCTGTTCTTCGCAAATGTCCAGCACATGATAATCCCGCACGATCTGCGGCACATTTCTATCATCTAATGTCATGCATTTCCTCCTTCTGCCATAAGAAACAGAAGAAAGAAAAAGTCTTCCATCGCGATGATGAAAGACACATACCTGCATATTCACGCTTCTTCCATCATCCAAGCTTTAGCACCGTTCCCGCTCAATCGGGGGGTTGCTGCAGGGTCATCGAGCTTGTCTCTCGCCTGTCTCTTTATGGCACTGCCATTATACCACACATGCAGCACAAAACCGCACACGTTTACATGCATCACATGATAGAATTTCAGCAAAAGGAGTACATATCCATGACTGCAATAAAACCACTCATTACCGGTGTGATCGGCGCCGGTGCGATCAGTGATGCCTATCTGCGCAATCTGACCGGTATATTCTCCGACCGCATCCAAGTACGCTATGTCAGTGCCTCCCACATTGAGCGCGCACAGAAGAAAGCGGAACAGTACGGCCTGACCGGCTGCACCAACGATGTCATCCTGCACGATCCCGAGGTCGAACTTGTTATCATCCTGACCCCGGTTGCTTCCCACGAAGCACTGATTCGCGAAGCCCTTCTTGCCGGAAAACACGTATATACCGAGAAAACGATCACCCAAACCTGCAAAGAAGCAGAATCCCTGATTGCTCTGGCGAAGGAAAAAGGTCTGTATCTTGGCTCTGCACCGGACACCTTCCTTGGCAGCAGCTTTGCGACTGCGAAAAAAGCCATCGAAGACGGCATGCTTGGCGACATTCATTCCTTCACTGCTTCCATCACCAGAAACAATGACATACTCACCGGCATGTTCCCATTCCTGCGCCAGCCCGGTGCCGGCATCCTGCGTGACTATGTCGTCTATTATCTGACCGCCATCACCTACCTGCTTGGAAAGACGCAGACCGCCGCAGCGTTCCTGCAGACACCCTATCCGGAAAGAACCTGTATCTTCCCGCAGTCCGCTGACTACGGCAAAACCATCTCCACCCCAAATGAAGCGATTCTTTCTTCCATCCTGCGTCTGGAAAACGGCATCACCGGCACACTGAGCGATGACAGTGAGACGTATGCCATCGACCGTGCTGATTTTGTCATTCAGGGAACGAAGGGAATCCTTCTGCTGGGTGATCCAAATCATTTCGGTGACCCAGTCCGCTTTGTACCGGCCATTCCCAAAAACTTCCATGAACCGCCTGTACCCATCGTCCTGGATCCTGTTAATTCATACCATGACAACTGCCGGGGTCTTGGCGCCTATGATATGGCCGCAGCCATCCGCACCCATACACCCCATCAGGCTTCTGCTTCCCTTGCCCTGCATGTTCTGCAGATCATTGAAGCCATGGAAAAAAGTGCCATGGAAGGCACTTTCGTCTCGATCTGATCATTTCGCACTGTACATCAGCCAAAATTCTGCACCAGCATCAATACCAGTGACAGCGTCACCAGGCACAGCAGCGTAGACATGCACACATGTTCCACGGCTTTGCGGTAATCTTTCTGATACAGCTGGGCAAAGACTGCCACATTGGAACCGACCGGTGCAGCTGCAGCGATCATGATCGCCGCTTTCATCGCCGGATCACTTGCCGGCACAACGCGCATCAGCACAATGGTAAGCACCGGGATCAACACCAGGCGCACCAGTGAAACCGCATAGTTATTGCGGCTTTTCACCATGGCCAAGAGATCCGCCTGTGCCAGATACACACCCGATATGATCATTGCCAGCGGTGTATTCAGACCCGTCAGTGCAGACAGAATTCCTTTGACAAAATCCGGCACCGGAATACCGAGGAAGAAAATCACTATCCCCGCCGCAAGCGCAATTGTCACCGGATTGGTCAGGATCTTTTTCGGTGCCATCGCCGCCAGCGAAATCAGCGCAGATACGAAGAATTTCTGTATGTTTTCTGTTGTTCGCTCAATGAAGAAACTATTGATAATGACCGATGGAATCACCAGATACAATAAGACCGTCCCATCTCCGCAGATCCTTTCTGCGTGATTTTTTTCGAACGGAACATCGCATATCCGATGCCCATTAATACAAACATAATTCCGATCTGACGGATCAGCGGTCCCAGCATTTCCATCGCACACCTCCGTCATTATTGTATGCAGGAATACTTCCCTGCACTATTCCTCTTGCGACATCCTTCTGCCCATTTTCCGACTGAAACACGCTGCTTCCTACTGTGCATTCACCTGTATCTGGAAGAACGCGACCGTATCATTGCCTGCCGCATCCACCGCATACACTTCAACATAGTGACTGCCTGCTTCATTCAGATTTCCATTGATCGTCCACGTATAATAGGCAGTTCCCTGCTCATCCGTTCTCTCTTGCCGGTATTGCAGTTCACCGTCTTTATCATCTTTGACCATTTCAATATTCGATGCCGGATCAAACTCACTCCCGGCTTCGATGACGACCGGGTCATCCGCAAAACTGACTTTGGGAGCGATCCTGTCTTTGACCGTAAACGTCTTTGTATATGTGCGCACCACAGTGCCTGCTTTTTCATCTTCCGCCGTAACCGTAAATGTTACCTGCGTATCCCCTGCCACGGACACATCGATCATGGCAGGTTCCGCAGTGATCGGATATCCCACCTCTGCATACTGCAGCGGATCCACGCGTCCATTCACATACCATGTCAATTCCACAACATCCCCGGACGCCTTCTCGCTCCAGTACACTGCCATCTTTTTATACAGTTCATTACGCGCATTGTTTCTGCTGATCAGATGCGTGACAAACAATCCTCCCGCAACCAGCACAATGACTGCCCCGATGATCCCCAGCAGCCGTCTTCCTGTTCTGCGATGTTCTGATGCAGGATCTTCGACTTCTCGCGGTGTTTCTTCTTCCGTCAATACCGGGGAAGCCTGCACCGGTGCCCCGCAAAAAGGACAGTATTTATTTGTTTCTTTCAGCGGATGCCCGCATTGCGTACATACATTTTCCATCGTTTTCCCTCTGCATTAGGATCTCTTCCATTTTTCGACAGCCTTTTCGCTGTCCTGCTTCAGATCCAGAACGATCGCACCAAGCTCATTCATCACTGCCTCTGCATCTGCACCGGCACGACCGCCGACCGTATAAAGCGAAGCACCAAACAGATTGGGACGCCCGATCATCAGCCCGGTCGATGAGTTCACCGAAGCAATGCACAGAAACATCGTCCTGCGAAGTGCCAGATATGCACATACCAAAGCCAGCACGAAGCACAGCAGCGCATATCCCTGCATATAGCGGGAACCCAGACATACCGCAAACAGATACACCATGACTGCGCATCCAAGCATCGCAATCACACTCAGCGCCATGCCATTGTACATACTGATGGAACCGACCGTATCGATCGGTACCGAGCTCATCGCCTTGCGGTATACCGATCCGGAATAGAACAGAATACGTTTATTGGTCACAATCAGTCTGCCGCGTGCCGGCGGAAGGTGCATTTTGAGGACTTCATATTCTCGGATGATCACTTCTCCATCCGCCAGAACAATATTGTTCTTTCCTGCTTCCTGCACGGTGCGGTCATAGTTTTCCTTCATCGTACTGACTGCTTTCCCGGACGATTCCGCCAGATTATCAAACAGATTTCTGGCCGAATTTCCCAGTCCGCTCATCGTTTCCTGCAGATTATTTTCTTTCCGCTCCGGAATATTCTCAATATCGATCGGTTCTGTATCTTCACTGACACCGGTCAGTTTTACGCCGCATTCCGGACAGAAGAGCGCATTTTCTTCTTCAATTGGATAGCCGCAGCCCGGACAAACTTTCATCATTGCCTCCTTTGCCATTCTGGCTTCAACGATACCATTATACAGTTTTTTGCAAAACTTCTTCAGTGGACAAAACAAGTTGCTCCTGATAAGCGCCGTGTATACAGTATGTCCGTTCAAAAGGAAAAGAAAAATAGTGCATGAGAAATAACTATAGCGTAATACGATTATCTCAGAGAGTGTTTCTAAATTGCAGGAGGATGTTTCGAATCGATATTAGTATTTCAACTATACTCGGTTTGCATGCATCTTCTTTTCAATGATTGCGCTTTTCAGCACCGCCGGATTATACGTAAAACAATGCATGTTTTGTTATGCAAGATGCCATACACGAAATACCGTCCGACAAGTTTTTCGTTTGCTTGAATTCTTACTTCCAACATCTCAGAATCCTGTCTTTCCGGTTTGGTTTTTACGCTTTGAGCATGAAAGGAAGACAGGGTAAAAAGCAGATAAAATAGTAAGGGTTGCCTCGTTTCAATCAATACAATATTCTCGTTTTTTGTATTATGCTTATTACCGCACTCAGGAAGTCATATACACTTTTATTGGATTTCCTGAAATCTATGGTAATTCGTTTTCCTGAGAGCATACCGATTGCCACACCGTTTTTTGTCAGTTTAACATCACTGATTTTTTCGTATTGAATTACGGGACAGCCTTCACAGTTACTGATCATACCTTTTTCTGCATATAGAATATAGTACGATTGACGTGAGAATAAACCACCTTTTCTATAATCAATACCATAAACCTGACCAATTGGGATACCGCTCCATGCTTCTAAAACATCGCAAATCAAATTCGGGCAATTATCTGCCTTTTTGATATTGGGATCCTTTCCTGAATATATATACTCAATCACAGCTTTATTACATGCTTCTTTTATCTTGTCCTCCAATGCAGTTTGCCTTGAAACTGCATTCTTATCTGCATCATTCAGAAAGGTTAATTCAGCCATCTGTTCTTCTGCAATCTTAATAAAGTCGGAATATTTTGAAATACTGTTTTGTTGAAACAAGAATGATCCGAACTCTTTTAATTGTGTCAGATAAACCATCCTTTCCCTTTCTGAGATGTTTGATAAAAGGCCTAATGAAGTATAAACACGACAAAGATCTTCCAATAAGATATTAGGAAGTTTCTTCTCCTTGAACTTCTGCAATATTTCGTTGTAATTTGAGTATCTATCAATGCTTTTCGACAAAATATCATCATCTTCAGTTATGTTTTTACTTTTTTCATATTGAGCTTTGTTATATGAAGATATCGGATCTCCTATTATTAATAGCTGAGTAATATCCAGAGATTTGAAAAACCAATCCTTTGCTTCTTCCAGTTTTCCCTCATCTGCACAGTTAATTCCAAGTTTTCTGTAAACATCACTAAGTTCACAATGATGTTGAACATTTTCACTCTTTGTACATATCTCCTCAAGCAATTCCATTGATTTAAGATAATATTCTTTTTCTTTAGCAAAATTTCCTTCCTTTGCCTCTATCATTGCAAACCTGCTGTAACTATAGGCAATATCACACTGAGATTCGATTGCATCTGTTTCTGCAGCAATTTCCTGGAACATATCAAAGCTCTTAGAAAATAGTTCTTTAGCTTCTTTCAATCTGTTCGTATTTCTCTTCAGATCTCCAAGTTCAACATATGAGATTGCCAGATGACGGCGGTAATCAGGTGTATTCATTTCTTCTACAACCTTTTCTAAAATCTCAAGGCTTTTCAGGAACAGTCTTTCTGCCTTTTCCATATCTCCTTCACGCCTGCTTATGTCTGCTAATCTGCGATAATTCAAGGCAATGGAGTTCATTAGCTGAGGAGTATTTGAAATATCCGAAAGCCTCTGACGAATTTCAAGACTTTTTTGGTACCATTTTTCAGCTTCTTTAAGTTTTTCTTCGTTGCTTTTGAGATTTCCTAATTGATCAAAACTAATACTAAGATTCTGAAGACTTTGGAGATTTTCTATTTCTTTAATCGCATTTTGCTCAATATCCAGACTCTTACGAAACCAGGCCTCAGCTTCTTCTAATTTTCCTTGCTTCTCGCAGATTCCTCCTACTCTCTTATACGCATTGGACAGTGTTTCCTGATAAAGCGCTGAATCATTTAAGTTATCTGATGACAGTATGCTTTTTATTACATTACGATACGACTCAACTGCCAAACTTACTTTTCCACTATCCCTGCAAATGTCTCCTATTCTCAAATAAGAAGCGATTATTATTGGTTTTAACATTTTGAACACATCAGGTATTGCAGCAATAATTTTGACATATTCGAAATAATGAGAAAAAGTTAAAAGAGCATCGTTCAGTTTTTTATTTTCCTGTTCATAGCTGCCAAGGTAATATAAATTATTCAAAACGGATATAATATTTGGTATGGTTTTTTCTTGTTTCAGAATACATTCCAGGTATTTCACATATTTTCTTTGCCATTCAATGGCACAGTTATAGTTTCTTTTTACACCTTCTCCATTACGATACATCGAAACAAGTTTCTCATATGCTTCAGGCAGCCCAGCTTCTGCAGCAGATGTGATCAGTTTCAGGGCTTTCTCATGGTCTGTTTCCACATCGATTCCGGAAAGATATGCCTGCCCGATCAAAAAGTTATGTTCCGGACCCTTATTATTTTTACGTAAAGTGATTGAAAGTAAAGCCTCCCTCAACCGTTTGGGTAAAGTGTATTCATCTGCAACGTCTGTGATTTCTGGATATAAGGCAGATAATTCAGAAATATTTGTTTCCTTTCCTTTGATCGGAAGGATTGTTTTCGCTTGGTTCCTTGCTTCCGGATATTCCACAGTCATTACATAGTTTGGATTCTCCAGCAGACTTGGTGTAACTACCATGGCAAAAAGACTGCTCTTCTGCATGGCAGCCTCAATTGCATCATTGAAGTTTTCACCGGGTATAAGAAACTCGTCGTACCAGATGGCAATATCTCTGCAGAAATCATTCTTATGGATTAAATGCATGATCTGCTGTGCATACTTACGGTCTTTCTTACGGTAACTTAGAAAGATATACGCATCAAAAGCATCCCGGATCTTCTGTGCCAGTTCATCACTGACCAGTACAGATTTCAAATACTTCTTCAGTTTATCTGCATACGGCAAGGCAGTAGGATCATTAGTTGCGGCATATTTATCCAGATACTGCAGATCCCCGCAGATTTTGTTGAAGTCTTTTTCCAGACCTGATTCCTGCAATAATGGCAATACCGGGATATGATGGTCAATCGCAAATGAGAACTCAACAGTTCTGGCTTTGTTTTCGCTATAGATAAAGTCTGCTGTAACCGGAACCACAAACAATTGCATCTGTGAGAGGTCAGCAAAGAAATTCTCACCTTCCGGAATTCCTTCTTTCGAATCGTAATACCAGATGGCTGCGTTTATTTGGATGTCCAGGATCTCTTTTGTGATTGGGTCAAACATCCGTTCGAAATCATTTGGATGACAGCAGAAAAAAACACGCGGTCTTCCCTGCGGACTGACATTTCCACGCGTTTTGTATTTGAGTCCTTTATATTCGGTCATTATGCATCCCCCATACTATATTAATTATATATTTCCTTCTTTTTTCGCGTACAGGGACGAGAAAGCAAAACTAAAAGAAGGAACATTTCCGTTCCTTCCTCAGATCATTCTAAGCCAAGCCTTGCAAATTCCTCTTCCGGTGCACCAGCCTGCTGTAATGCCTCTTTCAGTTTTGCATTGTACACACTGCAGTCAGCTGTTTTTGCAAGATTATTTTCTTGCATTGGATCGCAGGCAAGATCATACAGCTGATCACCAAACTGATGGGCAAGAGACATCGGCCGCGACGGCATCCGCATGACCGGCATACCGTTGGAATACTTGCCCGGGTTGACGATCACCGCCTTGCGCAGCTGCTCTTCCGCAAAGAATCCGCGGATATTTGTCGGCATCATCGTATACTCATATACCGTCTGTTCTTCACTTTCATTGGCCTTCATATAGACCATATTGCCATCCGTCCAGCAGGTATATGCACCATGCAGGCCGAAGAGAACCTGCTGTTTGCTTTCTTCCCTGTGTTCCAGGACTGCCTTGATCGATCTGCCGTCAATCTCTTTTAACGCTGCTGTATCGCAGCCAAACAGATCCAGCAATGTCGGCGCAATATCCACCGTTGAGCACAATGCATCGCACTCTCCGCCTTCCGCCAATGACGGAATATGCAGGAAGAACGGCAGATGCACCAGTTCATCGTAGCAGGGCGGGAAATTCTTTCCGAGATACTCATGTTCTCCCAGCAGGAATCCATGATCAGTATTCACGATCAATGCGGTATCCTTCCACATATCATGTGCATCCATGAAGTCGAGCACTTTGCCAAGTGACACATCACACATACTGATCAGTGCCGCATATTCCTTCTGACACAGTTCCATATCCTTCTTATACTCTTCCGGCAGTCCGCCATAACGCGGCCAGAACAGTGTTTCTTCATCCGGAAGACCATACATGGCACGGAATTTCTGCGGTACATAGAACGGCTCATGCGGATCGAATGCTTCGATCTGTACAAACCAGTTATCCAGATCCTGATGTTCCTCCAGGAAATTCAGACCTGCTTCAAACGTACGTACACTGGACATCTGTTCCTGTGTGCGCTGTCTTGTACGGTTGCGATAATGCTGGACAACAGAGATGCCCTGTTTGTTTAACGGATGCGTATGTTCCGGAAGCTCTGCCTTTGCATCTCTTGCGACATAGCGGTCACCCTCCTGTCCGCGGAATCCTTCCCAGGAAGAATAGCGGTTATGATACGTTGCACCGCCGTCCTCCCAATAGTGGGAATGATCGGTGATCAGGTGGGTATAGATCCCATTCTGGGACAGGATCTCGAAAGAAGAGCAGTCAAACGGCTCCAGCGGTCCCCAACCCCGGTGCAGGAAGTTGTATTTCCCGGTATGCAGTTCTCTTCTTGCCGGCATACACGGAAGACTTCCAGAATAGAACCGGTCAAACTTTACACAATGTTCCTGCAGCCTCTGGAAATTCGGTGCATATACCCAGTCATTTCCATAGTTCGGCAGAAACTTTCTCGTCAGTGTGTCAAACATGACCATGATCGTTCTCATCTCTTTTTCCCCTTTCCCGCATGATACAGCTTCATTGTCACAGACCGCTCTGTAACCGGTCCGTATAAACGAATCGTACCGTTTTTTGTCTCTACATACAACGTCATCAGCTTTGTATGAACGCTGCGAATGTCACGAAGATCGATCATCTTGTTTCCAAGCAATACTTTGTGATCACCTGCGATCATCAGCCGCACCTTCAGAAACCACACCATGGCAATTGATACCGCACACAGGCATGCCGTAAACACATAGGTCGACGGATCCACGACTGCAAACAGCGACACCAGTGTCAGTCCGACAGTCCCGGATATATTCAGATAGGACAGCCAGTCAAATTTCATCTTTACACCGGTATCTTCCCGGTACAGTTTCACAATGCCCGCCAGAGTAACTCCCCAGCTCAGCACCAATACTATTTTAAGGCCGATAATCAGCAGGTTCATAGTTCTATTCCTTTACTTATGCGTTCTTTTCTGCCTGTTCCTGCGCAAGAAGCTTTGCATCATACTTCCTGATCGCCGGAATCATGATCAGGATGCACGCAGCAGCGTTGATCAGGTAGACGATAATTGCACGGAAGTCCATCGTCTGTAAGAAGACTTTGATGAATGCCGGTACGGTGAACGGAACATCGATATACGGAATGTTCATGAAGCCCCACTTGCATGCCAGGTAAGGAATTGCACCATTGAGTGCGAAGACAAGCAGATACGGGAAGAAGATATCGAAGTTCAGGATCAGCGGCAGACCGAATGTTGTCGGTTCACCGATATTGAACAGAGCCGGCGCAAGAGAAACCTTGGATACAGCCTTGAGCTGCTCAGACTTTGCAACGATGATCACAGCGATGACAATGAACAGAATACCCTGTGTTGTCCAGTTCTGGAATGCTGTATTGAAGATAAAGGTCGGCTTTCCGCCGGCTGCGACTGCCTCAGCATTTGCGACGAAGTTCTGTGTCAGAACGACGTTGACAACTGCACCGGCAATGTTATTGCCATGCAGACCGAAGAACCAGAGAATACGAACCAGAATGCAGTAGATCAGAACGGCAGTCAGAGAATCCGAAGCACTGAACAGCGGTGCGAACAGACCATTCACGAATGCACCAAGCGTTGTTCCGAAGTGTGCAAAGATCAGCTTTACTGCGAAGACGATGATGACTGTGCCAACACTGGAGAACATTTCTTCCAGCTGGTTGGAAATGAACGGAGGAACGGAATCCGGCATCTTGATCTTGATACCATGCTTCTTCAGCCAGATGTTGAGTTCCGGTACGCAATAGCCGACGATGAGTGCAGCCATCATACCCTTGGCACCCCAGAATCCGATATCCAGTCCGCCGCCTTCCAGGAAGGAGCACTGCAGGCAGATAAATGAGAAGACTGCCAGGACGAGGTTGTTGACCAGCGGTGCATTGTCATGTTTGCACACTGCATTGACCATACCGAGCAGGATGTAGAAACCGGCAGCGTTCAGACCGATCTGGTATCCCAGATTCAGCCAGCCGGCATTCGCAGCCGAGAACGCTCTCCATGCCTCTACGAAGCCGCCTGTAGCAGTTGCCGGGAACGGCGGGATCATCAGCAGCATGAAGATGGAACCGATCATCGTAGCGTTCATACACGCCACGACACCTTCCTGCATGCACTTAACAAACTTGAAGTTCGTGAAAGCGGCGACAGCCGGGATCAGTTTTTCCTGTATCCACTGGCTAATGGATTCTTTTTTCATTACAATCCCCTTTCTGATTTCTGATCGAAATCTAATCCACACTCATAGTATATGTAAGCGTGTTCGCTTTTGCAACAGCATTTCGCAAATTTCTGTCCATTATTGAACTATTATTATCTATTATTCGTGCTTTTGAGTGTTCATCTATGCAATTATTGTTCATTTTTGAACAACGAATTCAGAAAATTTGTATAATACAGGTAAGGACAAAGGGGTAATCATATGACAGTATTGGAAAAGATCCAGGAAACACTTCCGGATTTCTCAAAAAATGAACGCAGGATCGCAGATCACCTGCTGAAATATCCGTATGATCTGCAGCGTTATTCCTCTTTTAACATCGCCGATATATGCAATGTTTCCCGCAGTGCGGTAATCCGCTTCTGTCAGAAACTGGGCTTTACCGGCTTTTCGGACTTCCAGAAACAAGTCCTGCAGGAGTTGGAAACAGAAAAACCGGTCAGTCAGCCTGCCGGTTCCACTGCCCTGGACGTATACCAGTCCTGCATTGAAAAACTGCGTGATCATACCGATCCTGCCCAGCTTGCCAT
Source organism: Solobacterium sp. (assembly GCA_017539385.1). Lineage (GTDB taxonomy): Bacteria > Bacillota_I > Bacilli_A > Erysipelotrichales > Erysipelotrichaceae > Bulleidia. Next base: position 26,156 of record JAFYHC010000018.1, on the reverse strand, counting down.
GCTTGGTGATCTGTTCGCACATTCCCGCAGAATTCTCTGTTATGGCGAAGACCACTCCCGCTACTCTGCCCAGCAGATGGCATTCCGCCTGGCAAGAAACCGGATCGATGCGACCTATACCGGCGATTCCAGTGTACTGGGCAGTTATCAGAGCATTCTCACTTCCGGAGACATGCTGGTGATCTTTTCCATCTCCGGCAAGAAGTCCCTTCTGGAATCCATTGAGATATTCAAAGCCAGACGTGTCCGCGTCGTCTTATTTACCATGAATGTTAATACATCGCTCAAAGGTCATGCGGACAACATCTTCTATCTGCCCAGCGCTGCGCATTCCAACAGTTCGCATCTGCTGGATGATGCGATCTGCTTCATGCTTGCCATTGAGATGATCATCGAAGCCATACAGAAGCACCTGAACTGAAAAAGAGCATCCGCTTGGATGCTCTGTCTTTTACTCAGTCAAGGTGTTCGCCGTTTGTTTCGATGACCTTCTTATACCAGTAGAACGAATCTTTGCGCTCACGGTGGAAGTCGCCGTTGCCGTCGTTGTCACGGTCAACATAGACGAAGCCGTAGCGCTTTTTCATTTCACCGGTCGAAGCGGATACCAGGTCCGTGCATCCCCACATGGTATAACCCATGAGGTCAACGCCGTCTTCGATTGCCTGTTCCATTGCCCTGATATGATCACGCAGATAGTTGATGCGGTAATCATCGTGGAACTTGCCGTCTTCGGCACGCACATCGTTGGCACCAAGACCGTTTTCAACGATGAACAGCGGGATCTCATATCTGCCATATACTTCGTTCAGATAGATACGCAGTCCCTCCGGGTCGATCTGCCAGCCCCAGTCCGAAGCCTTCAGATACGGATTGACGATGCCGGTGAACATATTGCCGGCACCCTTGAGGGCTTCCGGATCCACACTTGCACAGCTGCTCATGTAGTAGGAGAAGCTGTAGAAGTCCACTGTGCCCTTTGCCAGGATCTCATCATCACCCGGCTCTGTGCGCAGGACGACATTGTGGTCCTTGAAGTATCTCTTAGCATAGTACGGATAATGGCCTCTGACCTGTACATCACCGCAGAACCAGTTGGACATGTTCATCTTGTCCTGGGATTCCTTAATATCCTTCGGATTCGGTGTATACGGATAGGACATCGTACCGGCGATCATCAGCCCGATCTTATTGTTCGGATTGATCTCATGACCGATCACAACTGCCTTTGCACTTGCGACAAACTGGTTGTGCAGCGCAGTGAAGCGGTCACTCATCTCTTCCGGTGTCTCCGGTTCCAGTTTGAACATCGGCTTATGATCTTCACCCTGCATACCCAGGGACATAATGCGTCCGAATGCCTGCGCTCCGATGTTGATCTCATTGAATGTCAGCCACAGTGTTACTTCGTCTTTGTATTCATTGAACAGCGTTGTCGCATAGCGGACATAGCAGTCAATAACTTCTCTGCCGGTCCATCCGTTATACTTGACGCTCAGACCCCATGGCAGTTCATAGTGCGAGATCGTAACGAGCGGTTCAATATTATACTTTTTGCATTCTGCGAAGACTTTATGATAGAACTCCAGTCCTTCTTTATTCGGTTCCAGTTCATCCCCATTCGGATAAATACGCGACCAGTTGATGGAAAGACGGAAGCACTTGAATCCCATTTCACCATACAGGGCAATATCCTGCTCATAGAAATGATAGAAGTCGACTGCCTGATGGCTCGGATAATAGACATTGGGATCGATCTCTTTGTCCCAAAGACGCGGTGCGCTTACTGTGCCGCCGCGGATATGATCCGGTACACCCGGTCCCTTGCCGCCTTCATTCCATCCGCCTTCAAACTGATTGGCTGCTGTAGCGCCGCCCCATAAAAAACCTTTTGGAAAAGCCATATACTGTTCTCCTTTCTTTCCCAGATGAAAAAAGCACCCGAAAAACGGATGCTTCTGTCAGGAATTAACCTACTTTACCGCCTGTGAATGCCTGTCCGTCGATCAGAACACGCATGTACAGAGCTGCGCCCCACGGCTGCTTCTGGACGAGTTTCTTTGCATACGCTGCCGGATCTTTTCCTGCTTCAACGCCGTCTGCGTATGTTACTTCAAACTGCATCTCATTCGGTTTTGTATCCTTCAGATATACATACTTCGGATCTTCGTTTGCTTCCAGTAAGGCTTTGATTTTATCCTTCTGTAATGCCGAGAAAAAATTAATTTTCATTTTCTTGTTCTCCTTTGCTGAATTAATTATATCATGTAAGCGCTTAAATCAACAAAATTCCGAGCACAACTTTGTGTTATTTTATGTGATTCAGAACGGAAGATCCGCATCTTTCCGTGCTTTTTCCAATACATGCATTACTGTAAGCGACTGCAGCATCCATGCGTTTGCTTTCCGGAACTCCTGTCCGTCAATACAGTCTCTGATTCTCAGGAACTCTGTACGCATTGGATTAGCTTCCTCAGCAATATCCAGCGCTTCCGTCGTACCATCCAGTGCAGTATAGGTCAGGTTTTTGATCATGCCGGGACGGGAAGCCATCGTGATGGTTCCGTTGGTTCCCTGAATGACCGCTCCGTTTTCCGCTGAACAGTCCTTTGCACCGGTGCATACAGCTTTGAAATCCTCGTATTCCAATACCGCGATCCCGCTGGTATCGATGCCGTTGAATCCCTTGTTGGCATAGTAATGTACCTGCTGCGGCTTTCCGAATAAGCCGGTCACGAAATGAATGCAGTAGACATTGATATCCATTAATGCGCCGCCTGCCAGTTTCGGATCAAATGCCGGCAATACATTTCCTTCGCGGTATGCCGGATAACGGCGGGAATATTGCGAATAATAGCAGCGTACAATGCGGACATCTCCCACCTTGTCCAGGTGTTCCTGCAGTGCTTCATAATTGGCACTGTAGCGGGACATGATGGCTGCAAACAACAGCACATCCCGGTCCATGGCGATCATATGCAGTTCCTTTGCTTCTGCTTCTGTCAGTGTGAACGGCTTCTCACAGATGACATTCTTTCCTGCCAGAAGCGCTTCTTTGGCATAGGCATAGTGCAGACTGTTGATCAGTCCGATATAAACCGTATCAAACGCATCACTGCACAGGAATTCATCATATTCCGTATAAACAGCAGGAATTCCATACTCATCTGCCAGCGGTTTTCCCTTTTCCGCATTTCTGCACCATAGTGCGTTTACTTCAATATCTGTATCTTTGATGCTTTGCAAGGCACTCTGCACGATACTGCCGTTGCCCACGATTCCAAGTCTCATAACCGGTTCCTCCATACTTATTATATATTTTTCTATGACAGTGGTATAATAGGCGTCATGAAAAAGAATACTCAGATTCGGCAGATGACCCTTGCGGCCTTCTTTATTGCCATTCAGGTCATTATGACCCTTACACCCATCGGATATATTCCGGTCGGCGCGATCAACATCACTACGATGCACATTCCGGTCATCCTGTCCGGCATCTTCCTTGGCACAGGGTATGGCGCATTGACGGGCTTTGTCTTCGGACTCACCAGCATGTTAAGGGCAACGTTTGTGCCCGGCGTCACATCCTTCCTGTTCTCGCCGTTTATTACGGTCGGCGGGATCCACGGCAACTTCTTCAGCCTGCTGATCGTCTTCGGACCGCGCATCTTCCTGGGATGGTTCTCCGGCAAACTCTTCCGCATGCTGCGGAAAAAGACCGGCCCGATCCCTGCATGTGCGATCTCTGCCGGTGTCAACACCATGATCCACACCCTGCTGGTCATGGGCATGATCTGGCTGTTCTTCGGCAAGCCGTATGCACAGGCACTCGGCATCCCGGAAACAGGCGTCGCAGCCGTGATCTTCGGTGTCATCACATCCAACGGCATTCTGGAGACCATTCTTGCGGCTGTCATCGTGCCGATCCTGGACAAGGCATTATGGCCTTCCATCCGGCGCATGCGTCTTGGCAAATAGAATATATTGCTTTATCAGCGGAGACCTGAGATATCCTGCAGGCCTCTGCTTGTTTTTATATACCGATATATGCCGATACAAAGCATCGGTATCGAACTGATCAGAAACAGACACGCAATGGGACGTGTCCACGCAAAGTCAAATACTTTCAAAATGGCAATACCGGCCGATACCATGCCGATAAACGTACGGATATAGGCAAGAAGTGTGCGTTCATTTGCCAGCTTCGTACGGTCCAGTGCCAGCCGGTCACCGTTGGACAATACCGGTTTACTGCTGTTTTCCATATTGCTTCCCCCCGTTTCTTTTTCTGCTGTGATCAGAACAGCGTATTATAGCGGATCATCGGATAATCCATCTCATACGTCCGGCAGATATCCATAAAGTGTCTGGCCGCTTTGGTCAGATGCTTATGCCGGTGCCAGGTCAGATTGAAATTCCTGCGGAACGGCATGCCGTCCACGACCAGTTCAATGATGCAGCCTTCCCGCAGTGCACGCGATACCATGCGGTATGGCAGCACCGCTGTTCCAAGCCCATTGATCGCGGCATTGTACAAAGCCGTTGTACTGTAGGCTTCCCAGACCGGATCTGCAGTATATCCTGCACTTTGCAGCACAGAATCAAATACATCCCGTGTTCCGCTTCCTTTTTCCCTGAGCAGAAGACGCATCCCGCACAGTTCCTCAGGAGTGATCTTCTGTTTGTTTTTATATCCTCTTCCCGGTGCACAGATGACCGCCAGCCTGTCTTCCATATACACTTCATGCTGAAAAGACGAATTCACCGGCACCCCTTCCACCAGTGCAAAATCCAGTTCATCCGCCAGAAGACGTTCTTCGATCACTTCCCCCGGTGCCACGACGACACGCACTTCCGTTCCCGGAAAACGGGTATTGAATGCATTGACATAGAATGGCAGAAACTGTGAACCGATCGTAATGCTTGCGCCAATGCGCAGTTTTCCGGCACTGTCCCAGTCCCGCATCGTATCTTCCATATCATGAAACAGGCCGCTGATATTGACCGCATATTCCAGCAAAGAGCGTCCTGCTTCGCTGATCGTCAGCCGTCTGCCAAGCCGTTCAAACAGCTTCACGCCGTAATAATCTTCCAGTTCCCGGATCGCCAGGGATACTGCCGGCTGCGACATATGCAGCGCTTCTGCCGCCTTGGTCACATTGCAGTTATGTTCATAGACTGCCAGGAATATTTTCAGATGCCGTATCGTCATCGTATACCTCTTATATCGTTTTACTTATTATTACTATTTAATAATACTATTTTTATTATGAATGAATAGTGTTTACGATTAGACCGCAAGGAGAAATACCTATGGAACATTCGCAGACACCGCATAAAGACACTGCACACTCCAAAGAAGACGGCCTGTACCTGACACTGTTTACTTCAACGTTCAAGATCAGTGCATGTACATTCGGCGGCGGCTTTGTTATTATTCCGCTCTTACGTAAAAAGTTCGTCGATGAACTGCACTGGATCGAAGAAGACGAAATGCTGGACCTGACCGCCATTGCCCAGTCTTCCCCCGGTGCAATCGCCGTCAATGCTTCGATCGTCATCGGCTATCATGTCGCAGGCATACCCGGTGCTTTGATCAGTATTCTCGGCACTGTATTGCCGCCATTGATCATCATATCCGTTATTTCCAGATTCTATGCTGTCTTTCGTGACAACGCCTATGTCAGTATGGCGATGGAAGGCATGCTGGCGGGAGTTGCCGCAGTCATTACCGATGTCGTATGGAACATGGGCAGCGATGTGGTACGTACGAAGAACCCTGTACGCATCGTTATGCTCATCCTGTCCTTTATCGCTGTACGGTATCTCAAACTGAATATTATCCTGCTGATCCTGCTTTGCGGCACCATTGGTGCAGCAGAAACAGTGATGCGGCAAAGAGCAGAAAAGGAGCGTGGCTGGTGATGGAATTACTTGCATTATTCTGGAGTTTTGTACAGATCGGATTATTCTCCATCGGCGGCGGCTATGCAGCCATGCCTTTGATTCAGAGCCAGGCGGTTGATATTCACCACTGGCTGACGATGACGCAGTTTGCCGATATCATGACGATCTCGGAAATGACACCGGGACCAATTGCCATCAACTCTGCTACCTTCGTAGGAATGCAGGTGGCCGGCATCCTGGGTTCCGTTGTTGCGACGGTCGGATGCGTATTGCCTTCCTGCATCATTGTATTAACACTTGCATGGGCCTATTACCGCTTCCGCGGCCTGAGCCTCATCCAGGGAATGCTGGCAGGATTACGGCCCGCAGTGATTGCCATGATCGCATCTGCCGGTTTCTCGCTTATCATTCTGAGTGTCTATGGACAGCGCACATTGCCGGCGGATCTATTGCAGGTACATATCATTCCGGCTCTCATCTTCGTCATTGCCCTTGCGGTACTGCGCATCAAAAAACCGGATCCAATCGCTGTCATGGCATCATGCGGACTGGCCGGTGTCATATTGCTCAGCATATTCTGAACAGAAAGAAGGAAACTATGAATTATACGATTCAGGGAGGAAGATTATCTGCCTCAGACAGCAGCACACCGCTCGCTGTTATCAAAAACGAATACTTCACCCGCAGCCGTGAGATCCTATCCGCAAAAAACGAAGTCCTCGGACATACCTCTGCTCTCAATGATGATACAGACGGCAATATCAGCCATACCACATACAGCTACTGCACTGCCGAAGGAAAAGAACTTCTCCATGGAGAACCCCATTATGCCGAAAACGAAGACCCGGAATACTCCGGATGGCCGGTTGCCCGGATGCCCTTAGTGGATCACGCTGATGTCACTTTGAACGATCAGCCCTATGAACTGTATATGCAGAACAGCCAGAACTATGTCCTGAAAGATACAGAAGGACATCCGGCTGTGCAGATCATGCACCGCGGCATCATCGGCGGCTGGGATATACAGACAGCGAAGCGCTTCGCCCCGGATATCCTTTGTGCATTGTTCGTCTTCTGCCGCTATATTGAGCAGGAAAACGAAATGCCACTGGTCTGAACACAATACTTATACCGCAGAAAAGCCGGTCCAAAACGGGCCGGCTTTTGTCTGTTTATACCTCGCTCTGTACGAGTTCCTTTACTGTTTTGGTGTAATTGCTACAGCACGTACCGGCATGCCGGTTGCCCCTTCAATACGCGGCCACATGACCAGGATCAATGCGCCGGCCGGTGCCACTTTATCCAGATTATCCAGCACCTCTACCTGCAGTTTCCCGGAGTCCAGCACATAACGCTCACATGCCAGGTCACCGGCTTTTGCGGCTTCTGCAGACGCATCGGTATCCAGTGTCTCATGTCCATTGGCTGCAGCGTTTCTTTCCTCATAGATATACCTGAGTGCTTCCATGGACCATCCCGGGAAGTTCTCACTGCCGTCTTCTGCAATTCCGGATAAAGCATCCATATCCGGCCAATGCTTGGACCAATCCGTGCGCAATGCCACAAATGCGCCGTCCGGAATCGGTCCGTATTTTGCTTCATATGCCTGGATATCTGCCTTTGTGACTGCATAGTGGACATCTTCAGCCACCTGCTTTGTAATATCGATCACGCAAAGCGGATAGACCATGCTTTCCACGGAATACGATTCCGACAGTTTCCCATCTTTGATAAAATGTCCCGGGAAATCAATATGCGTACCATACTGTCCGGGGCATTTGAAGGTCTGGATCAGGCAGTCCAGCATTGGATTGCCCCAGTCATAGACGGTCTGTCCAACATCCACCGATCCGGCTGGTATTCCGGACCATATCGGACTGTCATTGTTCATGGAATGGGACAGTTCGACCCATTCGTACTCATTCTTCAGCTCTTCTGCCAGTTCCCATAATCTGTATGCCATACTGCCTCCTATACAAATACTGGTTTCATTATCTTCATTGTAGCGTTTTTTTGCATATCATGCATACCGCAAGATCATACATTCCAGATCCAATACCAGCAGTTTTATACTTCCCATATTTGTTGCCCTTTCCGGCAAATTATGCCGCATGAAGAAAGGGATGTGCATTCACACATCCCAGTCACACTCAGTCAGACAGATCGTTTCCGTTGGAAGCGATGACTTTCTTATACCAGTAGAAGGAATCTTTGCGGGAGCGTGCCATGGTCCCCTTGCCTTCATCATCCATGTCGACATAGATGAAGCCATAGCGCTTGCGCATCTCACCGGTGCCTGCCGATACGACGTCAATGCATCCCCATGTCGTATAGCCGATCAGATCCACACCGGCCGCCAGTGCCTTATCCATTGCCTGGATATGCTTGCGGTAGTAATCGATCCGGAACGGGTCATGGATCGAACCGTCTTCTTCGACGGTGTCATATGCACCAAGACCGTTTTCAACGACCATGATCGGCAGTTCATACCGGTCATAGATCATTTCCAGATAGTAATCCAGTCCGCTTGGGTCTGTGGACCATCCCCAGTCGGAATATTCCAGATACGGATTCTTCGCACCGGCCGACATATTGCCGCCGACGATCTCGACATCCTTGTGCGTTGTAACATTCTGGGACATGTAATAGCTGAATGTATACATATCCACAGTACCGCGTGCCAGGTCTTCCAGATCCTCTTCCGTGATATCCAGATCTACATTGTGTTCTTTCCAGATTCTCTCTGCAAATGTCGGATAGTATCCCTTGCACTGTACATCGCCGCAGTAGAAGATCTTCTCTTCCCATCTGTGACGGTTTTCCAGAATGTCCGCCGGATCGCATGTGCCCGGATAATAGCAGATACCGCAGATCATACAGCCGATCTGGTTGGTCGGATCGATCGCATGACCGATCTGCACTGCCTTGGCACTGGCGACGAACTGATAATGCAGATGCTGGCAGGCTTCCGAAAAGGCTTCATCACTCAGATTGCCGTGGAAGATCGGGTCCGGCATTGTATTGTTGATCTCATTGAATGTCAGCCAGTTATGTACCAGACCTTTGTACTCTCTGAAGCAGGTCGTTGCATAGCGGACGAAATGATCGATGGTTTCCCGGTTCAGCCAGCCGCCGCAGTGCTCTTCCAGATACAGCGGTGTATCGAAATGCCAGATCGTAACGAGCGGTTCGATCCCGTGCTTATGCATTTCCTTGAACATATCCCGGTAGAATTCCACACCTTCTTTATTCGGTTCATTCTCCAGTCCGGTCGGATACAGACGTGACCATGAGATGGACATGCGGAACTGTTTGAATCCCATTTCGCCAAACAGTGCGATATCTTCCTTGTAATGATGATAGCCGTCGACTGCCTCATGGTTGGGATAGTGATACTCCGGAAGTACGGCATACTTTGCACCTCCCGGCAGTTTTTCATGCCGGTCCAGCGTGCAGTGATTGCCGTCCTTATCGATATACGTGATTTTTCTTCTCTCTTTGACAGAACCGCCGGTCGTTACATCGGTCATCGCCGGACCGCGTCCGCCCAGGTTCCATCCGCCTTCCCACTGGTTGGCTGCGACTGCACCGCCCCACAGGAAATTCTCCGGAAAATGTGCCATTATACTTGTCCTCCTTCGCCTTTTTCTCGGAATGATGTATCAAATACCGTGACAGGCATCAGACTGTCACCGGTATATTCCAGTATTGTTACAGAGCAGTTTTCCGGGGCATGTCCGGAGGCCAGCTGCCTGGCTGTTTCTTCCGGCGTCAGTGCCTGCATGCCTGCCATGATCACAGCACCATGCGTCACGATCAGCACATTGCCTTCATCATGTTTCTCTGCAATGGCTTTCCATGCGGAAAGAGCACGCTGTCCCGCTTCCGCAAACGTTTCGCCGCCGCATGAAGCAAATTTCTCCTGGATGGCGTCCTGCGAATCGAACCATTCACTCATCGGTTCCCCTTCCGCCTCTCCGAAATTCATTTCTTTCAACGCTTTTAACGCCTGTACAGCGAGGTCTCTTCCCGCCAGAATGCCCAATGCCGTATCCAATGTACGCTCACTGGTGGAGCAGTATGCCGCAATAAACGGCACATCTTTCAGACCGATCCCGCATGCTTTTGCCTGCATGCGTCCCTTCGCTGTCAAAGGGGAATCACACCACCCCTGTACGATGCGTTTGACATTGAACATCGTTTCGCCATGCCGCACGATATATAATTTCATATGTTTACTGCCTTTCCGGTACTCCCATTATACAGGAACCATGACCGTTTTCCTATCATACAAGCATACATAAAAAAGACGGATCATTACCGTCTCAGACAAACAGATATTTGCGTATATTCAATGCACAAATCACCAGGATCAATACCATTGCACACAAGAACAGCTTCTCAACCATTTTACCGTCGATCTTCTTATTGATCATGCGTCCGATAATGCCGCCCAGTACGCCGCCGAACACCATCAGGATCAGCGTCATGGTATTGAACGAAGGCACATTGTGCGTTAACAGCGTCTTGCCAAGATTGGTGATCTGTCCGAACAGGATCACGAAGATACTGTTGAAGGCTGCTTCTTTCGTGGTCATGGAGAAGAAGAAATACAATACGACCAGATTGATCGGTCCGCCGCCGATGCCGCAGATCGCACCAATGATACTGCAAATAAACTGACGATCAGATAGAGCATAGGCTACATCTTTTCAAACAGGGGTACTTTTCCCTCTTCCGGTACAAACCGTTCCAGTGCATCCTGCAGGCACAGGTCCCAGAAACGCCACTCATGGGAATAACCGGCAATTTCATGGAACTCTGCCGCAAAGCCGATCTCTTTGGCATACGTGCGGAATGCCAGGAATGATGCATAGGCGATCGGATCGCGGTCACCGCATGCAAAGTACATCTTCGGCATTTCAATGCCCTTCTCCACGCACTCTTTTGCTCTGTCCCACAAATTCAGCGCAGACTGCCGGTAGCCGTCCATACCGCCGAAATTCTCGATCAGTGTCATTTCTCTTGCCGCAAATGGATTGGACATGTCCGGTTCCTTGAGCGGCACCGGTGCAGCAGAGAAACTATACGCAGCCGCAAAGAGCTCCGGCCGGGCAAACGCATACACGCATGTACCTCTTCCGCCCATGGAAAGACCGGCAATGAAGTTATCTTCCTTCTTCCGGGACACCGGCAGCCATCCGTATACCATCGGCATCAGTTCTTCAAAGAAATACGAATATACTTCATATCCCATACTGAATGTCTTCCAGTCCACATAATTGGAATTCAATGCGGACGGCATGACCACTGCGATTCTCTTTTCACATGCATACAATTCCACATTGGACTTGCGCAACCAGTCGGAATAATCCCCATAGGTACCATGCAATAACCACAGGACTTTAAATTTTTCACCGGAATTATAGAGATCTGCCGGTTCCTGCCGGAAACCCGGATCCGGCAGGATCACATTTACATCCGTCGTTCCATGCAGGTATTTGCTGGTAAAACTCATATGCAGCAATGCCATATTATTTTCCCTCTCTGTGTTTCCGCAGCAGTTCCATGACCATCGGCATTTTCATGCCTTTGAATACAGCATCACGGACCATTGTGCGCTCTTCCTCGTCTTTGCAGCTGCCTTTCAACATTGCCCAAAGCATATCATGGCTGAAGCGGGCATCGAAATTCAGCGGTACCGTGTCGCAGGTAGCCTGATACCATTTCAGCAGTTTTCTCTCCAGCTGCAGAATTTCTTTGGCATAAGCCGGTTCATCTATTTTATTGTACTTCTCGTATGGGTCTTCGTGAAGGTCATAGAACTCATCGGTATCATCCTGACGCAGGATGGCTTTTGCGGCTTTCTTCTGTGGTATATTAGAAAAAAGGAGAATACAAACATGACCAAACGAATCGTATTATTCTGCGCCGGCGGAATGTCCACCAGCCTGCTTGTCACAAAGATGCGCATGGCTGCTTCTGCCATTGGCAAGGACTATAGCATTGACGCCTATGGACTGACACAGGTGGACCAGTATGGTCCGGAAGCGGACTGTATCCTGCTGGGACCGCAGGTGCGCTATGCCGCAAAAGACATCCAGAAGAAATTCCCCAATACACCGCTGGAAGGCATTGACATGCGCGTGTATGGAACGATGGATGGCAAAGGCGCCATTGAGATTGCAAGAAGACTGCTGAATGACTGAGGAAAACAAGCTTTGGGAATGACCCCAAAGCCTGTTTTACAAACTCTTATAAATGTCCATGATCTCCCGGTATGCAGCAAGTCCGCTGTGGAAAGCGGTCGCACTGCCGCATGCCGTACCAAGTTTCAATGCTTCGTCGTACCGCTGTGTCTTCGTCCACCCGGCCAGGAAGCCCGCCACCATGGAATCCCCTGCACCGACAGAATTGACCACTGTGCCGGACGGCGCACACATGTGCAGGAAGGAACCGTCTTCTCCAAGAAGCAGGGCACCGTCTTTTGCCATGGATACCAGCACATTGCGTGCACCCAGCTCCTGCAGCTTCCGTGCACCGGCAAGAATATCCTCTTCCGTTTTCAGTTCCATTTCGAGCATGTCTCCCAGTTCTTTTACATTGGGTTTGATCAGAAACGGATGATATCTCAGGATCTTCAGCAGAAGATCCTTTTCTGCATCCACGACGATCCCGACACCTTCCGGTACATGTTCCAGCAGCTTCTCATACGCATCCGAATGCATGCAGGAAGGAATACTGCCGGAAATCACCAGCATATCCCCGGGAACCAGCATATGCATTTTCTGTTTCAGCTGTTCGAAGTCTTCTGCTTCGATCTGCGGTCCCATGCCGTTGATCTCGGTTTCTTCTTCTGCCTTGATCTTGACATTGATCCGCGTCATTCCCTTCTGTACGGTGATGAGATCGGTATTGATGCCATGTGCCTGCAGTCCTTCAGCCAGTGCTTTCCCGGTAAAGCCGGCAATAAAGCCCAGGACTGTACTGCGAATACCCAGTTCCTGCAGGATCCATGAGACATTGATTCCCTTTCCGCCGCAGTAGATATTCTCACTGGTATTGCGGTTGATCGCTCCCGGTGCCAGTTTCTTCATCTGCACCACATAATCCAGTGCAGGATTCAGCGTAACCGTGTAAATCATTGTGCAAATGCCTCGCGTATTGCTTCAGCGATGCGGTGCCCGGCTGCGATATGACTTTCCGCTGTCAGATGAACACCGTCTTTCGGGGAAACGGTGCAGTATGGCGCAAGATCCAGAAACATGCATCCCATCTCTTTTGCCAGTTTTTCATATTCTTTTGCAAGACGGGTGGATACTTCATACGACAATGTATCAAAATCATCACCAAATACGCCCTGTTCAACATGGGGATCCAGGTGTGCCGGTGCCATGATCAATATCTTCGGCATCTTCATCTGCTTCTCCTCCATATAGCTCTGTATGCCTGTCACCAGGCCTTTCATGGATGCGGCGATCACTTTCTCATCCCGGTGGAATGAACGCTTGAGATCGTTTGTACCAAGCATCAGGATGACCATATCCAGCGGCTTATGCGAATGCAAAGCGGTATACAGGAAAGAGCGGCCGTTCTTCCATGGCACGCCTGGCGGATCGATGTCCGTTGTCCGTCCGCTGCATCCTTCTTCTATGACCTTATATGCATCTCCAAGATCTTCCTGCAGAACACCGGTCCAGCGTACATCTTCGGGATACCGCTCTCCCCCGCCTGCAGGCACATAGCCGAATGTATTGGAATCCCCATAGCATAAGATCGTTTTGCGCATAACTGCCTCCTTTGAAAAAATTGCGGCTTATGCCGCAATTGTGTTTTAAGCCTTGAGCTGTTTTACCAGTTCTGCCAGAGCTGCATCCTTGCAGTCACGGAAGAAATATTCATCAAAATGTTCACCGGCAAGAGCACCCTTTACCAGTTGTGGATCCAGATCTTTCAGGATATCTGCGAGCGGACGGAAGGCTGCTGCACGGACACCGTCCAGAATCTTCTTATTGCGCTGTTCCGGTACAACACGCTCTTTCGGATAGCCGCCGCCGAACGGTTCGCTGAACAGTTTTTCAAAGATATATTCCAGATTCAGTTCTCCGCCCCAGCCAAAGCGCAGTGCAAACGGAATCGATACGGCATTTCCGTCATTGATCTGTGCAAATGTATATGCATCCAGCGGGTCTGCCACATGGCCGCAGATGACACCCGGGAAGGAATTCAGTGCCAGCATGGCACCTTCGCCGGTACCGCACCCGGTCACGACAAAATCCGCTGCGCCGGAATTGAGCAGGATCGCTGCCAGAATACCATTCTGTACATAGGTCAGCTGTGCATCATCCTGTGCGCTGTACATGCCGTAATTTACAACTTCATAGCCCTTCGGTTCCACCACTTTGCGTAACGATGCTTCCACGATGCTGTTTTTCGCAGCCTGTGAATTCTCATTGATCAGTGCAATTTTCATATTTCATTTCTCCTTCTTCCTGTTGTAACAATACTATTGTCTCATACATTTCCAAGAATGCAAAAAATCCGCCTCCGTATCAGCCGCATTCACCGCTTCGTTTTCTTCTTCCGGTATGCCGGCTTATCGATCGTTACCCGATACCGGTCAGAAGCCATGGATGCGACGGCTTTTCCCGCTTCTTCCGGTGTCATATTCCGGTATTTCCCGCATGCATATTCTTCCAGGATGCGCGCTCCCCCGCCGCAGAAGAACGCCACATGGAACTTCTCTTTTTCTGTCAGTTCTCTTTTCCATGCCGTCTCAAGTATTTCCTTTCCGCGTGCATAGGTATATTTGTAGATGAATTCCCGGTACGATTCATAGCCGATCGTATCAAACATGGACAGTTCTTCCGGATTCTCCCGCGTTATTTTCAATAACAGAATGAACAGGTCCGTTACATCATTGCATTGTTCATCCTCTACAGCCGCATCATACAGGTCTTCATAATGCCCATACAGAAGATCCGACTTATTTCTGAAATACCGGTAGAATGTTGTCTTTCCGATCTCTGCCTTCTCCAGGATCATCTGTATCGTCACTGCATCATAGCCATGTTCATTTACCAGTTCGGTAAACGTATCCAGTATTCTTTTCCGTGTCCACTTATTCATCGTATTCACCATTATGTATCATTGTTATTATACGGGTACTTTCAGATTACCGTTGCAGTTTTGCATAAAACAGAAGAGAATTCCCTCATAGGAGGATGACATGGCAGAAGAAACAAAAAACATCTCTCTCCGCTTTGGTCCTGTCACGGATCTCTATTATTCTGTGACCGGTGAAAAGCCGCCCCGGCAATTGGATCTGATCGAAGGCTGGTTTCCCGGCTTACTGGTGACGGAACGGGAAAGCGACGGAACTGTCAAACAGGCACCGGAGTATGTGGACACGGAATACCGCCTCTATGCGACACGCTATCATGATTATCTCTATGTCGGTGATGCACGCCGTGTGCAGTATATCATCGGTCAGCTCATCGGCACTTCCCGCAGCAACCGCGAAAAGGAACGCCGTACTGCCGAAATGATCCGCCGCAATATCGCCCGTGCACTTTCTGTCGAAACACAGCCCATGCCGGATCTAACGGATCATGTGAGAGGTAAACTGGAAGCTTTGAGCGAAGAACAGGTCAGTCAGCTTCACAAGGCAATGTGGGACTACTGCATCGCACTTGCGGAAGAAGATGCAAAGCGCACCCAGTGGGAAAAAGACAATGAACCTGCCCCAATGGATGAAGAAGTCTTCAGCCAGGTCATCTACAATGCCGTCTATCAGCTGGACCGCTTCGACTGGGATGGCTTCGTCAACGGCTGGATGTGGCTGTTGACTGGCAGTTTCCTGCGCAATGAAGCAGGCCGCCTGACCCGTACCTATGACAGTTTCTGGGTCCCTGTCCACAAAGAACCCAGTGAGACAGGCACCCTGCAGGACAAACTCTATTATCTGTTTCGTCCTGAGGACTACGAAGACTACTACTTCGGTGACGATACCACATCCCGCTTCCCCGGCATTGAGTGGTATTGCGACAATTGCAATGACTATCTGAACCTGCAGGAGGGCTTTGATGATCACCTGCCTGTATGGCAGTGCCGCAAATGCGGTCATCTCAATCCCATCGATGAAGAACACCAGTACCAAAACAAAGATGACTACCGGCTCAAGATGATACAGGCCGAGCAGGATGCCAATGAAGACTGATGCACATGCATTGGTCTTTTTTATACCGTTTTTTTGGGTATGTATTCCGTTCCCCGGGGACTCTATCCTCTAAGTGTAAGGAGGAGCAGGATACGAGCAATACACTATGCAGCGTGGGTGAGCTCTGTGCAAAGACCGGCATCACCCGCAAGACACTGTTCTACTATGACCGCATCGGTCTTCTCAAACCTACTGCCCGCACCGGCATCCAGGAGCACAAATACTACGACGCTGCCTCAGTGCACCGTCTGCAGCACATCCTTCGCTTCCGCAAGGCAGGCCTGCGCATCGAAGAGATCCGCGCCATCCTGGATGATCCTGCGTGTGATATTCCAACGATCCTGCAGAACGCGGTGCAGCGCTGCGAAGCACAGCAGAACACCCTCAAAGAGCAGATCAGCCTGCTCAAAGAACTGATGGAAGAATACCCTTCCTGAAGTTTTTCCGCCCTGTACCGTTCCCCGGGGAACGGTATTCACCCAGTATTTTCCTGCTTGACTGTTCCCATGGGGAACAGTCCTAGAATGTGGACATTGAAAGTATTTGGGAATGAAATCTGTCCACGAAGTCTGCGCACTGACACATGTCACAAGAAAACGACTGTACTACTATGACCACATCGGTCTTTTAAAGCCGACCCGGCGCGTCGGTCCCCAGAAATCCAAACAGTACAGCAACAAGGCCATTGAACGCCTGCAGAAGATATTGAAACTGCAGGAAGCCGGACTCACGATCCATGAGATCAAAGCAATCCTGGACGCACCTGTCTTACAGCAGAAAGCACTGCTGGAAGAAGCAGCCATCCGTCTGTATCAGGAGCGCGATACCCTGAATGCACAGATTCGCAATATGGAAGAATATCTGGAATCTCTGGAAGAAAAACAACCTGCGGACCAATAAGGGGGTTCAGTAAAAAAAGGAGTGATGATAATGAAACGAAGATTTATACCTGTTCTGCTTTTTACTATGTTCATCATGCTTGTTTCCGGGTGTACAAAAGAGATACCGGACAGTCAGAAAAAAGACTGTACTCTGTATCTTGATATTGCATTTGAAAGCAATATATTTCTGGACCGCAACGATGTAAATATTTACATTGATGAAACAAAAGCCGGTTCCGCAGATCATGGAGAAGACTTCTCCGCTCTGCTTACCGTAAAAGAAGGAAAACACACATTATTGATCTATCGGCGGGATGATCATGATGTCAGAACCTCGAAGAGTTTTACGCTGAAAGACAATTCAACCATCCAGTGCTCGATCAAAACACACAGCAGATCGATCGAACTGAATGATTATACTTTTACAGAATCGATCGAAGGTGTTCTCATTGCCATGCCGGACGTAAAAGGAATGCGGCTTACGGAAGCTATTCGTACGTTACAGGATCTCGGTTTCCAGAATATTTCCTATGAATCCAGCGACGGTTCCTCCGTCTTTGATGAAAACAACTGGGTCGTTACAAAGAAGAACCAGTTGACCGGGGAGGAAATCGATAAAAAGGCAAAAATACTCCTGACAGTCACAAAGCTCTCTGATTACCTGACAAGTAAGCTGAAAGGACTGCCTGCAGACAGAGCTGCAGATCAGGCAAAAGCTTTAGGGTATCAGGTAATTTACTATAAGAATGTAAATGGTACAGAAGATATGACATCTGAAGTTGAAAAGCTCTCTGCAGAAGAAATAAAAGTCTGTATCGTTGATCACGCAGAAGATGTTTCCAATGATATCGGCAGGAAAATCTGTCTGTATGTCCGCTATAACAAGCCTGTCCCGGAAGCGTCATTCAGTTCTGAATCCGCCAAGCGTGCCGCAGTCACTGCATTAACCAATTACTTTGCCATGGATGTATTTGACAGTACCGGCAATGAAGTAGATCCTTCCAAAATCCATTCCTATGCGGATACGTCCGGTAATACAGATGATTATTATCTGCATATATTGTCAGCTGGGAAATGGTCCGTAAAAGATACTGAGATAAGACATTGTGAAGGACTTACTCTGAAAAACAGCTGGGGCACGGAATTCAAGTTTAATCTGGATGTATCTTTTGACGGCAGCGTCTATACGATCTCCAATGTCATTGACGCAAAGGGCACAAACGCTTCCAATACCCAGGTCTATCCGGATAGCGATCCATCCTATACTGTCACCCCGGAAATGATCGCAGAAGACCGCACCGATGGTCCTGCTGCATATGCCGATATTCCTACGGACGGCAATATCAATTCTTTCATCCAGTATCTGCAGGACATTCTGAGTTCCATGTCTCCGGATATCCAGCTGATCGAGTCTACAATATACGTAAATATTTATTACGACGGAATGGCAGCTCTGGCAGCCAGTGCAAAAGAAAACGGCGGTGAAGATCTTGAAACATGGAACAATATCACAAATAGATCCAAAGAACTGTCAGCTGCCCTCCGAAAGGAAATGTATACCGCAAATGTATCTGACTATCATATCGCTGTCTCATTGATGAACGATGTGAACCACGAAAATGTTCTCTACACTGCGTTAGATGGTGAGACGTTCGCAGATTATCCCAACGAATAACACAAATACATGCATGAAGCCGGAGGTGATTATTATCACTTCCGGCTTTATTCTACGATTGGTTCATTACTCCTTCTGCAGTTACAATATAACGGATCATTCCTTAACAAGTACCGGCAGACAATATAAAGGCCAAAGACGTATCTCGGATTCTTTCCCAATGTCCTGCTGCGATACGATCCACATTCTGAAAACATGTTTTGAGTATATGCGCCCAAATTCATCCAGCGACGCATGCGGACGGATGGTGGAAGATTTCACCTCAATTGGAATCAGTTTCGCATTGTGCAGAATCAGAAAGTCAATTTCATAGGAATGTGTGCTGTTTTCCTTCGGCCATGTATGATAATACAATTTACGTCCTGATGATGCCAGAATCTGTGCAGCGGCATTTTCATATAGAAAGCCAAGGTTTTCCGGTAATTTATCACTCAGTAATTTCCTGTATATTCCCTCATATACTTTGCTCTCATCGTTGAATAACAGTGTGGTAAACAATCCGGTATCCATAAGATATAGTTTGAAAGTATCCATAGACGCAGTCTGAGAAAGACTGATACCAGGCGATGTGACATGCCGGCAGATCAGTATTGTACGTGAATCGATCAGGTCCGAAAGCAATTCTTCATCTTTTGTGGTTCTTCTTTTTCCTGTCGCCCGGCTGATAACAAACCGGTTTTTTTTCAGAGCAAGCTGTGACGGAATAGATAAAAACATTCTGGAGATCCGTCCGGATGGATCAATTTTTTGAAAATCCTCTTCGTACAATTCAAGTATTCCCCGTTTCACGGCATCGATCTCTGCGAAATTCTTTTTCTGCAAATATGCTTCTACCGCCTGCGGCATTCCGCCGACTGCCATATAAATGCGGAAATCACGCATCAGTTTCCGATTTGTAGAATCACCAATTGCCGAGCCTTTTTCAATCATTTTCTGAATAACGTCGATGTTTGTGTTTCCACATGCCCACATAAACTCTTCATAATCCATCGGATACATATCAATACGATATTCTTCTGAAGGTATTACAATTCCCTTGACGTTTTTACGAATTGAAATCAGCGATCCTGTCTCAATGTAATCATATCTATTGTCTGCCACAAGATACTTAATTGCCTGTCTTGCTTTCGGGTACAGCTGAATCTCATCAAAAATCAATACAGATTGTCTTTCATATAGAGTGACACCGGTCTCTGCCTGCAGGCGAAGAAAAAACAGATCCAGATCCGATATAACGCGAAACACATCGAGCATTTCTTCCGTTATATTTGCAAAATCAATCTTTATATATGATTTGTACTCATTACGGGCAAATTCTTCTGCTACAGTGCTTTTGCCGACACGGCGAGCCCCCTGAATCAGAGCGGCATATGAACCGCCATATGTCTTTTTCCACTCCAATAACCTGTCATATACTTTTCTGTGATATATTTCTGCACTCATATTTATCTCCGATGCAATTATTTCAAACTTATTTTACCGGAAATATGCAGTTATTTCAAAGTTATCGAACACAAAAACTGCAGTTTTTTCAAACTTTATCGATTGAAAAACTGCAGTTATTTCAAAGTATCTTACCAGTCTTTGACCGATCCGTCATAATTGCGCTTGGCAATGTTGGATCCGCGTTCATTTGCAGGATAACGTTCTTCTGCATCATCCGCCAGTTCTACGCCAATGCCGGGGGCCTCCGGAATGAACATGTATCCGTCTTTGAAGTGAAGCGGTTCCTTGACCATGGCATCTTCGGCGCCATTCAGGCAGAAGCCTGGCAGTTCCTGTATGCCAAGATTGGGAATGCATGCACAGATCTGCAGACATGCGGCTGTCGATACCGGACCAAGCGGATTATGCGGGATCAGCAGTACATCGTGTGCTTCTGCCATTGCTGCGATCTTCTTTGTGGCAGTAATGCCTCCGACAGCACAGACATCCGGACGTACATAGCGTACCGCAGTCCTGTCCATTAACATTTCAAATTCACGGATATTTGTGAAGCGCTCACCAGTCGCGATCGGAACATTTACCTTGTCAGCCACCTGTGCCATCGTATCGATATTATCCGGTGTCACAGGATCTTCATAGACCATCGGACGATAGCGTTCTACTTCTCTGCCAAAAGTGACTGCAGTCGGCACATCCATGCCTCTGTGTGCTTCAAGGATGAAATCGAAATGCGGACCGACGGCTTCACGGATCACCCGTACCTTTTCCAGTTCATCTTCCACACGTCCGGAATAGTATTCATCAAAGCCGTTATTGTGCGAGGAAACCGGTCCGTTGACAAAGATCTTGGCAGCGTTGAAGCCTTTTGCCTGCAGATCTTTATAGCATTCTGCCAGTTCATTCAGATCATCCGTCTTGCTCATGACAGATGCATATACACGGATCTTGTCGCGTGTCTTCCCGCCCAGCAGCTGATACACCGGTACACCAAGCTTCTTGCCTTTGATATCCCACAATGCAATATCAATGGCAGACAGTGCGCTCATGATGACAGAGCCGCGGAAATAGACTGCCCGATACAGATTCTGGAAAATATCTTCCGCATTGAACGGGTCTTTATCGATCAGATAGGGTTTGAACTTCATAATTGCATCTGCAGTAGAAGACAGGAACCCCCAGTTTCCTGCTTCACCCAGACCGGTGATGCCTTCATCTGTATCGATTTCCACAAACAGGTAGTGCTTTGCAAAACGAAGTCTCAGATCTGTAATTTTCATAACGTTTCTCCTTTGGCATCCAGCAGTCCGCCCAGAAAGCGTCTGTGCAGCTGCAGTGCTTCTTTCCATTCACCATTCCGGTTGATCGTAAATCCATGCGGGGAGTTCACGAAACGCTTCCATGTGACGGCTGTACCGGCCTGTGCAAGACGGATGGCAAACCGTTCTCCTTCATCGCACAGGGAATCCAGCCCGGCGGTAATGACAAGCGTTTCCGGGAATGAACCAAGTGTCTCATCATCTGCCAGAATGACAGATGCCAGTTCATCCACGCACTCTTCCGGTTCCATATACAGTGTAAGATAATCCGATTCCATTTTAGCCCGGGAAATACGCCGTTCATCCTTCAGGTCTTCCATGCGTACCTTCTCAAAGGGATTGATTCTCTGATCAGCCGGAATATAATCCAGCAGAAGTCCTTTTACCTTGAAACATGGTTCATGGTGATTCAGGATCATTGCGGCAGCCGCAAGACTTCCCCCGGCGCTGTGTCCCAGGACAAAGATCTGATCTTTGTCAAAGCCATATTCTTCCGCATGCGCATACGCATAGCCAATTGCGTGGAAGGCCTGGTATACCGCAGCAGGGAATGGATATTCCGGTGCCAGCACATAGTCGATATCCCATACATGTGCCTGGAAGGTCTCTGCGATCCAGCTGCAGTACAGTGTATCACGCTCTGCTCTTCCCTTAATGAATCCGCCGCCGTGCAGATTGATAAACAGAGGTCCTTCTGTACTGCTCTTTGTTCCGTCAAAGCAATACAGCACCGTATCATAATCTTCTGTCCGGATCGTCTTTTTTACCGGAAGTATCCGTATTTCACCTTCTCCCAGGGGAGGAAACTTTCCCCGTGAGCGGCAGTCTTCCGCCAGTTTTATTTTTTCTTCTCTGTTCATATCAGAATGCCGGGAAAATTGTCATTGTGTAGAAGATATATACGACTGAGAGCAGTACAGAGATCAGCCAGCCGCCTTTGAGCAGGTCTTTGAGCTCATAGCCGCCGTCTCCCATTGCCATTGGTACAGCCGGTGTTGCCATCGGTGTCATGAAGGCAGTAAGACTTCCGGCATTGACCAGCATGATCAGGCCGATCGGATTTGCACCAAGTGCACTGCATGTCAGCAGACAGATCGGTACGAAGACTGCAGATACTGCTCTGTTCAGCATGACCTGTGTCATTAAGAACGGGATGATGAAGAACAGTGCACCGAGGATGTAATTATTATGTGTGCCGCCGACTGCGTTTGCCAGTGCATTACCGATCAGTTCACCAGCTCCGGTATTTGTCAGAGCTGTACCAAGACCCAGTGCACCGACATACAGAAGGATCATATCCCACGGGATATCACGCAGTGCATTCTTCTGATCCACAACTTTGAACAGAACCATGCACAGGGAACCAACCAGAGCAACCCACCATGTCTGCAGTTTGAGCTGTGCAGAGAAGATCAGAATCACGATCGTTGCAAAGAAGATGATAATGCCTGCTGTGTTGGACAGCGGGGACAGCTGGGATGCGGTGGAAGCTGCTTTCTTTTCGGATAATTCAACGTTTGTGGATGCCGGCAGGAACTTTCCGCTTAATAACATGGCCCATGCGATCACGACCGGGATGACAGGCCATTCACCAAGGAAGAAATTCGTCGGTGTAAAGGACATGCCTTCAAATCCATAGGTTTCCATGAAGCCGGTAAACTGACCGCTCATCTGAATGGCTGTCGGTCCCGGCAGGATGCCGCAGGTAGCGATTGCTGTGACCATGAGTGGGAAAATATACAGGGAGCGGGAAACATTTGCCTTGTCGCACAATGCACATACCAGCGGGGAAACGATCGCATAGACGACCATCGGACTGGCGATGAAGTTGGACAGAAGTGCTGTCAGGATCAGATATCCCAGGAATGCCATTTTGAAGGAACCCTTTGTCAGTTTCAGGATGCCATTGCACATGGAATCGACCAGTGTAGTGCGGCGGAATCCGGCTGCGACAACGAACATTGTAGCCATCAGGATCGTATTTGTATTGGCGAAACCGGATAATGCACCATTTGCGTCAATGCAGTTTGTAATAAATAAAGCAGCCAGAGAGATCATCGATGTCAGCCACATCGGGATCTTATTCAGTAAGAAGCTGACAAGTGTTGCCACGAAAATAATAAGACAGATCAGTAACTGTGTGTTCATATTTTTTCTCCTTTCACATCCGATCTTTAACCATCCATACAATACGGAAAAGAAAAAGTGTCTGCGACGGAAATCTTCGGGCAAATTCTGTAAGCGCTTGCAGGCACTCTGTCCAGAAAAGAAAACTAGTACAGGAAGAAGCTGCGGAAATCATCCAAACATTTTCCCTTCGTATTCTTCATTTTTATGATACTTATTTAATAGAAAAACAAAAAAACAGGCAGAAATAACGAATATCTGCCAGTTTCAGCCAATCATTCGTCCAAAGAATCGGAACAGGGAAAATGTTTGGAAAGGGGTATATATGGCGGAATACAAATATAAAGCGGAATGGCCCGATGAAGGTCTGTATACGGACTGCTATGTGCATCAGGTAACAAATTTCCGCTATCACTGGCACTCTGATGATTTTGAACTGAATATTCTGCTGTATGGCCGCCAGCACTTTTATCAGGGCAGCGCTCTGTATGATCTGGAAGAAAACGATGTTGTACTGGTCAATCCAAACGTAGGCCATGCGTCTTATTGCGATCCGGAGGGAACCATTGCATTTGTCCTGCATTTCCCAGTCAGTGCACTAAAGCCTTTCACGCACAAAGGCAGCCGTCTTACCATCCCTTCCTGCCTCACAGATGCTTCTACGCGCAATACACCGGTATACAGGAAGATCCGCATGTATGCCGCACAGATCCTGTACTATCTGAACCAGAACGATGTCTTCGCTCCATCCATGGCAAAAGCATCGCTGCAGCTGCTGATCGGCACATTGTGCAGGGAATTCGCAGCAGAAGATGACAATGCCGTGCAGGAGACGGATGAAGAGACACAGAAGATCATCCTGACAGTATTGGACTATCTGGAAGATCATTACAGTGAAAAGATCAGTCTGCAGGATATCGCTGCTCTGACCGGGTATAACCGCACGTATCTTTCCACCCTGTTCCATCAGTGTCTCGGCATCCGCTTCTATGATTATCTGATGCGTCTGCGTCTGCAGAAAGCAATACGGGACCTGCTTACAACGGACCGTTCTCTTACCGAGATCGCGTTAAACAATGGGTTTTCTGACCTGAAATCCTTTAATACCCGCTTCCGGGAAATGCTTATGATACTTCCTTCGGAATACCGCAGCAGGATCCAGGAAAGCACTATTTCTCCTGAGTATTACGATATTCAGTCCATTCCTGCCGATGACCCGCTGATCGAAAAAAAACTGCAGGAATTCATGTTCCTGCAGTAACTCCGGGGGAGTCTTATTCAGGCAGCTTCGGAAGACGGGCAATGGATTCTGCCAGTTCTTCGTCTGTCGGGATATAGTTGGTCATATCGCCGTCATGGAACTTCTCATACGCAACCATATCGAAGTAGCCGGTACCGGTGAGGCCGAAGACAATTGTCTTCTCTTCGCCGGTTTCTTTGCATTTGAGCGCTTCATCGATCGCTGCCCTGATGGCATGGGAGCTTTCCGGTGCCGGGAGAATTCCTTCGCAGCGTGCGAAGTATTCTGCTGCTTCGAAGACGTCTGTCTGCTTGACCGATACAGCTTCCATATAGCCGTCATGATACAGCTGGGAAAGAACCGGGCTCATGCCATGGAAGCGCAGTCCGCCGGCGTGGTTCGGAGCCGGGATATAGCTGGAACCGATCGTATACATCTTTGCCAATGGGCAGATCATACCGGTGTCGCAGAAATCATAGGCAAATACACCGCGGGTGAAGCTCGGGCAGGATGCCGGTTCTACGGCAATGATGCGGTAATCTTTCTCTCCGCGCAGCTTTTCACCCATAAACGGAGCAATCAGACCGCCAAGGTTGGAACCGCCGCCGGCACATCCAATGATGATATCCGGTTCAATATTGTATTTATCCAGAGCAGCCTTGGTCTCAAGACCAATGACAGACTGGTGCAGGAGCACCTGGTTCAATACGCTTCCCAGTACATACCGGTAGCCTTCATGTGTAACAGCATCTTCTACTGCTTCGGAAATCGCACATCCCAGACTCCCAGTCGTTCCCGGATGTTCTGCCAGGATCTTCTTGCCGACTTCAGTCGTCATCGACGGGGATGGTGTAACTGTTGCGCCATAGGTACGCATGACCTCGCGGCGGAACGGCTTCTGCTCATAGGAGATCTTGACCATGTATACTTTGCAGTCCAGTCCCAGATATGCGCATGCCATGGACAGAGCAGTACCCCACTGACCGGCACCGGTCTCGGTAGTAACGCCTTTGAGTCCCTGCTTCTTTGCGTAATATGCCTGTGCGATCGCGGAATTCAACTTGTGGCTTCCGGATGTGTTATTGCCTTCAAACTTGTAATAGATCTTTGCCGGTGTCTGCAGTTTTTCTTCCAGACAGTATGCACGCACCAACGGGGACGGACGGTACATCTTATAGAAATTGCGGATCTCATCCGGGATCTCGATCTGTGCAGTTGTATCATCCAGTTCCTGTGCAACCAGGTCAGCGCAGAAGACACCGCCAAGCTCTTCGGCTGTCATTGGCTTTCCGGTACCCGGATTCAGTAACGGTGCAGGCTTATTCTTCATATCTGCACGCAGGTT
>JAFYHC010000017.1 GCA_017539385.1 Solobacterium sp. | reverse complement strand
TGCTATCTTCATTTTACCAGTATCACTCATTTCTACAAGAAAACAGTGCTGTTTTCTTCAATTCAGCACCGTCTCTGTAATACTTACTTCCACCAGTTTTGCTTCGCTCTTGGGAGTGGAACTTAACTTTTCACTTCAGCTAAAAATTCAGATTCAGAGACTGTATGCATGGAACAAAACACATATCACATGATTGGTATTCTGCTATAATTCAGTTAATAGTAACAGGAGGGACCTATTATGACGGATAATCGTCCTCATTCCAGGAAACGCAGAGATTCCGGGAAAACTACCGATGTCAATAAACGCGGAAACGGGATCGGCGGCGGTCCGGTCGGCAACGGCAATTACAATGACCGGGAGAAACCTTCTTCCGGCAGAAGAAGCAATACGACCCGCAATATTACACGAGGCGGTATAGGAGGCTCAGTCCTCCTTCTTCTCGCTTATATGCTGTTTGGCGGCGGGATCGGCGGAAACAGCGGGACAACACCGACACCCACTCCGACTGCTGCTCCGACACCGACACCTGTAGTCACTCCGTCTTCACAGACCGGCGGTTTCCACTTTGGCACACAGACAACAAACCAGGTCACATATACCGATGCGTCCACACCGTCTGTTAATACAGCGGTCACAAGCGGGTCCCGTGACAAATATACAAAGCTTCTCGGCAATGGACAGGACCAGGTCACCATCATGATCTATATGTGCGGTACTGACCTGGAATCCAAGTACGGCATGGCAACGAGCGATCTGAGCGAGATGGCACAGGCCACAATGTCCGATAAAGTCAACATTGTCATTGAGACCGGCGGTACAAAGAAGTGGAACAACAACATCATGACACCGGGAACCAACCAGATCTGGCAATTGGTCAGCGGCGGACAGGTCCGTCAGATCAATCCGAATCTGGGAAGAAAGGCCATGACAGACCCCAGCACATTGAGTGAATTCATTCAGTTCTGTGCAAAGAATTATCCGGCAAACCGGAATATTCTCATCTTCTGGGACCATGGCGGAGGCTCGATTGCCGGTTATGGATATGATGAACTGTATCCGAACGGATCCATGAGCGTGGATGAGATCGCTTCAGCATTGAAAACCGGCGGCGTCAAGTTTGATATCATCGGATTTGATGCATGTCTGATGGCAAATATGGAAACTGCCATGGCAGTAGAGCCGTATGGCGACTATCTGCTGGCATCGGAAGAAACAGAACCAGGTACAGGATGGTACCATACCAACTGGGTCTCCATGCTGGGCAAGAACAGTTCCACATCTACGCTGGATCTTGGCAAACAGGTCATCGATGATTTTGTGACTGTACGCCAGCAGGGTGCTTCCTCGGCTGACAAGAACACACTGTCATTAGTGGATCTTGCGGAATTCCGCAATACGGTTCCATCAGCGCTCAGTGCATTCTCCAAGAAGATCTCTGCAGATGTAAAAGGCAATAACTACCAGGCTGTAGCGGATGCCCGCAGCGTAACGCGTGAATTTGCACAGTCCAACCGTCTGGACCAGATCGACCTGATCCACTTCTGCAAGACACTGAATACGAAGGAATCACTGGCACTGGCAAATGCGCTGCAGTCCTGCGTCAAATACAACAAGACAAAGAATATCAACAATGCATATGGTCTGAGCATCTACTTCCCCTATCGGAATACACAGAAAGTACAGTCCATCATGCAGATATACAACAATATCGGTTTTGACAGCGATTATTCCAGCGCTGTGAAATCGTTTGCGACACTGCAGGCTTCCGGACAGATCGTGACCGGAAACAGCACCAACCCATTCTATTCCCTGTTTGGCGGACAGCCTGTCTCCAACGGAAACAGCTATGGCTCTGCACAGGATATTCTGGGTCTTCTGACCGGTACATCTTCCGGTTCTTCCTCCTATGGGTTTGACCTGTCCTCTCTGTTAGGCGGTTCCCAGGCAGTGGATACAAGCTCTCTGGATATCATCTCACAGCTGCTGGGAAGAGATCATATTCCAAGTTCTTCCTTCGTATTAACAGAGAAGAACGGCACACAGGTATTGAGTCTTGCGGCAGATGAATGGTCAAAGATCCAGACTGTCAAGCTCAATGTATGGGTGGATGACGGAGAAGGCTATATCGACCTTGGACTGGATAACATCTTCGAATTCGATGATGACGGCGATCTCGTCATGGATTATGACGGCATGTGGATGTCTCTGGATGATCATGTTGTCAGTTACTACATGCTTACCGATGAATACGTTGATGATAACAACTATGAGACGACCGGCTATGTTCCGGCACTGGTCAATGGTGAGCGCGTCAACCTGATCGTGGAATTCTCCGATGAGAATCCGGACGGTATCGTACGCGGCGGTCAGCTTGTGTATGAAACCGATATCGAGGCAAGAGGTCTTCTGCAGCTGCAGGAAGGCGATACGATCGATTTCCTGTGTGACTACTATGACTACGACGGCAACTACCAGGAAACATACCAGCTGGGTGATGCAATGACATTCGATGGTGAATTCGAAGTCGCAGATATCACTCTCACCGATTCCGATCTCTACTATTGCTATGAACTGACTGACATCTATAACTCCGCACGCTGGACACCGATGCTTGTCAAATAACGCAATACTGTTACAACAGGGCATTTTCTGTACCAATACAGGAAATGCCTTTTTTATGCCATGCATTCTAAATAATCCGTAAAAGTGATATCATAACGATAGAAACGCAGTGTTTACTGCACATAGGAGGTTAAATAATATGGGACTCATTCAGGCAGCACTCAGTGCAGCAGGCTCAACGATTCGCGATCAGTGGAAAGAATACTTCTATTGTGATGCTATCCCGGCAGATACGATTGCAGTAAAAGGCAAGAAGAGAGTCTCCGGTCTTGCGTCCAATTACGGAAATGACAATGTCATTACAAACGGTTCTGTCATTGCTGTCGCTGACGGACAGTGCATGATCATTGTGGAACAGGGACAGGTTGCTGAGATCTGTGCGGAACCGGGCGAATTCCGCTATGACAATTCCATCGCGCCGTCCGTATTCACCGGTTCTCTTTCCGACAGTGTTAAAACGGTCTTCAATGAGATCGGCAAGCGCTTCGAATTCGGCGGTCAGCCTTCTGCAGACCAGCGTGTATACTACATCAACACAAGAGAAATTCTCGGAAACAAGTATGGAACACCGAATCCGGTACCGTTCCGTGTTGTTGACAAGAATGCCGGCATTGACATTGATATTTCTCTGAAATGCTTCGGTGAATACAGCTTCAAGGTCGCTGACCCGATCCTGTTCTATACGAATGTATGTGCGAACTTCGCAGGTGAATTCAAGAGAACACAGATCGAAGAGCAGATGAAGGTCGAACTGCTCAATGCCCTGCAGCCGGCATTTGCCAAGCTCAGTGACAAAGGTCTGCGCTACAGTGCACTCGCAGCACATACAACAGAACTGTGCGATGCATTGAAGGAAGAACTGTCCGCTAAGTGGCGTGATCTGCGCGGTATTGAGATCGTCTCCATCGGTATTGCAAGCCTCAAGGCTGACGAAGAAGATGAAAAGATGCTCAAGGCGATGCAGAAAGCTGCTGCGTACAAAGATCCGTCCCTTGGTGCAGCTACTTACATTGAGGCTAAGACACAGGCTATGAAGGATGCCGCAAATAACCCTGGCGGTGCAGGTGTCGGATTCATGAATCTGAATATGGCCACCCAGGCAGGCGGCGATGATCTGGCATCGATCTACGCTGCAGCAGGGACACAGAAGCCGGCTGAGCAGAAGGATCAGTGGATCTGCCCGAAGTGCGGAACAGCC
This sequence comes from Solobacterium sp., assembly GCA_017539385.1. Classification (GTDB taxonomy): domain Bacteria; phylum Bacillota_I; class Bacilli_A; order Erysipelotrichales; family Erysipelotrichaceae; genus Bulleidia. The sequence goes on along the minus strand of JAFYHC010000017.1, from coordinate 9,091 downwards.
AACAGCGGCAAGTTCTGCGGCGAATGCGGCACACCAAGACCGGGAGCGTCCAAGTGGATCTGCCCGAAGTGCGGAAGTGAAAATGATGCAAAGTTCTGCGGCAACTGCGGAACAAAGAAACCGGAATAAACCAGTAACGAGCATTCAATGAAAGAATCCGGAATCTGTTCCGGATTCTTTCATACAAACAGACAGGAGGGTGAAAGATATGCCCAGTGCAATTACGAACTATCAGTGTCCCGCCTGCGGTGGTCCGCTGCATTTTGATGCGGAACTTCAGAAACTGAAATGCGATTACTGCGGTTCCGTCTATACCAACGAAGAGATCAGTGCGTACTATAAGGAAAAGAACGAAGAAGCCATTGATGTCAATACCGCAGAAGCACAGGCCGACGCCGCCCAGGTGCTTCAGTGGACCGAGGAAGAAGCACGCCACATGCGTGCGTATTCCTGCCCTTCCTGCGGTGCCCAGCTGATCTGCGATGAAAATACAGCAGCTACCCGCTGTCCGTATTGTGATAACCCAACCATTGTACCGGCACAGTTTGACGGTGCATTGAAACCGGACTACATCATTCCGTTCCAGCTGAAGAAGGAACAGGCTGTACAGAAGCTGAGAGAATTCTACGGCGGCAAGCCTCTGCTCCCTTCGGCATTTACACGGGATAATCATATCGAAGAGATCAAAGGCATCTATGTACCGTTTTGGCTGTATGACGGCACAGCACGGGCACAGATGTCATACCGCGGCACCCGTACGCATTCCCACCATGCCGGTGATGATCTGATCACCGTGACAGAACACTATCAGCTGAACCGGGAAGGCTCGGTGCGTTTCAACTATGTGCCGGCCGATGCGTCCAGCAAGATGCCGGATGAATTCATGGATGCGATCGAACCGTTTAAGTACGATCAGATGGTTCCCTTTGAAATGAGCTATCTGCCCGGCTATCTGGCGGATAAGTACGATGTATCCAAAGAAGAAGATGAACAGCGTGCCGATACACGGATGAAGAATACGACCATTAAGGCGATCCGTGCCACGGTATCCGGCTACAGCATCGTTCCGGAACGCGAACAGGTCCATATCCGTCCGGATAAAGTGCATTATGCCTTCTTCCCGATCTGGATGCTTACCACCAAGTGGAACGATAAGATCTATATGTTTGCCATGAACGGACAGACCGGCAAGATGGTCGGTGACCTGCCAATTGATAACGGCAAGTTTATCCGCTATCTGCTTCTGATCACGCTTGGCATCATGGCGGTCCTCTTCCTGCTCTTCTTTGTGATTCTGGGCTATTAGGAGGTGACATATGAAACGACTATTTACATGGCTGATCAGTCTGTTCGCCTTCTGCAGTATCCTGCTGGTGCCCATTCAGGCAGATAATACCGAATATGTCATCGATGAATGGGGTGTTCTTTCCGAGCAGGAAGTCTCTCAGCTGAATGCACTGGCTGCGTCCTACAGCCAGGCGCATGATACCGGCCTCTATATCCGTGTGTACGATGACTATTATCTCCATGGCTATTCCACGATCGAAGCCTATGCAGAGTCGATCTATCTCAATGAGATGCTGGATGACGACTGTCTGCTTCTTCTGATCACCATGCATGACCGCAGTTTTGATCTGTTTGCGTCATATGATGGAAAATGCCACGAAGCATTCGGTTCCTACGCACGGGAGAAAATGGCGGACATCCTCGTGGATGATTACCTGACCAACGGCAATTTCTACGGTGCATTTGTCAAATACCTGGACCTGGCAGATGAATATCTGATCATGGCGGAAAACGGCACACCGATGAACCACGAAAATGATCCTTCCGTCAAAGCCAACCGGCGCGGTCTTGCTTCAGCGGTCACTTTTACCGTTCCTGAGATCATTGCCCTGTTCGCGTGTCTTGGCATGCGCTCACGCATGAAAACGACCGGCATCAGCACCGAAGCACGGGACTATATCGCAGACGGCGGAATTCATCTGACACGCAGCCAGGATATCTTCCTGCACCGCACCCAGACACGCACGCACATCCCGCGCAATACCGGCGGAGGAGGCGGCGGACACGGCCACTCCAGCTCCGGCAGTTTTGGTTCTCATACCAGCGGTCATTTCTAAGTACAATACCGGAGAATCTTCTCCGGTTTTCTTTTGGCACACCTATACGCATACAGGTATAATTGAGAAAGAAACACGGAGGTGGATATGCTTAGAATCATGATTTCCTGCGGAGGAGGCTTTTCTTCCAGTGCATTAACAGTACAATTGAACAAAGACGCCAAAGAAAAGAACCTGGATGTGGAATTCTTCTACAAGCCGTTTGACTTTGGCGGAATCGGCCAAAAAGGCGGTGACGTCGACGGTGCAGACATTGTCATGCTTTGTCCGCATCTTGCCCATACGGCAAAGAAACTGGCAGAGCAGTTCCCCGACATTCCCTTCTATGTCATCCCAACGCGCTTATATGGCCTGATGGATGCCGAAGCCTTCATGGAAGATGCGGAAGATGTCATCACCGGATGGAAGGAAACCGGCATGAATCCGTTCTTCTTCGAAGGCGAAAAGTCTGCCATCCGCGTCATGCGTACGGTATCCCACCGCAGGTGGCTCGCTTCCCGCAAATAAAAATACGGATATTGCATCCGTATTATTCACCGGTCAGTCTTGTCAGTATTCCTGTCAGCTGATCGTTTTCTTCTGCTGTCCGCGTGATACTGTCGGAAAGCTTTGCCGTCAGAAGTGTGATGACTTTCTTTTCAATCATGTTGCACTTGCGGAAATTGGTCACCAGTGTCTTTTCTTCCTTTGTCAGACGGATCGAAGAAGAACTGGTGGTCTTTTTCTTTGCGGTCGTCGCCGGCTTCTTTTTCGCCGTGGATGATGTGGTCTTGCGGCGGGAAGAAGAAGTGGTGGTACCGGTCTTCTTTCTGCCTGTGGATGGTTTCTTGGGCGTCGCTCTTGTGATCTCTTCTTCTGCCATGATATGTCTCCCTTTTTTTCTCAGTATATCATACGATGCGACGGGAAACGGCTATGCCGTCACCTGTATCGGGATAAAATACCGTCTCAAACCGGTCATCGGAAAGCAGATGATTGCGGAATTTGAGGATCTTGTGCGTCATCTGTATCGTGGAGCGGTTGGAGGAAAGTTCCGGATGGTCCACGATGCCGTGGAAGTTCAGATTATCAAATACAAACCATGTGCCGGGACGGGAATTCCGCATGAAATGTTCCAGATAGCGGCGGTACTGCGACTTGGCCGCATCAATGAAGATCAGATCATAGATCTGCTCTGTCTCAAACCGTGCCGCATCGGTATGCCACACGGTGATGCGCTTTGAAAGACCCTGTGCTTCGATATTCCTGCGTGCTTCCTCCACCATGTCCGCATCGATCTCCAGCGTATCCACACGCATATCCCAGCGCACCAGTGCCATCTGTATGGCGGAATAGCCCACCGCTGTGCCGCATTCCAGGATGTCCCGTATTTCCGTATGTTCTTTTACAAATTCCAGCAGAAACGCCATGCCGCTGTCCATCATGACCGGGATGTGCTGGCGGCGTGCGTCTTCCAGTATCTCTGCTCTGCGGATTTCTGCCGTTTTCTCTCCACTCGATTTTTTATCCATGCTATGATAAATAATACACCACAGGAGGTTTTTATGCGTAATATCGTTCTGGAAGCAGTCGATCTGGTCAAGATTTACAATGTGAATACCGAGAATGCATTTGAAGCTCTGCATGGCATCCAGTTCCGTGTATATGATGGTGATTTCATTGCCATCATGGGACCAAGCGGCAGCGGCAAGTCCACCTTTATCAATACGATCTCCACGATCGATCGGCCGACGCATGGCAAAGTCTATATCCATAACACGGATGTCAGTACAATGTCAGAAGAAGAGATCGGCAAATTCCGCTATGAAAACCTTGGTTTTATCTTCCAGGCATTTAACCTTCTGGATACGCATACCCTGTTTGAAAACATTGCCATGCCATTGTCATTAGCACATACACCGGTCGAAAAGATCCATGCCCGTGTACACGAACTGGCAAAGCTCATGGATATTGAGCATTCCCTGGAGAAATTCCCGAATGAATGCTCAGGCGGACAGAGGCAGAGAGCTGCCATATGCCGTGCTTTGGTCAATGCGCCGAAGCTGATCGTAGCGGATGAGCCGACAGGCAACCTCGACAGTAAGAATTCTGCGGAATTAATGAAGCTGTTTCGGCAGATGAATGAAGAGATGGGCGTTACGATCGTCATGGTTACCCATGATCCCCTGATCACGTCTTATGCCAATAAACTGATCTATATCCGTGACGGACGGATCGAAACAGAGCTGGAGCGGGGTCCAATGACCCAGGAGACCTTCTTTTCTGCCATTACTGAGATCAACTCTGCAGAATCGAAAGGACTGCTGGACGCATGATCGTTCTGGATGCTGTGCGCTCACTGCGGCAGAAGTTCTCCCAGGCTTTCTTCTTCTGGCTGACATTTGTTCTTTGTACCGCATTTATCTTTCTGTTTTTCAACATCTCCATGAGCGATGCCATCGGGGTAGTTTTCATCAATTCCAGAGCAGATCTTGCGACCAATATGACCATTCTGGTCATTGCCTTCTGCTCGATCAATATCTTCTTCGCCAATGACTTCTTTGCCCGCAGTAAGACGCGTGAACTGGCTGTGCGCATTGTCAGCGGCGCTACCTACATCCAGCTGGCACTGTATCTATTGGTGCAGACATTCATCCTGCTGGTACTAGCAATACCGGCGGGGATCTTTCTGGCGGTATGCATCCTGCCGGCTTTGAACGCACTGCTTGCCGGTATTTCCGGTACTGCCGCAATGATCACGATTCGCATGGATGCTGTATTTACGACGTCGATCGTCCTGTTATTCCTGATTTTCTGGACAACACTGCTCAATATGAGCCTTGCCTATAAGAATTCTGCGTCTGCCCTGTTAAATGAAAGGCGCATGAAGCTGCAGTTTGAATCGTTCATCAAGCCATCATTCACATTGTCCGCAAACGTACTGCGCTGGCTGTATGCCGCCATGACATTCGCACCGATTCTGCTGGTGTTTCTGAATCCGTATACCGGCCTGTTTCTGTCGGTCATCGGACTGATCGGATTCAACGGCTTTCTGCCGCGTGTGTTTGTGCCATGGCTCAATGAACGCATACGCAGTCATGCCATCACAGACCCCGACCGTGCCGCAGCACTTGGCTTCTACCGCAATGACCTGCAGATATTGAAAAATAATATTCTTCTGTATTATGTCAATGCCATCTTTCTTCTGACACTGGTGATCGGTGCCCATGAGAATGCCATGGAAACGATGATGGTATTTGTCAGCTATGCATTTATGAACATCCTGCAGGCACTGACCATGATGTTCAAATATTCTTCTGAGATCAGTGACCGTACGGCCTATTACGATTCTCTGAGTCAGATCGGATATATCCGCAAAGACTTCGTACGGATCCTGTTCCGTGAAGTAGTCTGTTTATATGGCTCCATACTCTTACTGGCACTGCTGTATGACTGCAGTATGCTTGCAGGAACACTGCGCCTTGGGGATATCACGCCCCCGACGGCGCTTGGGTTATTGGCCTGTGTTATACTGCCTGTACTCTTCAGTATGACGGTCAGTCTTCTGCACTACCGGCATACCATTCTGCATACGCCGAAGGAAAGGAGAAGAAATGTTTACTAAAAAGCTATTGATCCAATATGCCGGTGAACTCACCTATAACGGGGGAAAGCAGCTTGCGGAAAGCAACGCTGTGGGTGCATTGGATATTGAAACAGAAAGCGACGGGATGACGACGGTCCATGCGACCATCCGGGAACCACGCTACAACGAAGAAAATGAAACATATGTGACCTTCGGTGATGATTATTCCCGGCATCTGTCTGCCCGGTGCACGTGCACGTATGCCCGGGTGACGCGGCGCATGTGCGCACATATGATCGCGGTTCTCCTGGAGTATGAACGCCATACATCTTCCCTTCCCATGAAGATGGGAAGTGCAAAGCTGGATCCGCGCTTATTGGAACTGATGCAGAATATCGCGGATGCTTCGGAGCCGGAACAGGGTGACCCGGTGGTTCTTCAGCCGATCCTGTCTTTTCCGAACGATACCGATCAGCCGTCGGTCAAAGTGGAATTCCGCATCGGCCGGCGCAAATCACGTTCCTATGTTCTGAAGAATATCCGTGACTTCTGCAAAAATATCGAAGAAGCCGATACGGTCAAATACGGTAAATCTCTGGAATTCCGTCATACGATCTCTGCCTTTGATGAAGCATCCCGTCCCATGGTGCACTATCTGCAGTCTCTTGTGAACAAGGATGACCGCTTCACACCGGACCGTTCATCTTCCGGCTATTATTCCTACTATGGCTATATGAGCGGTTCTTCGGATACGCCAGATCGTTCTCTGGTGCTGAAAGGACGCTTCCTGGACGCATTCTTTGAAGCAGCGGAGGGTCTTGAGCTGCTGGTGCAGATCGATGATAAGACCGAGAATATGACCATCTGTGATGAAAAGCCGGTACTGCCGGTAAAGATGATGCAGAAAGAGCAGGGCTATCTGCTTTCCGGAAGCGATGCGATCCTGTACCGCGGTCACAAGATGCTGTATTACTTTGATGCGGATAAGAACCTGCTGTACCGCTTCCCGTATGACGATGCGTATGTGAAACTGTCGGATTATTTCCGGGAACTGGATCAGCCGGTCTTTGTGCCGGAGGGCTATCTGCAGCAGTTCTCCCGCTATCTCTATCCGGTCATTGTCCGCAATACGGTGCTGCAGTCCGACGGCTTTGATCCGCTGGATTATGCACCGATGAAGCCGGAATTTGAGATCTATCTGGATATGCCGCAGGACTCTGTGATCACATGTGAACTGTATGCGGTATACGGGGAAAAGAAATACAATACACTGATCGGGATCTCCGGGGAAGACAGACGGGATGAAATGGCCGAAAAGAAAATGGATTCGTTTGTATCCCGCTGGTTCAATGCATTTGATTCAGAGAAAAACCGGCTTGTATTGTCCCAGGATGATGACAAGCTGTTTGCGTTATTGAGCGAAGGCATTCCGGAGATGCAGAAGTCTGCCTCGGTATTTATTTCCGATGCGTTAAAGAAACTGCAGATCCATACCATGCCTGCAGTCAGTGTCGGCATCTCCGTATCCCATAATCTGTTGCAGGTCAATTCGGATACCGATGCCATTGACCGCGCCCGCCTGGCCGAAGTGCTCAGCCGCTATGAGCGCAAGAAGAAATACTACCGGCTGAAGTCGGGGGAATTCGTTACGGTGGATAACGGCAATATTGAGGAACTGCTCTCCCTGGCAGAAGATCTTTCCATTTCCCCGTCTGCGCTTGCTAAAGGAAATGTGGAACTGCCGCAGTATCGTGCACTGTATCTGGAAAAGTATGCACAGATGTCTGATATGCTGACGGAGGATGACAGCTTCCGTTCCCTCATTCACCGCTTCGAAGAAGTATCCCGCAATACCTACGATATCCCCAAGAGTTTCCATGGTGAACTGCGTCCCTATCAGGTAGAAGGATTCAAATGGCTGTGCAGACTGCACGACAACGGCTTTGGAGCCCTTCTGGCGGACGAAATGGGACTGGGTAAGACCATACAGCTCATCGTCTTCCTCGGCTCTCTGAAAGACCGCAAACGCTGTCTCATCGTATGTCCGGCTTCACTGGTATACAACTGGTTCTATGAGATCCAGAACTTCATGCCGCAACTGCCCTGCATCGTTGTGGCAGGCACCGCCATGAACCGCATGCACGCAATACAGGAAAGCCCCGAAGATGCCGTACTGATCACCTCTTATGATGCACTGAAGCGTGACTTCGAACACTACAGCGAAATGCGCTTTTCCTGCCAGGTGGTAGACGAAGCACAATACATCAAAAACGCCAACACCCAGGCAGCCCAGTCCGTCAAAATGATCACCAGTGACTTCAAAGTTGCCCTGACCGGTACGCCGATCGAAAACAAACTGTCCGAACTCTGGTCCATCTTTGATTACCTGATGCCCGGCTTCTTCGGTTCCTACAACCGTTTCCGCGATACTTTCGAACGGCGCATCGTCGTCGAACACAACACCCAGGCAGAACAGCGCCTGCGTGACATGATCACTCCGTTCGTCCTGCGCCGTCTGAAAAAAGATGTCCTGCAGGATCTGCCGGACAAGATCGAAGAAGTCTACTACGCAAGACTCGAAGGCGAACAGAAGGAAATCTACGAAGCTCATGCGGACCGCCTACGCCTGAAGCTTTCCAAACAGTCCGACGAAGACTTCAATACCAGCAAACTGGAGATCCTGGCAGAATTAATGAAACTGCGTCAGATCTGCTGCGATCCTTCCCTCTTTTTGAAAAACTACCATGCCGGATCTGCGAAAACAGACCTGTGCATGGATACCATCCGCAAAGCCATCGATGCCGGTCACAAGATCCTGCTGTTCTCCCAGTTCACCTCCATGCTGGATATCCTGTGCAAAAACCTGGAGAAAGAGCACATTGCCTATCATCTTCTGACCGGAGCGACCAAGGCCGCAGACCGCATTGCTCTCGTGGACCAGTTCCAGAATGACGATGTCCCGGTCTTCTGCATCTCCCTGAAAGCCGGCGGCACCGGTCTCAACCTCACCGCTGCCGACATCGTCATCCACTATGATCCATGGTGGAATACCGCAGTCGAAAACCAGGCCAGCGACCGTTCCCACCGGATCGGTCAGACCAACGTCGTCACTGTCTTCCGGCTGATCCTGAAAGATACGATCGAAGACCGCATCCTGCAATTGCAGAAAGAAAAATCCGATCTCTCCGACCGGATCCTCTCTGCGGAAGGCATATCCAGTGCCTCCCTGTCACGCCAGGATCTGCTCAAACTGATCTGAAAGAGATCCGCACCAGCGGATCTCAATGGCGTCAACCTAAAAAATAGGTTGACGCTTTTTCTGTGATGAAAATACTGATAGCTGCTTAACTACAGTTTCAAAGATACACAAAGAATGAAAGAAGCGCGTATTAAAACATCAATT
>JAFYHC010000016.1 GCA_017539385.1 Solobacterium sp. | reverse complement strand
TGAAGGTTGTGTCCTACACCCGGGATATACGCTGTAACTTCCATACCGTTGGATAAACGTACACGGGCATATTTACGAAGTGCAGAGTTCGGCTTCTTCGGTGTCATTGTGCCGACACGGGTGCAGACGCCTCTCTTCTGAGGACTGCTGAGGTTCGTGTTCTTCTTCTGCAGTGAGTTGAATCCTCTGTTTAATGCAGGGGATTTTGACTTGTAAACTTTGTCAGTACGGCCTTTACGTACTAACTGGTTTATTGTTGGCATAAGTGCTGTCTCCTTTCTTTTGTGCACACATAACCGGGTGTGCCGCCTGTTTGTTTAAATTCAGGCTTTGCCGCATGACAAAGCCTCACTTTTGCTAAGCCCCACTATATTAACGTCAATAAAAAAGCCTGTCAAACACTTTTTCATGCATCTGACAGGTTTTTTGAAATTCTTTCAAATTCGGGCTCAGTATTCCTCGTATTCGACCGTTCCGTCGGAATAATGGATCTCATAATAGCCGTGACTTCCATCGTCGCAGTTGGGATATGCAATGCGCGAAACAACGTAGCGTGCCTGCTTTGTACCGACTTTGACAACGGCATCGACTGCGTTCTTGACGACCTCTTCCTTCAGGACTTCGCGCTCTGCTTCTACGCCATCTACCTTCTTGATCCGGTATGTGACATTCTTTTCGCCATTGACGCCGTTGACGACTGTGGATGTCGTGCCGGCATTCATCGTGCTGTCGTTCTGACGGACAGTGTTGAACGGGATGACGACCGTCTCTGTGACTTCTTCGTATACGACACGCTGGATGACGATCTTGAGTCCTTCGGTGATCTCTGTATCCACCGCAGGATCGATCATATCATCTGCACCAAGCGTGATATTAGCTGCCTTGAGGAAATCTGCCACAGTGCCCTTGCGTGCCCCCAGGGACTCCTCCTTGCCATCATGGACGACCGTTACGCCATACGAGCTTTCGATTACGATCTCCATGCCCTCGGTCAGCCGGTCTTCATTCTTCACATTCATGATCATATTCTTTTCCAGCGTGATGTTTTCCTGCTTCAGGATGTCTGCAACCGTGCCGTCCAGCATCTTCGCTTCCGTCTTTTTGCCGTCTACGCTGATCGATACATGATGCATGCGGTGGATGATGATCCTTCCGGCATCCTCCAGTTTCTCATCCAGTGCCGGTTCGGTCTCATCTTCCTCATTTAATACGATCTCTGCTTCTTCCAGGATCTTTTTCACCGTATTGGGGACTTTCGTTTCGATCGTTGTGTCTACTTCTTCGTCTGTGATTGTGACTTCCACTTTTTTCCCGCAGCCGGTCATCACCAGCATGCCCAGAAGCACAGCGGCCATTGTTAGTTTTCTGCCAGGTGTCATTGTTGCATTCCTCCATCATCACAGCGTGCGATCCGTTTCAGCACACCATTCTCTTTCAGCAGTATTTCCCAGGACATGGCACTGTCCGGATACTGATCTTTACGCAGATATGCCATAAAGCCATTACTGCCAATATCATAGGTTTTATAGTACATTCCGTCAATTGCGATCACGATCTCTGTATCTGTCTGCACCCGTTTTGGATCAATTGTGCCGCTCAGCTGCCAGAAGTTCGGATCAAACATATTTTCTTCGATCTTCACGGAAGCGGATGAATCCGGCGTGCCCTCTTCCACCGGAATGTTTTCCTGAAACTGCGGGGCAGACAGGATCGGCGGAGCAGTGATGAAGTCGCGCAGATTGCGCTCGACCTTCTCAAAGATGACAAGGGACGGCATCTGTTCGGTAACCGTCTTTTCCAGACGGTACGGAGACTCTTTCGTAAACCATGCATGGCCGAAGGAATCCGCCACAAGCGGCAGAAGCGTATTGCCGAAGGAATCCCGGAACATTAACAATGATCCGCTTTGTCCTTCGCATGCCGTCTCGATCCAGCCGTCTTCCACGCTGGCAGTATCTGTTACATAGGTATAGCGCTGGGGAATATCGTAATAGTAATTGACTTCTTTTTCCCCATAGTAGGAATAGACCATCCGGTTCAGATCCCCGTCTTCTTCCTTCTTTCGGACTGCCGGAGCATGAGCGAAGGACTCATGCGCATGTCCCGCCGCATCCAGTATGGTATCGCAGGCAAGCACTGCCCCCTTGTTATTCCAGTGGGAATCCCGCTTCAGATACAATACTTCCGTCTGTGCATGGAATGCTTCATACAGGTCGGCATAGGTGATGCCGGCTTGTGCACATATCTGTCCGATATGATACAGAGTATGATCCTCACTGACTTTCTTCGCTGCATAATACGGCATATGACTGCCATACAGCGTGTTCTTATTGGCAGGCACAGTGAATACAAATGCCGTATTTCTCTCTTTCAGCCAGTCATTCACCAGTGACAGATTATGCCGCAGTGCCGCAAGCTCCCGCTCGCTCATGGCATTCTCTCCCAGATAATCCGGCAGAGTGGATGTGTAATACAGCCAGCCGTCACTGCCATGGATGACATTCTTCACCGAAGAAACGCCGAACAGCTTTCCCTGGATCATGCCGTCTGCGGCGACCAGTTCATTGCGGAAGGCAAAGTGTTCCCCGAAGTATTTTTCAAACTGGGAGAAGAAATTCAGATTCAGTCCGCCCTCTTTCTTTGTGAATGACGGGAATTCACTCAGTCTGCGGTTCTCGGTCGTTGCGGTCGTAGGATGTACGCTCATTGCCGCAAAAGGCACCGCACACAGAAGCATGCACGCTCCGATATACAGGATTTTGAACTTTTTCATACGTACGCCCCCTTAGAACCGGAAATAGATAAACGGATTATACGATCCGCCGGACAGACGGATGATGCACCAGGCAAGAACGACGAACGAAGCCGCATAGAGAGCCATCTGCACCATTGTTTCTTTTCTGCTGCCTTCTGCCTCTGCCCCGATGCGTGCGCGCTTGACGGCTTTTTCCGCCGGCGCACAAAGCACGACCGCCATCACAAGCATGCACAGGAAATATGGCGTGCACTGCTGCAGGGCAAAGCTCACCGGTGCAGCGGAAAGATCCCATCCGGCAAACATCTTTCCGATCATGCCCAGTGCTTCGCCGATGGTATCCGCACGGAAGATCACAAAGCCAATGCATACGACAAGCATCGTATACAGATGTCCCAGCCACTTCGGCATCTTCCGAAGCGACGACACCGCTTCTTCCAGGAAGCTGAATGCACCATGGAACAGACCCCAGACCACAAACGTCCAGTTCGCCCCATGCCATAAGCCGCATAAGAAGAAGACAGCCAGTTTATTCATGCCGGTGCGGAATTCCCCTTTCCGGTTTCCGCCCAGCGGTATATACACATAGTCCTTGAACCAGGATGACAGCGATATATGCCACCGTCTCCAGAACTCCTTAATAGATGCGGATGCGTACGGGAAGTTGAAATTCTCCTTGAAGTGGAACCCGAACATCCGTCCCATGCCAATGGCCATGTCACTGTAGCCGCTGAAGTCGAAATAGATCTGCATGGTATAGGCAATTGCACCAAGCCATGCGCCAAGAATATTGACATTGGCTGCTCCGGCATTAAATACCGCATCGGCAGTGACTGCCATGGCATTGGCAATCAATACTTTCTTGCCAAGACCCACAATGAATCTTCGCAGTCCCGCTGCTGTTTCATCCGTTGTCACTGTGCGGTGATTGATCTCATTTTCAATATCTTTGTATTTGACGATCGGTCCGGCGATCAATTGAGGGAAGAAGGAGATATACAGCAGTACTTTGAAGAAATTCTTCTGTACATCCGTCTGTCCCCGGTATACATCGATCACATATGACAGTGCCTGGAATGTAAAGAACGATATGCCGATGGGCAGTGTGATCTGCGGCACCGGTATGTTCATATGCAGCAGCGTATTGATGCTCTGTACAAAGAAACCGGTATATTTAAATACAAACAGAATTCCGATATTGCATACGACCGCAAGGATCAGAAACAGCTTTATGCGCTTCTTGCCCATCGCCAGCGCAAAGAGGTAATTCATCACTGCACTGGCAATCATGAGCAGTACATACACCGGTTCTCCAAAGGCATAGAACAGCAGACTGGCTGCGATCAGTAGTCCGTTTTTCACCTGCAGCGATGGAATCACCGTATGCAGCACATACACCACCGGAAGGAATATACATATAAATACAAGTGAACTGAATGTCATAGGTCCTCCTGTCTCAGAGTCTTACATAGTTCGTGGAAGGACGGGTGCGGTCGATCGCTCCCTGGTAATTCTGGTCCCCCTGCTGTGTCAATGGCCGTGCATAGTAATTGCCCGAATGATGCAGCTGCCATTCCGGATCATAGACCAGGCTGTTCATTTCCACCCAGCCATGTCCGTTATTGATGCAGTAGATCTCTTCATAGCCGATCACCTGTGCCATGAGTCCGAAGCATGCCGCATAGCTGATGCAGTTGCCGCTTCTGGTATCGAAGCAGTGATTGGCATACTTTTCTACCCATCCTTCTCCCATATAGTGCGGGATCCATGGATTCCGTTCATTGAATCCCCGGAATACATCAAAGCATGTACGCAGCTTCTGCTCATCACTCATTGCATCACTGGTGATGGAATTGACTAGTGTGATTGCTTTTCCATATGCACTGAGATAGCTGCTGTTCTTATCACCGATCCATACGCCCTTCGCATTGAATCCATACTGTACGCCCTTGATCGTCAGTACTTCCTTTTTTGCCATGGAGCCATCAGCCTTGTAATAGTAGTATTTCCCGCCGACATTCTTCCAGCCTTCTAATACCAGCGTTCCCCGGTTGATTCCATAGCGGTTGCACAGGTTGTTGAATTCGGCAGAATTCACAAATCCCGCCAGTACTTCTTTGCGGCTCTTTGTGGCTAATGCCGATGTCCAGCTGCTGACCTCCGAAGCACTGCCTTCCCGGTCCAGGATTGCTCTGTAACATGTCTTGACATACTCTGTATTGCTTACATTCTTCAATACGAATTCCGGACTCATGAAGAAGCCTACTGCCAGGTCTGCACCGGTGCTGCCATCCCGCAGGATCCGCGTACACCAGCTTTCTACGCCGCTTACTTCCGCATTTCTTCCCAATACCTTCGTATACATACGGCTGACAAATGCTGTCACGCTGTAGTTTCTATCCCGGTAATTGTTCGTACCCGGGGCATTGCCTCTTGTGACGCCATATGCGGCACATAGATTGGTAAACTCCTGCGAATTCAGGAATCCGTTCATCACCCATGTACGGCTCATATGCACTGCCAGACGCTCTTTCCAGTACGCCAGTCCCGCACTGTCCGCGGTCCGGTTCAATACCGTCTTATACAGTGTTTCCAGGAATGCCGTATCCGACAATCCCTTCTTTGTAAATTCCTCACTCAGGAAGAATCCCCGCACTGCCGTGCATCCGCTCACACTGCCGTCTTTGATGCCATTTGTCCAATAGGCAAATCCATGGTTATCCGCTTCTCTTCCCAGTGCGATCCGGTACAGACGCACCACAAAGCCCTCAATGCTCGCTTCATTGCTGGGAATGTCCTTCGGATCCACATCCAGTGTTTCTGCTTCTTCCGTGATCTCTTCGATAGAAGCCTCTTCACTCTCTTCTGCCTGCAGCGGTATGGAATGTATTGTTGTCAATGCAATGGCCATCGCCATGCATGCTTTCAGCCAATGATGCTTCATATAGCTTTCCCCCGTAAAAATAACTATTGCTATTGTACTTTGGTTTTCTCTCATTTCACAACGCAATACTGCAGAAAGAAAAGAAAAACCGTCAGCGAATGCATTTCTGAGAGTGTACAATAAAACAAAGGAGGTTCTTTAGATAATGGAAGAATTCACAAAGAAAGCTGTGGAACTCTGCACCGAAGCCGGGTCCAAACTCATCCTCGCTCTTCTGGTATGGCTGATCGGAAAGGCAGTCGTATCAAAGCTGCTCAAAGTTCTCTCCCGGGCAAAGGTTCTCTCTGCCATGGATGAGACGGTCCGCAAGTTCATTCTCTCGATCATACGCGGTGTACTCTACACCGTGCTGATCGTATCGATCATCGGCATCCTCGGCGTCCCGATGGCAAGCATTGTTACGGTCCTGGCAACATGCGGCGTCGCTGTTGGCATGGCTCTGCAGGGTGCACTTGGAAATCTTGCCGGCGGCATCATGTTAATGATCTTCCGTCCGTTCTCGGTCGGCGATATCATCAACGCAGCCGGAGCAGATGGCGTTGTACATGAGATCTCCATGTTCTATACGAAACTCAGAACACCGGACGGCACAACGATCACCATTCCGAACGGTTCCCTGATGGGTGCCAATGTCACCAACTTCTCCGCCCAGGGCAAACGCCGCATCGACGTTGTCTTCTCCGTTGCCAAAGATACAGATATTGATCAGGCCGAAGAGATCATCCGGAATGTATTAAAGGAAACACCGAATGTCCTGGTGGAAGAAGGTGTTACCGGAGCAGTCGCCGGCGGAACGAACGAAGCATTGAATCTGCTGGCAAGATGCTGGGTAAAACCGGAAAACTATGCACCGACATCTGCAGCGATCACCGAAGGCGTAACACGTGCATTCGGCAAAGCAGGCTTCAAGGCACCTGCTGCACGCATCGTCACGGACAAATAATTGTGCTTATACCGAAAAGGATCTGACGCACATTGTCAGATCCTTTTCTTATATGCCTATATCCTGCTTATTACAGCTTGACGTATCCCGGCGCACCGGAATAGCGCTGGATCGCATTCTTGTAGTCCGGATCATTTCCGGATCCTGTTCCCAGCGGACGTCCGAAGAAGTTGCCTTCTCTGTGCAGTGTCCATTCCGGATCATACACCAGACCGCCGACTTCTGCCCATCCATGTCCGCCGCTGTTGCAGCAATACACTTCCTCATAGCCAAGCACCTTTGCCATGAACGCAAATGCCACACCATAGCTCATGCAGTTGCCGGACTTGGTATCGAAGCAGTTGTTTCCATAACGCAGTTCCCATCCCTCGCTTCTGTCATGCGGGATCCATGGGTTCTTCTCCCGGAATGTCTTGAATACATCGAAGCATGCACGCAGCTTCTGTGCTTTGCTCATGGAAGACGACACAGTCGCTTTCACCTGTGCAATTGCTTTCTTATATACCGTCAGATACGCAGATGTCTTATTTCCAATCCATACACCGTCTGCGTTGAATCCATATTCCTTTCCGCCGATCGTCAGCACTTCCATCGTCGCTTTCTGGCCATTGGACTTATAGTAAACGTCTTTGCCGTTTTCCTTTCTCCATCCGTTCAGCACGATCGTTCCGCGCTTCATGCCGTATTTATTGCACAGATTGTTGAATTCTGCTGAATTGGCAAATCCTGCCAGTACTTCCTTGCGGCTCTTTGTACTGAGTGTTGCTGCCCAGCTGCTGATCTCCTTCGCACTGCCTTCCCGGTCCAGGATCGCTCTATAGCACGTCTTGACAAAGTCGGTATTGCTGAGACCCTTCTTGATAAATTCCGGACTCATGAAGAATCCCAGCACCAGATCTGCACCGGTCGCATTTGCACTGTGTATCTTCTTGCACCAGTTCTCAAGTCCGGACACATCCGCACTTCTGTTCAGTACCGTCGTATACATACGGTTTACAAATGCCGTAATGTTGTAATTCTTATCCCGGTATTTGCCAGTGCTGCCGGCTGTTCCCTTCGTAACGCCATATGCTGCACATAAATTCGTAAACTCCTGGGAATTCAGGAATCCGTTCATGACCCATTCCCGTGTCATATGCACACTCAGGCGCTCTTTCCAGTATTCCAGTCCCGGTTCATCCGCTTCACGGTTCAGGATCGTACGATACAATGTGCGCACATATTCGTCATCGCCAAGACCTTTCTTTAAGAATTCTGCACTCAGGAAGAATCCCCGCACTGCCTTACAGCCGGTCACCGTACCATCGGTGATTCTCTCCGTCCAGTAGGTATATCCGGATAATTCCGCTTCTCTTCCCAGTGCGATCCGATACAGACGCACGACGAAGCCGCGGATGCTTGCTTCATCACTGGATATCGTCGAAGGATCAAACGGTTCTTCCGGTTCTTCTTCCGGTGTTTCCTCCTCCGCAGGCTCTTCTTCCACAGCAGGTGTTTCTTCCTCTGCAGGAGCTTCCTCTTCCGTCAGGATCTCCTCCTGTTCCTTATTATATGCATCCTCTGTATTCTCTTCAGAAAGGATCTCTGCCTCTTCCGTGCTTTCTTCTTCTGCAGAAAGCGGCTGCACACCGATCATTCCAAGTGCCAGAAGCGCTGCCAGTGTTCCTTTCATCCATCTGTACTGTTTCATGGTCTATCCCCCTGTTCCAATGCCTTATTCATTGTACTAACATTTTACTCACAGGACCAGAAAACAAACCTGATCTTTCCCACATTTCTCCCATTGTCTGAAATAGATGTGAAAAAAGCAATGTCCGGTTATCGTTTTCCGACACATATGCGATATGATATAATCAGTTTCCGGACAGATAACTCTGTCACAGTAAAAAGGAGGTACGTATGGCAAACAACAATGTATGTGATTTCTGCCTTGCGGAATTTAAAGGTGTATTCAATAAGCCGGAAAAACTTTCGGATGGGCATCGGATCTGCAGGGAATGCAAGAATATCATCCGGTCCTACGGACTTCCGGTAAAACACGATCTGTTCCAGCTTCTCGTTACTGCTCAGCCAAGCATGAAAGACATGATCATGTTCAGCTATCTGGAAAACCATAACCCGGAAGAAACGATCGACAAATTCTATCCGGCTCCGGATATCCGCCTGCATGAGGGCGAGCACTGCATCAACGCCGCAGAAGCCATCATCACCGTACAGAAAGACCGTCTCCCCAACCGGGAACCGGCCCGTCATATCGCCGATGTACGCAAGCGCACCATTGACAACATCCCTGACACCAGCTCCCGTTCCGGTGCTGTCAAAGTCAGAGGCACCCTGTATGAAACAGAAGCTGCGATCTACTTCATGAGTGATCACTTTGTCAACTGCCACCGTCTCGGCTTCGTACGCCGCAATACCGGTGATGAAGACCGTGTCATGATCGTCACGCCCAACAACACCTATACCTATCTGATCGAACATGCCGATCTGTTCTTCATGCGCGAGCGCTTCTTCCAGAAGTGCAATGCCGCAAAGCAGAACAAGACGCAGCACCTGATCTATATCCGCAACGATAACGAGATCACGATCACACCTGGTATCTACGATATCCCCAAGAGCCTGCGTCCGGGCATCTACCGCGTCAAAGCAGTCAACGATGCCGGCCTGCATATCCGGGATGCCATGGGACGTGTCACAGACTATTACGAGAATAATGAACATATCAACCTGTCAGCCGGCGGCGTACTCGAATGTACCGGTGAGTACGAGCTGGAATGGATGGGTGAAAAACCGGAAGACTGATAAAGGGAAGGCACACGCCTTCCCTTTTCATTCGTACCGTTTCAGTACCTGCTTCATATGTTCTTTAAACTCTTCCCGCAGGCTCTCCGGTTCCTGGATGACCATCGCATCCATATACTCCTGTGCCAGCCACAGGATCCCCGTCTTTGGTGCTGAGATGCATAATTCAAAGCGATTCCCGGATGCCGGTATAATACGCACCTCTTTCCCGAAGATATCGATCATATGACTCAGGATCGATGCATCACATACCAGTCTTGCGGTCATATTATCCCCGGAGAACATGAACAGCTTATTCTTGGAATATTCGTACGGGTCCTGATCGTTGCTCAGCCGGACACACTTCTCTTCCAGATGCTGTACATCCTTCATCCGGTCCAGACGATAATGAATAAATCCCGGATGATTGCGGCTGGTCGCAATCATATACCCACGTCCCTCTTCGTATACGATATAGCGCGGTTCCACAATATACGGCTCCGTCCGTCTCGGCACCAGATTCTTCTGCATATCATGCGTCAGATACGTAAACGAGATCATGCAGTTCTTTGCTATTGCCGTTGATATCATCTCTATATTCAGAAACAGCTCCTGATTCTCTGTCTTCTGATGATTGGGCAGATACACCTGCCGTACAAATTCCTGCTGTTCATACCTGCTCCGCAATGACAGCAGCTTATCGACCAGATCCCTGCTTGCGGTATTCGGAATAAAATGCGAGGCATGCACTGCATTGCACAGCAGCAATATCTCAGAACGCTCAAACTTCCGCTCTGTCAGGTAATACCCCTTCTTATTGTCTTCGAATTTGGAGATGCTGTAGCCGAATTCTTCCAGCATCTGGATATTGGAATACAGCGTTCTGCGGTCCAGCCGCATACCGGTTCTTTCTTCTACTTTCTGCAGCAGCTGCGGACAGGTCAGGATATGCTCTTCATCAGACTCATTCTCCAGTATTTCCAATACTGCCAATACACTGTGTTTCTTCTCTGCCATATGCACCTCCTGCTTTCATTATACCGGTGTGCGCTTTTTTGCACACCTGAAATTCTATTCTTCTGGTGTCAGGAGGTGACTTATGAACTACATCACAATTGCCGGTGCTTCCTACTACATGGGCATCGAAGCCTTCCATGTCGGACAGATCCTCACCATTGAAAAAGAACCGCGCAACAGCTTCGATGATGAAGCGATCCGCGTCGTATCGGATAACGGTGCAACCTATGGCTATGTTGCAAATTCTACAGACAGTGTAGCCCGCGGCACCCACTCTGCCGGTTATATCTACAGGGACTTCGAATCCACTGCCAGGATACGCATCTGTTTCATCCTCTGCGGCAAAGCTATTGCAGAGATCCTGTCTGCCGACTAAACGTTTTTCATCATTCTGGGATAATTGTCATTTATTATCGGATGCAGTATCCTGAATCTATAAGGGGAGGTATCATTCATGACAACGATCGGTACCAGAATCAGAGAAGAACGCATGGCTGCTGCGATCTCCCAAAGTGATTTTGCAAAAAGCCTGAATATATCTCAATCCACACTTTCCAAATGGGAAAACGGCACAAATGAACCGGCTTTTTCTGATGTTGTCCGCATATCGGATGAATTGAACATTTCACTCAGCAGACTTGCAGGAATAGATGAACCCACAGTCAATGAAAGCAAGCCAATCACAAATGACTATCTGATTACTGCTGTATTATGGCTTGTATCGATTCTGCTGTCTCCGTTTGGGATCGTATTTGACCTGATTGCTATTGTCTATTCTTTCAAAAAGAATCTGCCTGCATTCGTGAAAACAATCGGCATTCTCATTCTTCCGTTTCTGATCAATCATCTGATGAGTGCACTGAATCTGTATCTGCAGATCTGGTTTCAGCAATAGTGCTGCACTGCAATCACCAAGTTTTTCCCGTCGGATCCAGCAGATCCGGCGTTTTTTCTCCTGCAGAGCATAACCGCTTTCGTAAATGAATCAAATGTATGTAAAATGCTATTAAAAGAGGAGATGCAAAAGGTGAATAGACGAAACGCTTCATATATGTATATGGAATATCTGCGTGTGATCTGCGCATTTATGGTCATTATGATCCATGTGTCCGGTGCGAACTGGTTTAAGATCGAAATTGGTTCCGCAAACTGGATCATACATACGTTTTATAATCTGTTCGGTCGTTTTTCCGTCTGTGTATTCTGTATGATTTCCGGTGCACTTTTACTGCGTCCTGACAAAACGATCTGTATCCATGATATTTTCCATAAAAACATCAAACGAATTCTGATCTGTTTTGTGACATGGATCATTCTCTATGATGTCTTTTACACAGTTATGTATAAGGGCGGCTTCACTTATTTCATTCAGAATCTGTTTAAGATGCCAAGACACCTGTGGTATCTGTTAATGTTAATCGGTCTTTATCTGGCAATACCTGTATTAAAGCCCATCACAAAGGACAAAGCACTCACCAGGTATCTGATCACCCTGTTAGTCGTCTTCGGCACTATATTCGGCATGTTCAAGGGAATCAACGGATTCTTTAAACCGCTCCTGTCCGAAAATACGCTGTTCAATCTGTGGGACATGCTTCTGACTGATCTTGGTGAAATGAACATCAGCTTTGTGCCCGGCTATCTGGGCTGTTTCCTGCTTGGTCACTATATCCATGAATATGGTCTTGGCAAATGGCACAGTACCTTTATTACAGCCGCAATACCGGCACTGCTTCTTTCTGCCCTGCTCACCATTCTTGCTTCTCAGGTATCCGGCAAATACGTATATACATTCATGATGGAGACAAATCCCCTGATCATTCTTGCATCAGCCGGCATCATGGCATTCTTCAGAGGCAGACAGCGACCGATGCTGAAAGACAGATCGGAAACATTTACAGAGAAAGCCGCAGTACTCCTCGGAAGCCTCTCTATGGGTATCTATCTGATTCATCTTGCTGTTCTGGAGTCCCTTGCCCACTATCTCAATATCACCGTTGCCTCTTTCAATCCGCTGTTTTCCATCCCGCTGCTGTCCCTGCTCGTCTTCATTGTTTCAGCACTCCTTGCGGCTGTCCTGAAGAAAATACCACTGCTGCGAAGCACTGTGATCTGAATTATCTACTGCATTAAGAGTCAGGATCCATTTCCTGGCTCTTTTTTTGACGTCAAAATGGCTGTCCCACAGCCATTATTCCGAAACGTCATAGATTATGACGATACGGAATAAGGCATATACAGGAACATCCCCTACAATGATTTCAGGGGGACTGCGTGAAGAATACGGAATGCTATATGCCTAAACGGACACGGAAAAGAAAGATCATGAAATTCTTCATCAAACGAAACAGAGTAAATATTATCATCTTTATCTTATGTCTTTTGATCATGCTGTATTTTATGACCAGTTCAACAAACATTGAATACATACTGAAACAGTATGTTTCCAGTGAAGAATATCGGAAATCGATATGGACTAATGATGGAGGAGGATTCTTAGAGTTTGTACC
Source organism: Solobacterium sp. (assembly GCA_017539385.1). GTDB lineage: Bacteria > Bacillota_I > Bacilli_A > Erysipelotrichales > Erysipelotrichaceae > Bulleidia. Next base: position 53,179 of record JAFYHC010000016.1, on the reverse strand, counting down.
TGAAGCGGAACGTTCTATATTTCGATTGATCTGGGTTATCCTGACAAAAACACCCTATCAGTTCGATGTATCGATTATCTTCGGTACTGCCCTGTTTTCTATTTTCCTGCCAGTGTTCCCAATGATCTGTACGTATGATTTTTACCGCTATTATCATTCCATCTATACAAGCGCTGCTTACCGGGGAAAAGGATACCGGGCAGACCTGAATCATACAATGCATCATAATGCCTTAAAGATGGCTGGTACGCTGTTTCTGTCCTATTTCATATACATGTGTATCGTTCAGGCTGCTGCTTCAGAACCAAACGGTGCACCGTACAGGTCATTGCTTCATGAGATATTTAATGACCGGTTCTATGGCGAACATACATTTATTTACTTCTTCATAGAAGGATCAATCCGTTTCTTCTGGATGCCGTATATATACTGCCGGATGGGTCAGGCTGCTGTACTGTATGAATCTGACTGGAAGAAACCGGTATTTCTGCCGGCACTGTATTATTACGGGCTTACTGCTGCAGGAATGGCACTGGCAAATGTCATACCGGTATTAAGCATTTATATAAGTCCGGCAGTGCTGATGGCAAATGGTGACTTTGAATTCAATTCGTTCATACTGCTGGCAGTGAATGCAATACCGATGATACTGGCATGGCTTATGACATTTTACAGAACGAGATATGTGGAAATATAAAAGAGCAGCGGAAAATGCCGCGGTTTATGCGGCAGTCAGCCTGTTATACTGCATGATCCTGAACGGACATACAGACACATCGCTTCACGTCCGCACACTGAATAGTTATGCGCTGTCGTTGCTGTTCTCCGGGCTTCTCTTTGCTTCAGTCGGTTCACCAATGTCCTCGTCCATGGTCATGTGCAGATATGCGGAAAGAGACGCATACGACCGGTTTGAGCTGAAACAGGCACTTGCAAATACCGGCATATTCTTTCTTACAGTTATGACTGTACAGATTATTTTTCTGGGGATACTGGACAAGCGGTTTTTCCTTCCATCCTATCTGTACAGGAACCTGTGTCTGTTTCTGTATATGTGCCTGGTTTGCCGTGTATGGCATCTGCACAAGGTTGAAAAGAGAAAAAAGAGACTGGTGATTCTATGGATCATATGGAGTGTACTGTATCTGGGATTCATTCTTACAGAAGGTGTTTTTGCGACAATGTTCAGTCCATTCTCTGTGCTGCGTTCCATGGATGCAGGACTATTCATATGGCATATGAGCCTGTGGAGCACCATTGTTTTTATCCTTTGGGTGAATGACAGGAAGACAGCAGACATTACTGCGTCATGGCTGAAGACAGCAGTGGTTATACCGTCATGGACATTGATGATGTACCTGCTCATATTGCGTCCGGTGTTTCCCGGGAAGACGTATTTGCAGCTTAGTGATCTCATCTATATGAATTTTCCGGCATTTGAGAAATATGCCTATTCCAAGATGAATCTGACGCTGATCATTCCAAATATCCTGCTGTTTCTTGTGAATATCCTGCTTCAGATCCGCTCATTCGGTGCAGATGGATCCATTACGCGTATGTATCTGCATAAACTGGGAAGAACAAAGCTATTGAGAAGGACTTTATACCAGACAGGCACAGAGGCAGGAAAGCTGTACACAGCAATGGTCCTTACGGTTATTGCGGTATCACAGATGGACAGAAGCAGTCTGACAGATACTGCCGGCATACTGGTGTATGTATTGCGGTATTCTCTCATCATTCTGCTGTTTGTGCTCTGGTTTCAATATACAGCGGTATTGAATGACGGACCTCTTCCGGCGGACAGACTGCTGGGGCTGTATATAGCACTATTAATAACAGACATGATTACAGGAATGCATTTCATATCCTATTCAGGGAATATGCTTTCTGAAGGAATTTGGCTTGCCGTAGAAACACTTCTCGGATGTACAGAGATCTGGTATTTCCAGAAACGAATACAAAATTGCAGGGAGTTCTTATGATTCAGATCAGTCATGTAACAAAACGATTTAAAGACAAAGTTATCTTTGAAGATGCTTCTGCGGAAATCACAAAACAGAAGACAAAAATTGAAGGAACCAACGGAACCGGAAAAAGCGTATTGCTGAAGATGATCGTCGGCTATTCGCAGGCGGACGAAGGATCCGTAACAGTGGATGACATCGTAATCGGAAAGACATGTGATTTTCTTCCCGATGCAGGCGTATGCATCAATGCACCGGAATTTGTTCCGTACTGGACAGGATGGGAGAATTTGAAATACCTGCAGAATATTCTGAAGAAGTGCACAGATGAACGTCTCCGTTATCTTATTGGGGATATGCAGCTGGAAGCGGACATAGATAAGAAATACCGGACATATTCACTTGGCATGAAACAGAAAATGCGGCTGATTCAGGCACTGATGGATACACCAAAATATCTGATTCTGGATGAACCATTTGATGCGCTGGATGCCGCAATGAAAACGCATGTTAAACAAATGCTGGCGGAGTATCTGAAGGAAGATAACAACCGTATGCTGGTGTATACAAGTCATATGGAAGATGACGAAAACTATGCAGAAGACATCCTGTACCTGTCAGAGAGGAAACTGATCCGGAAACAATGAGTGATGTGACCGTTCTGTCACCACAGAAATTCTCTCCCCTTATATTTCTGTACTACAATTCTATATGCTGTCTTTTCAGGCAGGTATGAATAAAGGGGTAGGAAAACAATGAGTAAAAACAAGATTACAGCACGCTTCTTCAAAGCAGTGCTCTGCACCATTGCATTTGCCGGATGCAGTGCCTCCGGTACAGCACAGAAGAACGGGATCCAGGCATTTGCGGACAAATACACCGCGGCAGACAAGAGCGCACAGATCGTCGTACGCAATCAGGAAAGAGAAGTCATCCTGACAGAAGAAGAATTCGAAAAAGAAAAGGAAGCAGCCAGACCGAAGCTGATCACACCAGACTGCTCCAAAGAAGCAGTCGATGCCGGCATGAAGGCATATTATGAATTTGAAACAGCATACCGCAAGGATATGCTGAAAGTGATCGCTGAAGCAGAAACAGAAAAGATCGATGCATTCACTGCTGATGCAATGAACGAATATATTTCGTTCGAATGCAAAGAAGATGTCTTTGATACAACGAAGAATGACAAGCTTACGATCTATAACGATGGTACGATCATCCTGCGTACAGGCAAGGAAAAGACTTATTTCAAGACAGATGCAAAGCTGATCGATACACTGAATACAACATGGCACAGTGACTGGGAGATGTATTATACAAAAGACAGCAAGCCATGCTGGGTACATGTGGACGCAGACGGAAATCCTGCTGAATGATGAAAAGGCTGAAATGCCTTTTTTTCTTGCCGAAATGCATGTGATGGCTTCCGATTACCAGTATAATGTATATATACGCAAAGAAAGGAATAAGATCATATGAGTTTCCCAAAAGGTTTTTTATGGGGCGGTGCGACGGCTGCCAACCAGGTAGAAGGTGCCTGGAATGAAGGCGGCAGAGGACCGGCCAAAACAGATGTCACGACCGGCGGTACGGTTTCTGAGCCGCGCTACATTACGTATCTGGACAAGGATGGCAAACCGGGCAAAATGAACCAGTTCGCCCGTCTGCCGGAAGGTGCGACCTATTATGTCGATCCGAATTACTACTATCCGAATCATAAGGCGGTAGACCAGTATCATCATTACAAAGAAGATATCGCACTGTTTGCGGAAATGGGCTACAAAGTATACCGTATGTCCATTTCATGGTCCCGTCTGTTCCCGAAAGGAATTGAAAAGACACCGAATGAAGAAGGTGTCGAGCATTACCGGGATGTCTTCAAAGAACTGCGCAAGTATAATATCGAACCGCTTGTTACGATCTGGCACTTTGATACACCGCTGTATCTGGAACAGGAACTGGGCGGATGGCAGAACCGTGAACTGATCGACCATTATGTGCGCTTTGCGACAACGTGCTTTACAGAGTATAAGGGACTGGTGCATTACTGGCTGACATTCAATGAGATCAACAACGAATGTGCGTTCATTGATATGGTCAATGAGATGCTGCATATGTCGAAAGAAGAACTGGATGCACGGTATCGCGAAGCATACCAGCTGCTGCATTATCAGCTCGTTGCCAGTGCAAAGGCAGTGCAGATCGGACATGCCATTGATCCTGATAATATGATCGGATGCATGCTGTCGACTTCCTGTGCATATCCGATGACATGTGATCCGGCAGATGTGCTGAAGACGGAACATTCATGGGAGAATGCCACCTACTATTGCGGCGACGTCCATGTATTTGGCAGCTATTCCCCGTTTGCTCAAAGACTCTGGCGTGAACATGGCTGCAAGCTGGATATCACCGATCAGGACCTGGCGGATCTTTCTGCCGGTACGGTGGATATGTATACGTTCTCGTATTATTCCTCCAATGTTACAACGACCCACGATGTCACGGAGAAAGCCGGCGGAAACATGTCCACAGGCGCAAAGAACCCGTATCTGCAGTATTCTGACTGGGGATGGTCACTGGATCCAACCGGACTGCAGTACTTCCTGGAAAAGATTTATGACCGTTACAGAATCCCGCTCATGATCGTAGAGAACGGACTTGGTGCATACGATACCGTGGAAGCAGACGGCTCCATCCATGACCAGTACCGGATCGATTACTATCGTCCGCATATTGAAGCAATGAGCAGAGCAATTGACAACGGCGTTGATCTGATCGGCTATACCACATGGGGATGCATTGACGTTGTATCGGCAGGCACCGGTGAGATGCGCAAGCGCTATGGCTTCATCTATGTCGATATGGATGATGAAGGCAAAGGCACCATGGCACGTTCCCGCAAGGATTCCTTCTTCTGGTATAAGAAAGTCATTGCTTCTAACGGCGAAGACCTCGGCTGATAACAGCTCACATGCTAAAAAACAGATCCTCATTGTACGGGAATACAATGGGGATCTGTTTGTGTTTAAAGATAGTGCACGATGTCATCCAGTGCCTTGGACGCAAAGTGTTTTGCGGATGGCCTGGAAGTATCTGCGGGATAGCCAATTGGCATTAACAGTACGACATCTTCGTTGTCCGGCAACTGGAAGGCTTCTTTGACCTGTGTCGGTGCAAAGTAATTGACCCAGCAGGTACCAAGACCGATCTCTGCTGCTTTCAGCATCATGTGCGTTGCTACGATACTGACGTCCTGCACACCGGCCGCATAGCCTTCTTCCAGCGGATTGACCCACTGTTCATCTTTGCACAGTGTGATCATCAATACCGCCGGCGCATTGAATGCCATTTTCGTAAGACTGCGTATCTTCTCTATGGCTTCATTGGAAGAGAGCACATAGACGCGCTGGGGCTGGGCATTGACGCCGGTCGGCGCAAGCATTCCTGCTTCCAGGACTGCCTGCAGCTTTTCCGGTTCAATGGGCGTATCCGCATATTTGCGTACGGAATAGCGCGCTTTGATCAATGTATCAAAATCCATCACTCAGCGGAAATAGTCGACTGCGCCTTTGAAGATCATTTCTTCCAGCTGCTTGTCCGGTACGTTGACATACAGCGAATCGCCGGAGCGCTCGGAATGTCCCATCTTGCCAAAGATGCGTCCGTCCGGAGACGTGATGCCTTCTACAGCGAGGTAGGAGTTATTCGGATTGTAGCGGACATTGCCGGTCGGTTCACCATCCAGATCAACATACTGGGTAGCGATCTGGCCGTTTCTTGCCAGTTCTCTGAGTACATCGCGGTTGGCTACGAATCTGCCTTCGCCATGGCTGATCGCAACGGTATGAATATCATCCACGTTGCAGTAGCGCAGCCACGGTGACTTGACCGATGCCACACGGGTGCGCACCAGCATGGACTGGTGACGGCCGATGGTGTTGAAGGTCAGGGTCGGGCAGTTTTCATCGGTATCGATGATTCTGCCATACGGTACAAGACCCAGCTTGATCAGTGCCTGGAAGCCGTTGCAGATGCCGCACATGAGGCCTTCCCGCTTATTCAGGAGGTCTGCCACAGCAGCCTTGATCTTCGGGTTGCGGAAGAATGCCGTAATGAACTTGCCAGATCCATCCGGTTCATCACCGCCGGAGAAACCGCCGGGCAGAGCGATGATCTGCGACTGTGCAATCTTTTCTGCCACTTCGTTGACGCTTGTTTCGATCTCTTCCGGTGTACGGTTGCGGATGACATAGATCTCTGCCTCCGCACCGGCTTTTTCATATGCACGTGCGGTATCCCACTCACAGTTGGTTCCCGGGAATACCGGGATCAGTACGTGCGGACGCTCACATGTATAGGAGGCATGCAGGATGCCGCGGTCTGTATAGCTGACAGCTTCACGCTTTTCATCCTTCTGTACATGGAGATACGGGAATACCGGCTGCAGTTTCTCTTCCCACAGTGACTGCAGTGCTTCCATATCCACTGTCTCACCGCATGTGAATACATAGTCTTCACATGTTCTTCCCAGCAGGATCGATCCGCCGATGGCATCGTCTGCCTCGGTTTCAATGAGGAACGATCCGGCACGGCGTTCAAACAGATCTTCACAGGCAATGCCGTCTGCGGCTTTGAAGCCGATCCGGTTGCCCAGCATCATCTTGAACAGGCCTTCTGCTGCGCCGCCGCGCTCCGTTGTCCATACAGACAGTGCTCTGCCTTCACGGATCAGTCCTTCGACGGTATCGAAGACATGCCTGACGCTGGCATAGTCCGGTTCACCGTTTACATCGTATTTCGGGCGGATCCACCATACCGGGTGGCCTGCCTTCTTGAATTCCGTTGTGACGACTCGGTCGGTCTTTGTCGTGGAAACGGCAAAGGAGATCAGTGTCGGCGGTACATCGAGATTCTCAAATGTACCGGACATGGAGTCTTTTCCGCCAATTGCTGCGATCTCAAGGTTCATCTGTGCCTTCAAAGCACCTAACAGTGCAGACATCGGGGAACCCCAGCGCTTTGGATCGCTGGATGTATGTCCGAAGAACTCCTGGAAGCTCATCCATGCATGATGCGCACTGCCGCCGGCACCGATGACTTTCGCGACCGATGTGATGACGGCTTCCTGAGCACCATGGTATGGGGAAGCAGAGGATACATACGGATCATAGCCCCATCCCATGACGGAACAGGTCGTTGTTTCCGCATTCAGCACCGGCAGCTTGCATACCATTGCCTGCATCGGTGTCAGCTGGCGCAGACCGCCGTACGGCATCGTCACTGTACCGGCACCGATCGTGGAGTCAAAGCGCTCCACCAGTCCCTTCTGCGAGCAGACATTGAGATCGGATACCAGTGCTTCCATCCGCTCTTTGAAGCTTCCCTGCACCGGTGCAGGCATGCGGCCAGGCTGTACGATCAACGCATCTGCACTGCGCTTTGCACCATTGGTATCGAGGAAGTCTCTTGCAATATCCACGATCACCTGTCCGTCCAGTTCCATGACCAGTCTCTTTTCTTCGGTCACTTCCGCAACGATGGTGGATTCGAGGTTTTCTTCATCTGCGAGTCTCTGGAATGCCTCTGCATCTTCTTTCGCAGTGACGACTGCCATACGCTCCTGAGATTCGGAGATGGCCAGTTCTGTGCCGTCCAGGCCTTCGTATTTCTTCGGTACTTTGTTCAGATCGATATGCAGGCCATCTGCCAGCTCACCGATTGCAACGGATACACCGCCGGCTCCGAAGTCATTGCACCGCTTGATCAGACGGGATGCACGCGGATCACGGAACAGTCTCTGCAGCTTGCGCTCTTCCGGGGCATTTCCCTTCTGCACTTCTGCACCGCAAGTTTCCAATGATTCCACGGTATGGGATTTGGAAGAACCGGTTGCGCCGCCGCATCCGTCTCTTCCGGTACGTCCGCCCAGCAGGATGACCACATCACCCGGCGCCGGACGCATGCGTACAACGTTCTCGCTTGGTGCAGCACCCAGTACCGCACCGACTTCCATACGCTTGGCTGCGTAGCCGGGGTGATACAGTTCATGGACATGACCGGTCGCAAGGCCGATCTGGTTGCCATACGAGCTGTAGCCGGCCGCTGCGGTCGTAACGATCTTGCGCTGCGGCAGTTTGCCTTTCATGGTCTCTTCGACCGGCACAAGCGGATCTGCTGCACCGGTGATGCGCATTGCCTGGTATACATAGGCACGTCCGGACAGCGGGTCACGGATCGCACCGCCAAGACATGTTGCAGCACCGCCGAACGGCTCGATCTCGGTCGGATGGTTGTGTGTCTCATTCTTGAACATCAGCAACCAGTCCTGATCTTCTCCGTCCACATCCACTGTGATGCGCACCGAGCATGCATTGATCTCTTCGGATTCATCCATATCCTTCAATGCACCGCTCATCTTCAGAGCCTTGCCGCCAATTGTCGCAAGATCCCACAGGGATACCGGTTTTTCCGTCTTTCCGGCATAGATCTTCTTGCGCAGTTCAATGTAGTTATCGTATGTACGCCGGATATATTCCGGTTCGATCTCGATATTTTCCAGGATCGTATTGAATGTCGTATGCCGGCAGTGATCACTCCAGTATGTATCAATGACACGTACTTCAGTCACCGTCGGATCACGCTTCTCTGTCTCTGCAAAATATGTCTGCAGGAAGGCCAGGTCAGCCAGGTCCATGGCAAGTCCCATCGATGCATGAAGCTGCTTTCTGCCTTCTTCATCCATCGTGGTAAATCCTTCGATCGGCTTTGGCAGTTCCGGCTTCGGATAGGTCATGCGGATCGTTTCTGGCTTGGCAAGAACTGCTTCTCTTGCTTCGACCGGGTTGATCAGTGTCTCTTTGATCTTGCGGCGGTCCTCTTCGCTCAGTTCACCGGCAATGTAATAGATCCGTGCTGTACGCACGTCCGGTCTCTGACGGCAGGTGGACAGCTGGATGCACTGTGCGCAGGAATCAGCACGCTGGTCAAACTGACCGGGCAGATATTCCACTGCCAGCACCCATTCATTCTCTGCCGGCGCCGGTGCTTCTTCCTCATACAGATCATCGACCTGCGGTTCGGAAAGGATCGTATAGCGGGACTGCAGATAGTCTTCGTATTCAATATTTTCCAGATCATACCGGTTCAGAATACGGACACCTGTGATCCTGTCTGTACGAAGTGCTGTCTTCAGGTCATTCCATACAGAACGTGCTTCGACCGCAAATTCCGGTTTCTTTTCTACAAAACAGCGATATACTGTCATGAATGTTTTCTCCTTGTCTTTATTTGCGGCCGATATCCGTCCGGTAGTGCACCTTTTCGAATGTGATCTGCTTTACTGCCGCATAGGCTTTTGCAAGAGCGTCCTGCAATGTATCACCAAGTCCGGTAATACCGAGCACTCTGCCGCCGTTGGTATAGTAGATGCCGTTTTCTTTCTTTGTACCGGCATGGTAGACGATAACGCCTTCATGGCCGCCGTCCGCATCCAGTCCGCTGATCGGATAGCCCTTCTTGTAGGACTGGGGATAGCCGCCGCTTGCTTCAATGACGCACGCTGCAGCCTGATCGCTCCATTCCACATCGGTATCTGCCAGAGTGCCTTCGCGGCATGCCTTCATGATCGTATAGAGATCACTCTTGAGCAGAGGCAGTACGACCTGTGTTTCCGGATCCCCAAAGCGGCAGTTGTATTCCACCACCTTCGGTCCGTTCGGTGTAAGCATCAGTCCGAAGTACAGGCATCCCTTGAACGGTCTGCCCTCTGCCTTCATGGCTTTGACCGTCGGCTCAAAGATCTCACGCATGCATCTGTCAGCGATCTCTTTGGTATAGTACGGGGATGGTGCAATGGTTCCCATACCGCCGGTGTTGAGGCCTTCGTCATTGTCATAGGCACGCTTATGGTCCATGGAAGAGATCATCGGCTTCACTGTTTCACCATCGGTAAAGGCAAGTACAGATACTTCTTTGCCGGTCATGAATTCTTCGGCGACCACCTTATTGCCGGAAGCACCGAATGCCTTGTCGATCATCAGTTCCTTCACAGCTTCCATCGCTTCTGCTTCGTTATTGGCAATCAGCACGCCTTTGCCAAGTGCCAGTCCATCTGCTTTCAGAACGATCGGATACGTATTCTTTTCTTTGATATATGCAGAAAGCTTCTCTGCATCATCGAATGTCTCATAGGCAGCTGTCGGGATATGATACTTCTTCATCAGTTCCTTGGAGAATGCCTTGGATGCTTCGATGATCGCTGCGTTGGCACGCGGACCAAAGCAGGGAATTCCTGCTTCTTCCAGTACATCCACCATGCCCAGTGCCAGCGGATCATCCGGCGTCACGATGCAGAAGTCCACCGGATGACTCAGCGCAAATGCCTTCATCCCTTCGATGTCCGTTGCCTTGATATCAACGCATTCGGCAATGGCGGAGATACCGCCGTTGCCCGGTGCGCACCAGATCGTTTCGATCTCCTGGTTTTCTCTTAATTTGCGGATGACCGCATGTTCACGGCCTCCGGATCCTACTACGAGTATGTTCATGGGATCACCTCTTTGGATCAATGGTGGAACAGACGGATCTTTGTGAATGCCATGACCATGTTGTAGCGGTCACAGGTCTCAATGACATTGTCATCGCGGATGGATCCGCCCGGCTCAGCGATGTAGCAGACGCCGCTCTTGTGGGCACGCTCAATATTGTCGCCGAACGGGAAGAATGCATCGGAGCCAAGGGAAACACCGGTGTTCTGTGCCAGCCATGCTTTCTTTTCTTCTGCTGTGAAGACGGACGGCTTCTCGGTGAATACCTTCTCCCATGCCCCATCACGCAGTACATCTTCGTATTCTTCGCCAATGTATACGTCGATCGCATTGTCACGGTCTGCTCTGCGGATATCCTTGCGGAATGGCAGTCCCAGTACCTTCGGGGACTGACGCAGCCACCAGTTATCTGCCTTGTTTCCGGCAAGACGTGTGCAGTGTACACGGGACTGCTGTCCGGCACCGACACCGATCGCCTGTCCGTTCTTTGCATAGGCAACAGAGTTGGACTGTGTATATTTCAGCGTAATGAGTGCAACGATCAGATCGCGCTTTGCCTCTTCGGTGAGATCTTTGTTCTTTGTGACGATGTCCTTGAACAGGTCGGCATTGATCTTGAGATCATTTCTGCCCTGTTCGAAGGTAATGCCGAATACCTGCTTGCGTTCGATCGGCTCCGGTACATAGTCCGGATCGATCTGGATGACGTTGTATCCGCCTTTGCGCTTTGCCTTCAGGATCTCCAGTGCTTCTTCTGTGTAGCCTGGTGCGATGACACCGTCGGAGACTTCCTTCTTCAATAACAGCGCAGTTGCCTTGTCGCAGACATCGCTTAATGCCGCAAAGTCACCATAGGAGCTCATGCGGTCAGCGCCGCGTGCACGTGCATATGCGGTTGCGATCGGTGTCAGTTCGACATCATCGGTGAAATAGATCTGCTTTTCTACATCACTCAGCGGGATAGCCACTGCTGCGCCAGCCGGAGAGACATGCTTGAAGCTCGCTGCAGCCGGAAGTCCAGTCGCTTCTTTGAGTTCTTTGACCAGCTGCCAGCTGTTGAATGCGTCCATGAAGTTGATATAGCCCGGTCTTCCGCTCAGTACTGTTACCGGCAGTTCACCGTTTTCCATGAAGATGCGGGACGGCTTCTGGTTGGGGTTGCAGCCGTATTTGAGTTCTAATTCTTTTGCCATGTCTTACACTCCTTATTTCTGGTTCTTGTTATACAGGATCGTACGTGTTTCACCTGTTTCAATATCGATGGAACGGACGAACAGAGATACTTTGTTATCTTCGTTCAGGGCTTCCCATAAGTGTGCTGCGAAGTCATCGAGCGGTTCTTTGACCATCTTGAACAGTGCCGGTTCTCCTTCGAATGACGGGATCGGATTGCCGTTCTCTCTGTATGTGTGGATCACATGGCCATAGCCCGGACGGACGTTATTGTATTCGAAGAAATAACGCTGTGCACTTTCCGGGTCTCCTTCTGCACTCTTGAGAATGGAGATCTTGTAGCTGTCTTTTTCAATGACAGCGGAGATGCGCGGCGTATAGTTTGGACCATCCGGTTCAAATGTACGTGTGCGCAGTGCTTCTTCAAAGCTCTTGCCCTCTTTCATGAAATCATAGATGGTATCGGTCTGGTCGCCGTTTGTTACGATCGTTGTATCACCAAGCACTCTGACCGGTGCATAGATGATCAGGGAAGGATCAACCATTTTGGACGGATCAAATGCTTCTGTGCGGATGCCGTTGCCTTCTTCTACAAACACACGGTTGCGGCTGTTTTCGCTTCTTCCCATGATGAAGTAGCCGACGCGGATCTTCTTTCCGCACGGTGTGCGTCCGATGACAATACCGCGGCCCGGATATTCGTTTCCGCGCAGATAATCAAATAAATCGTATTCTTTCATGCCTGTTTTTCCTCCTCAAGCTTTTCTGCCAGCATTTCGGCAGCCTTTGGCAGCAGGATCCATTCGGCCTGCTCCATGACACGTCTCTGCAGGATCTCAGGTGTATCCCCATCCTGCACTTCCACGGCTTTCTGCAGTAAGATCCTGCCGCCGTCGGGAATCTCATTCACCAGATGTACCGTTGCCCCGGTCACTTTGACGCCTTTGGCAAGGGCTGCTTCATGGACTTTCAGTCCATAGAAGCCCTTCCCGCAGAACGACGGGATCAGGGACGGATGTATATTCAGGATCCGGTCCGGATAGGACTGGATAAACCGCGGTCCCAGAATGCTTAAGAACCCGGCCAGAATGACCATATCGATATCATGCACATGCAGTGCTTCCACCAATGCGGCATCATAGCTGTCCTGGTCCGCATAGTCTTTGCGCCGTATTGCCGCATGGGCAATGCCGGCATTCTCTGCACGTGTCAAAGCATAGGCTTTCTCATTGGATGCGATGACCAGTTCGATCGAACCGTGCGGGATCTTTCCGGCACGCTCACTGTCGATCAGTGCCTGCAGATTTGTTCCGCCGCCGGACACCAGTACTGCGATGCGCGTCATGCGTTCTCCCGGAAGATCACACCGTGATCGCCTTTGACCATTTTGCCGATGACAGTTGCCTTGATGCCGGAAGAAGCAAGCGAAGCAAGTGCCTTGTCTGCGTCTTCTTTCGCAACAGTGACTGCCATACCGACACCCATGTTGAAGGTATTGAACATATCGTGTTCCGGAATATTACCGACCTTCTGGATCAGTTTGAAGATCGGCAGGATCTCCCATGTGCCCATGGTGATCTCGGCAGAGAGGTCTTTGCCATATGCACGGGGCAGATTCTCATAGAAGCCGCCGCCGGTGATATGCGCGATGGAATGTACATTGACATCCTGCAGCAGTTTCAATACCGGCTTGACATAGAGCTGTGTCGGTGTAAGCAGTGTTTCACCCAGTGTCTTTCCCAGCTCTTCGGTATATTTGCCAAGTACATCGGCATTATCAATGTCGAATACTTTGCGTACCAGCGAGAAGCCGTTGGAATGTACGCCGGAAGACGCAAGACCGATGATCACGTCGCCTTCTTTGACATTTCCCTTGTCCAGGATCTTCTTTTCATCCACGATGCCGACAGTGAATCCGGCAAGGTCATATTCATCTTCTGCCATCAGACCGGGGTGTTCTGCTGTTTCGCCGCCGATCAGTGCGCAGCCGGACTGTACGCAGCCTTCTGCTACGCCGCTGACGATCGAAGCGATCTTTTCCGGAATGTTCTTTCCGCAGGCAATGTAATCCAGGAAGAACAATGGCTTTGCACCGGCGCATACCACGTCATTGACGCACATGGCCACACAGTCGATGCCCACGGTGTCATGCTTGTCCATCAAGAAGGCAAGCTTAACTTTTGTGCCGACACCGTCTGTACCGGATACGAAGACAGGACGTTCCATACCGGTCATGTCCGGCGCAAACAGTCCGCCGAATCCGCCAATACTGTCCAGTACACCCGGCACACTGGTGCGTGCCACGTGTGTTTTCATCAGTTCTACGGCTTTATAGCCGGCTGTCACATCGACACCGGCAGCCTTGTAGCTGTCGCTGTAGCTCTTTTCACTCATTTTCCCTGTATCTCCTTTACGGTATCCTGCAGCTTTGCATCTTTGGCCAGTACGCCCTTCTGCATCGCTGTTCTTTCCTGCATCAGCTTTTCTGCCAGTGCATCATCTGCCACAGCCAGGATCTCCATGGCCAGATATGCCGCATTCTTTGCACCGTCGATCGCTACCGTGGCGACCGGAATGCCGCTTGGCATCATGACGGTCGATAACAGTGCATCTGTTCCTTCCAGTACCGCGGATTTCAGCGGTACGCCAATGACCGGCAATGTGGTATGCCCTGCCAGTACACCAGCCAGTGCGGCTGCCATGCCGGCACCGGCAATGATCGCACCAAAGCCGTTCGCCCGTGCATTCTCTGCAAATTCCGCTGCCTGTACAGGTGTGCGGTGTGCCGAATAGACATGCGCCTCAAACGGTACGCCATAGTCTGCCAGGACCTGCATTGCTTTCTTCATGACCGGAAGATCCGAATCACTGCCCATGATCACTGCTACTTTTTTCATATTGCCCTCCAAAAAAACAGCCCGCTGAAAGCGTGCTGTACTTAGTAAATTCCCATTGCGGCCGATGCTCTGAAAAAACGATGCGGAAAAACCCCTTTGACTGCTTCGTACTGTCTTTCGTATGTCCGAATGAATGTGCGAACTGCCATAGTACACCTTTCCCGGCAAACGGCCGATAACGCTATTATCCTAGCAAAATTTCAATGAAAGTAAAGTGCCCAACTTATTATTTCCGCAATCTCTCATGATGTGCATGCATACGCCGCAAGCGGGGTACCTTTTGATACATGCAGGAACGTCCGGTAATACAGGACGATACCGTCACATTCCGCAGTATATGTATGCAGGATATTTCCCTCCATATCTTCTGTATGACCCAGTATATCCCCTTTCCTGACACAGGTATTTTCACGTATGCACGGATACCAGAGGCCTTCTTCTTCGCTTTCCGGATACCATGCTTTTGTGAAATATGCTGTAGTGCATACATCCCGCACCGGTGCATCGACGATGCCAAGTGCACCCATCACTGCCAGTACATCCTGCATATAGGCATTGATCCAGTCCTGTTCGCACAGTCCCCCGTATCCCCGCTCCAGTAATAAGGAAGGAATACCCAGTATATTGGCGGCGTATCCTGCTTCCCCATGTTCATTATAGGAACGCACTGCATACGGTATATCCACTACCTCCAGGATATGCATCAGTTCTTCTTCCATCCGGTATGGCACAAACATACATGGCGTGAGTGCCTCGGGAATTCCGCCGCTGTGCAGGTCCAGTACAAAGTCTGCCTTTGGAAACAGTTCTTCGATGAAATAACGTGCGATGGCTGCTGTTGTGCCATTCCCTTCACCGGGATAATCCCGGTTCAGGTTTCCGTGATCTTCCGGTATATATGCATCTGTCTCCTGTACAAAGCCGCTCATATTCACACATGGCAATAGAATCACGGTGCCATGCATGACCATGGGATCCAATTGCCTGCCAAGACGAATGAGCGCTGCTGTGCCAGGGTATTCCCCGCTGTGGATCTGGGCAGTCACCAGCAGTGTTTTCCCGGGGTATTTCCCGGAAATGACCATGCCGGGGATGGGATATCCCTCTGGTCCGAAGAGCATGCGCTTCTCTTCAGCCATTGCGCACAGCCCGCCACACATAGCCGCCTTCAAACGGACGCAGTTCCACCGTCTTCCAGAAGCTTACGGCATCTTCCTTGTACATGCCGGCAAAGACATCCCGGCCGTTTTCTCCTTCGATCAGCGGACTGACCACAAAAGCCAGTTCATCGATCATACCTGCTTCTTCGAAGGCACCGCCGATGATCCCGCCGCCTTCCAGCAGAAGATCTTCGATGCCAAACAGTGCATACAGCTTTTCTAATGCCATATGGATATCAATGCGATCCTTTCCGGCAAAGATATAGGAAATATTGCGTTCTCTGAGATAGCCGATATAGGTATCTGTTACATCTTCGCTCAAGATTTCAATGATATGACAGTTGTCATAGCCGGGATCATCATCAAAGATCGTATTTGTTTTCCATGCGACGGAACCATGGGTATCCATGGATATGGCATAGAAGGCATAATCCCCTGCCTTGTAGTCTTCCCTGTTCCAGATCTCTTTTGCATGCGCACTCACATCCGGTGCACCGTTTCCGGCGAAGCTGCTCTGCATCGTGGCACGTCCGCATAAAAATGCCTGTGCTCCGTCATGGCGGTACTGGCGGTGCATCCGGTAATATTCCTCTGTATACGCCGCCGCATGTTCCAGAAAGCGCCCGGTGACTTTCTGATCAATACTCACCGTCATCAGATATCGTACATATGGTCTGTTCATTTCTCCTCCTGCAGGCGGATGCCCATGGCATAGCCGCCTTCACTTTCTTCCAATACCGTAAATCCATTTTTCTGATAGAACGCAATTGCACGTTCATTGCTTTTTGCGACCCCCAGCATGACGCCTTTGACACCCTGTGCTTTCAGTTCTTTCAGCATATCCTGCATCAGGTGCGATCCGTTGCCGTGTCCTGTATAGTCCTCCAGAATATCGATATGCAGATGGGCAGGATAGTCTTCCGCATACTGCAGATAGCCATCCCATTCCGCTTCAGCACGCTTTGTATAATACTCACCAAGGTCCGTAATGGCTTTGCGGTCTTCTTTGGACTTCTGCAGGAATGTACCGATATCCTTCGCTGCCAGCACATAGCCGACAGCCTGCTCTGTATCATCCACCAGCATCATTCCAATACCATGGTCCAGATACAGATCACAGTACATCTTCTTCGTAAATTCCCCATGTACCGCATCCGTGCGTGCCTTCTCCGATGCCGTCGCTATGCAGATCTCTTCCATCCGTTTCCGGTATTCCGGTGTGTATGCACGTACTTTGAAGATCCTGCCGTCCGTCTTCCATGTATCCTTAATATATATAAGACCGGCAATGGCATGCGAGGCAGCCACATACAGCAGGCCAAGCGCTGCTGCACCGACTGTAATGAGTTTCCGATTCCACATAATTCCCTCCTGTGATTCTTGAAGCCTTTTCATTCCCCCTGTGCATCAGAATTGCTATGATAGTGGTTACAGGAGGACAGCTGTATGAGAAAAGCCCTTGGTTATCTCAAACCATTCTGGCTATCAGTCATTGCCATCATAGCACTTGTATTCGCTCAGGTGCAGATGGAACTGGCTTTGCCGGATTACATGTCCGATATCGTTACGTATGGAATTCAATACGGGGGCATTACCGAAGATGCCCCAAAAGTCATGCGGTCTTCTACCGCATCACTCCTGCAGTATTTCATGGATGAGGATATCCGGACCGAAATTCTTGATCATGCCTATACGAAGATCGAACAGAACGATCCTGCGTATGCGGATACCTATCCCGTTTTGAAGGAACAGGCCGTCTATCTGCGCAATGATGCCTACGATGGTGATGTCAATGTCGCAGAAGCACTGCAGAAGCCGTTCCTGATCGTCAGCACCCTGCAGAGAGAAGAGATCATGAAACAGATGGGTGTTTCATCCATCGATGAGCTCATGGTCATGCTGGAGAATGTACCGGGTGCTGCCCAGGGTATTTCTGCCATGGTGGATGAACAGATGAATGGATTTACCGCGGATAATCTTGGTGCTGCAGAGCGCATGATGATCCGCAGTGAATATGCTTCGGTCGGTCTTGATACCGATGCCATCCAGAACGGCTATATCCTGCACGAAGGACTGATCATGCTGGGAATCGCATTACTGGGTTCCCTGTGTGCGATCGCTTCGGCGTTCCTTGCGTCACGGACAGCGACCGGTGCGTGCCGCAATATGCGCGGTGATGTCTTCCGCCGGGTAGAATCCTTCTCCAATGAGGAATTCTCCCGCTTCTCTACGGCATCCCTGATCACCCGTACGACCAATGACATCCAGCAGGTACAGATGCTATTAACGATGTTGCTGCGTATCGTGCTATTTGCACCGTTTATGGGCTTTACATCTTTATTCAAGGTACTGCGCTATAAGCAACTGGCTTCGGTGCTGGGATGGACGATCCTGATCATGATCTCCCTCATGATCCTGGTATTCTTCTTTACCTATCCAAAGTTCAAGATCGCACAGAAGCTGGTCGACCGCCTCAATCTCGTTACCCGCGAACAGCTGGACGGCATGCTGGTCATCCGTGCCTTCAACAACGAAGACGTGGAAGAAAAGCGCTTCGACGAAGTCAATACGGATATTACAAAGCTGAACATCTTCCTGAACCGGACCATGTCGGTCATTTCACCGGTCATGTCCTTCTTAATGAGTTCTGTATCGGTACTGATCATCTGGATCGGTGCGAATCAGATCGATATCGGTGCCATGCAGATCGGCGATATGATGGCCTTCCTGCAGTATGCCATTCATGTATTAATGTCCTTTATGATCGTGGCCATGATCTTCATCATGATTCCGCGTTCTTCCGTCTCCGCCAACCGTGTCTTCGAAGTGCTGGAGACCGTCCCTGCTATCCATGATCCGAAAGAGCCAAAGCATCTTGCGGAAGGAAGCCAGGTCATTACATTTGATCATGTGCATTTCCGCTATCCCAAGGCAGAGCAGGACGTCCTGGAAGATATCAGTTTTACTGCTTCACCGGGTGAGACCGTTGCGTTTATCGGTTCAACCGGATCGGGCAAATCCACACTGGTGAACCTATTGCCGCGTTTCTTCGATGTCACCCAGGGATCGATCCGCTATGGTGATATCGATATCCGTGATGTTACCCAGCATGAACTGCGTGATCGCATCGGCTATGTCCCGCAGAAGGGAATTCTCTTCTCCGGTACGATCCGCTCCAACCTGCTCTATGCGGACGAACACGCTACCCAGGAAGCACTCGACAATGCCCTGGATGTATCACAGGCCCGCGAATTCGTAGAAGGACGTCCGGAAAAGATCGATGATCCGATCGCACAGGGCGGCACCAACGTCTCCGGCGGACAGAAGCAGCGTCTTTCCATTGCCCGTGCACTGACCAAGAAAGCCGATGTATTCATCTTCGATGATACATTCAGCGCTCTGGACTACAAGACCGATGCTAAGCTGCGTGAAGCACTCAACGCCATGATCAAAAAGACCGGTGCCACGGTGCTGATCGTTGCCCAGCGCATCAGCACGATCATGCACGCGGACAAGATCGTTGTCCTGGACAGCGGAAAAGTAGCGGGAATCGGCACCCATGAAGAACTCCTGAAAAACTGCCAGGTCTATCAGGAGATCGCCTACTCCCAGCTGAATGAGGAGGAACTGGCCAAATGAGTGAAAGAAGACAGCAGCCCCGCCAGCATGGCGGACCCCGCGGCATGATGGCCGGTGACAAGGCCAAGAACTTCAAAGGCACTGTTGCCAAGCTCATCCGCTATCTCAAGCCGTACTATGTACAGATCCTGTTCATTCTCATCTTTGCGGTCGGTTCCACCGTCTTCTCCATTATCGGACCGAAGATCCTCGGCTCTGCCACCACAAAGCTGGCCGAAGGACTGGTAGCCAAATATACCAACACCGGCGGAATCGATTTCGATGCCATCAAGAAGATCCTGTTAACACTGTTAGCCATCTATGTGGCTTCGGCCGTCTTCAACTATCTGCAGGGATGGATCATGGCCGGTGTTACACAGAGCGTCACCTATCACCTGCGCGAGGAGATCTCCCAGAAGATCAACCGCCTGCCGTTAAAGTACTTTGACAAACAGACCCATGGTGAAGTGCTCTCCCGCGTCACCAACGACGTTGATACCGTTTCCCAGTCATTGAACCAGGCGGTCCACCAGGTATTCACCTCGGTCATTTCGATCCTGGGCATCCTGTATATGATGCTTTCCATCTCGTGGAAGCTTACGCTCATGGCGCTCATCGTTGTGCCGCTGTCCGGCATGGCCGCTGCCTTTGTCGTATCGCATTCCCAGAAATACTTCAAAGCCCAGCAGGCGACTCTCGGCAATGTCAACGGACATATCGAAGAGATGTATGGCGGACATATCGTCATGAAGGCATTCAATGGTGAAGAACGCTCCATCAGTGAATTCAACGAACTCAACCAGAAACTGTATGAATCCGCATGGAAAGCCCAGTTCATCTCCGGAACGATGCAGCCGATCACAAGCTTTATCGGGAATCTGGGCTATGTGGGATGCTGCGTACTGGGCGGTTATCTTGCCGTCCATGAGGGACTTGCCATTGGTGATATCCAGGCATTTATCTCCTATGTACGCAACTTCAACCAGCCCATTACACAGACCGCACAGATCATGAACGTCCTGCAGTCCACTGCTGCAGCTGCTGAGCGTGTCTTCGAATTCCTGGAAGAAGCGGAAGAAGTACCGGATGATCCGAATCCTCTGTCCATCCGTGATGAAAACGGTGCACTCAAGCTCAAGGGCAACGTTACCTTCGAAGATGTCCGTTTCGGCTATGATCCGGACAATATCATCATTCATCAGTTCAATGCCTATATCCGCTATGGTTCTACGGTGGCGATCGTCGGACCGACCGGTGCCGGCAAGACCACCATGGTCAAGCTGCTCATGCGCTTCTATGATCTCAATGGCGGACATATCTACGTCGACGGCAAGGACATCACCCGTCTCAAGCGCCATGACCTGCGTGATGCCTTCGGCATGGTCCTGCAGGACGCATGGCTGCACTCCGGAACGATCATGGACAACATCCGCTATGGCCGCACCGATGCCACGGACGAAGAAGTCATCGCAGCAGCAGACGCTGCCTATGTCGATCACTTCATCCGTACGCTGGAAGACGGCTACCAGACCGTGATCAACGAGGAATCCACCAACATCTCACAGGGACAGAAGCAATTGCTTACCATTGCACGTGCCTTCCTGTCCAATCCAAAGATCCTGATCCTGGATGAAGCCACGTCTTCTGTCGATACCCGTACCGAAGTCCTGATCCAGAAAGGCATGGAAAACCTGATGAAAGGACGCACTTCCTTCATCATTGCCCACCGTCTTTCCACCATCCGCAACGCCGACATGATCCTGGTCATGGACCATGGTGATATCGTTGAGATCGGCACCCATCAGGAACTCCTCGACAAAAACGGATTCTACGCACAGCTGTACAATTCCCAGTTCGAAGAAGCCGCTGCCTGATCCATTACGCAATACCCCGTATCTGCCATGTACAGATACGGGGTTATTTCGTTTTCAGCAGTAATTCCAATATCCTGCGGTCTTCTTCCAGAAGATCAAAGTTCTTCTCATTCAGACACCACAAAACAATGGGCATGCCGAATATGGAAGCCTATGGCAAGCTCAAGGCAAACCTTGCGACTTCTCCGGCACCTGTTGATCCGGTGGAAATCGCCAAGGCTGTTGCTTTCCTGGCCAGTGATGATGCGGCCTACATCAGCGGTGCAGAGCTCGCAGTCGACGGCGGCTGGTGCACAGCGTAAATATTTGCTTTCTCAGACTGTGTCCGTACGGGCACAGTTTTTTTGTAACCGCATATGCTGTTTTCCCGTCATAATGAGTAGAGAGGACAATATGGAAGACAGTGAGATCATTGCTTTGTATTATGAACGGAATGAAGATGCCCTGCGGCATACTGCAGAGCAGTATGGCAGCTATTGCCGCCATCTGTCATTTCAGATATTGAGAAATCATGCGGATGCGGAAGAGTGCGTCAATGATACATGGGTGCGTACATGGAATTCCATCCCGCCGGCTCACCCCGTCAGCCTGCGCGCCTATCTTGCGAAGATCACCCGCAATCTTTCCTTTGACCGCTATGAAGCCATTCATGCCAAAAAGCGCGGAAATGGTGAAACAGCCGTCATTCTGGATGAACTGGCAGAGTGCATTCCTTCCGATGCTTCCGTGGAAGAAGAAGTGCATCTGCACCAGCTGACCGATGTCATCACTCGCTTTCTTTCGGAACGCACAGAAACCGAACGCGTCCTGTTTGTCCGCCGCTATTTCTTCAATGAACCTCTCAAAGAAATTGCATCACGCACCGGTATTACCCGGGGAAATATCAAAACGATCCTGTACCGCATGCGGCAGGATCTGCGCAATGTACTGAAACAGGAGGATTACATCCAATGAAAAAAGAAGATCTGTATAAAGCAGTCACAGACATTCCGGACAGTTATATTCAGGAAAGTGAAACATACCAGAGAAAACGGAGAATACCCCGCTCGTTCTGGCTTCTTCCGCTCGCTGCAGCCATAGCCATTGTGCTGCTATTGCCGAAAAATACTGCTTCCCCTGTCACTTCCCCGCTCATCCTCGCCGAAGCACAGATGCCGGAACCCATGACAGATGCCGAAACACCTGAGCAGTTCATCTACAGCGATGACTATGGCACATGGAGGAATGATTTCCATCAGAAGTCCACTGCATCACGCAATGTCAACGCCCCCCTCTATTCCTTCTATGAGAAGGCTGTGCCGCTTCTGCTTGGTTCCTCCAATGACAACCGGATCGTCTCTCCGCTCAATATCTGGATGGCACTTGCCATGCTGGAAGAAACAACCGCCAATGATACGCAAAAGGAGATCCTGCAGGTGCTTGGCATCGATCACACAGAACAGCTTCGTACTGCCGCCAATGCCATCTGGAATGCCTGTTATGCGGATACACCCACCCTGCAGTGCAAAGCCCTCAATTCCATGTGGCTGAATGGCTCCCATACCTTCCGCACAGATCCATTGCAGGTGCTCGCAGATACGTACAAAGCATCCTCCTATGCCGGTGATCCATCCGATCCCGCATATACCAGCATGTTTCAGGACTGGCTCAATACTGCAACAGGCGGTCTGCTGAAAGATTCTGTATCCCAGGAAAAATTCACGCCGGACATGGTACTGACACTGGCTTCCGCTCTCTATTACAAAGCATCCTGGGCTATGCGCTTTGATTCCACTTTGACAGATACCCAGCCCTTCCATACACCGGAAGAAACCATTGATACCACCTTCCTGCATAATACCTTCGACTATCCGCTGTATACCGGTGATACATGGACAGCCGTCAGTCTGCCGCTTGCGGAAGGCGGAGCAATGTACATCTATCTGCCGGACGAAGGGCATACACCCGAAGAAGTACTGCAGGATCCTGTATCCTATGAAATACTCCGGGATCCCTCTCTGCATCAAAGCAATGCCGCAGACGAAGTCAATCTCAGTCTTCCGGTCTTCGATATCTCCTGCACATTGGATCTATGTGACATTCTGCCGGAACTGGGCATCCAGCGTGTATTCACCAATGAAGCAGACTTTTCACCGCTCACGGATGAAACGATCTTTGTCAGTGATGCAAACCACGCAGCCCGCCTCATCATTGATGAAGAAGGCGTAACCGGTGCAGCATATACCGATATTGCCATGGCAGGGGGCTATTTCATTCCCGGTCAGACCGTCGATTTCACTGTTGACCGTCCCTTCGCCTTTGCGGTAGTACACGCAGACTCATCGCTCTTATTCAGCGGCATCGTCACACATCCGGAAAAATAAACAACAGCTTCTGCACACCGGCTAAGCCGCAACAGAAGCTGTTTTCTTAATTCACAAAGAACTCGTGATAGTCGGACAGATCCGGCAGGATCTCTGCAATTGTTTCATACTCCCCGGTCCTGTTATTCATAAAGGATCTCCGCTTCTTAAACTCAGGTGGCAGTTCAATATACTCTCCCGCTTGTCGCTTCCGAATGCATTCCAGTTTATACTCTTTTATATACTTCATATTAAAAGTGAACCTCCTTATTGGTTGGTCCAAACTTTGGGGGTTCACTTCATTGCGGTATGTTTTACTTTGCCATTGGTGCTACTTTTTCCTGATAGAGTTTACGGAATAAGTAGGTACTGACGAGGGCAGATGCACTTTCTGCAATCAGGAAGCACCACCATACATTTGTAACATTGCCTGTCTGTGCCAATAACCAGGCGACCGGGATCAATACGACCAGCTGACGGGCAACAGATGTAATCAGGGAATACTGACTCTTGGCAAATGCCTGGAAGATGGAACCCATGATGATACATACAGCAGCGATCGGGAAGTGCAGGGAAATAATATGCAGTGCAGGCACACCGATCTTTAACATATCTTCGGAGGCATTGAAGAAACCAAGCAGTGTTTCCGGAATGAGATTCATGACGATCGTACCGATCACCATGATCACGACTGCGATCGTGACAGCGTTTTTCAATGCTTCGTCGATGCGGTCTTTTTTACGTGCGCCGTAGTTGTATGCAAGGATCGGGATCAGGCCGCCATTGAGACCAAATACCGGCATGAAGAAGAAACTCTGCAGTTTGAAATAGACGCCAAAGACAGCTGTAGCGGTCGTCGAGAATGCAATCAGGATCCGGTTCATGAGATAGGTCATGATGGAACCGATGGACATCATCAAGATCGACGGTACACCCACGGTATAGATCTGGCGGACAATGTCCTTATCCGGATGAAGAATACTCTCAAATGAGTAGGTGATCTCCTTGTTGTACTTGAGATTCAATATAAGACCAAGGATCGCCGCAACGATCTGTCCCAGCACGGTGGCATATGCTGCACCGGCGACGCCAAGACGCGGGAATCCAAGCAGACCAAAGATCATGATCGGGTCAAAGATAATATTCAGGATCGCACCGGCTGCCTGTGAGATCATGGAATAGATGGTCAGGCCGGTCGACTGCAGCAGTCGTTCGAACATGACCTGGAAGAACAGACCGAAGGAGAATCCGGTTACGATCTGCAGGTATTCCGTACCATGTTTGATGATCTCTGCATCATTTGTCTGTGTGGCAATGAACGGTGCTGCGACAAACAGGCTGATCAGCAGAAACAGCACATAGTTGAAGAATGTCAGCAGAATACCGGTGTTGGCTGCTTTGTCGGAGCGGTCAAAACGCTTCTGTCCAAGGGAGCGGGATAACAGTGCATTGACACCGACACCCACACCGGAACCAAATGCAATCATCAGGTTCTGCAGCGGGAATGCCAGCGTGACTGCGGTCAGTGCGCCTTCTCCGATCCTTGCGACAAAGATGCTGTCCACAACGTTATATAAAGCCTGTACAAGCATCGAGATCATCATCGGCAGTGACATCGATACGATCAGTTTGCGTACAGGCATGACACCCATTTTATTTTCTTTGATTTCTGACATAGGTTTCCTCCTCTGCGGCTGTCCTATTATAAACGCTATTGGCAGAGAATCCTATGTATTTAACCGGGAATTTCAAAAAATACTGCCAATGGCAGTATTTACTGGATCTTCTCACCGGTTCTGGGATTGACCGGGATATTGATGAAGAAGCCGGTGACGGCTTTGTATTCAAAATGCAGCAGGGATACATATCCCTGAAACTGTCTGCCGTATTCATCGGTGATATCCGCATAGATCAGATATTCTTCCGGATCTTCCATGGGTTCCGTCCGGGTAAAGACAGTTTCCAGGAATTTCTGATTATGACTCTGACTGTCCTGGGGTCTTTCTGTCAGTTCACACTCCTGTATGATTTTGCCATCACGGATCATCTGTACCGTGCCCTGTATTTTGCCAGGTGTATCCGTTTCATCAAAGACATATGGAATGAACACGGTGAATTCGAGATAGAACTGTTTCTTATTGTTTCCCGATCTGTCCTGATAGCCATATCCGGAAAGACCAGTATTTAAAACGGTAAAGGAATATAAGTCCAGACCATGTGTACTCAGATGCGATGCTTCTTCCGCAGTACCGGCATAGAAGCGCATGCCTTCTTCCAATGGCACATCGATCGTTCCTGTCACACTGCCGTTCTGTGCATCGGTTACTGTGATCTCTCCGTTATAGATGGCATCTTTGCTGTCTTTGGCAAAATAGCGCACTGCATCGGAAGGACTGCGCAGTACACCATCAAGGCGCACACGATATGTACCGGCTTCTCTGTCGATGGAATCCACCTTCAGTGCATATTCCGCAAATACGGTATCGGTCAGTTTTTCATCCAGAATACTGGTCAGATCGGAACGCATCTGGTCCATCTGATAACTGAGTGTGCCATACATGCCCTGTAATCCATTCAGACTGTCATGCAGTTCGTTGATCTGGCGGTTCTGGTTCACGATCACCGTGCACAGAAGCGCTGCTGCTGCGATACCTGCGGCAATTGGCATCCATACTTTCTTACGAACCGGTTCCTGTACCGGTTTTGTATTCTTTACAATATCTTCTGTGCCAAGCAGAGAGCCGGCACTGACTTCAAACAGACGGGATAATTCGATGATCTTTTCCGTCTCCGGTACTGCCTGATCGGATTCCCAGCGGCTGACTGCCTGACGGGATACACCGATGCGGCTGCCAAGATCTTCCTGCGACCAGCCGTGTTCTTTTCGCAGATGTGCAATTCTCTCTCCTAACGTCATCGTATGTTCCCTCCTGGCAACCAAATCATATCCCTTCACAGCCGCATATGCCACCAAGCAGACATTTCACTTTGTCAATTGCCAATTGCATTTACCAAAAAATCCTGCGATTATGCAGGATTCTTGTCTTTGCGGTCAGGGATGGTGAACTGTGTCTCGTAGAGTTCTTTATAGACATTGCTGGTTTTGACCAGTTCTTCATGCTGGCCATGTTCAACGATCTGGCCGTCTTTGATCACCAGGATCTCATCGGCCGCAAGGATGGTCGATAAGCGGTGTGCGATGAGGATACTGGTGCGTGCATCGATCAAAGGATCAATGGCATCCTGTATTGCCTTTTCAGAGATGGAATCCAGGGAAGCCGTTGCTTCATCAAAGATGATCACAGCAGGATCTTTCAGCAGGACACGGGCAATGGAGATGCGCTGTTTTTCACCGCCGGATAATTTGAGACCGCGGTTGCCGACCATGGTATTCAATCCTTCCGGCTGGTTTTCGATGAATTCCCATATATTGGCCTTTTTGCAGGCATCGATGATCTCTGCTTCTGTCGCATTGGCTTTGGCATAGAGCAGGTTATCGCGGATCGTGCCGTTGAACAGATAGGTATCCTGTGTGACGACACCGACGTTGGAGCGCAGATACGCAAGATCCAAGTCGCGTACATCGATCCCGTCGAAGGTCACAGAGCCCTTCGTGACATCGTACAGGCGTGGGATCAGGTTGATCGTGGTGGATTTGCCGGAGCCGGAGGGACCGACGATGGCAATACAGTCGCCTTCTTTCAGCGTGAAATTGACATCCTTCAGGATCATACGTTCGGGATCATACTGGAACCAGACATTCTTGAATTCAATATTGCCATGGGTCTCTGTGGGTATGATCGCCTTGTCGTTATTATCGATTTCCACCGGCATATCATAGTATTCAAAGATACGTGTAAACATGGCCATGGAACGGATCCAGTCCACCTGTATATTGAGCAGGGAGTTGACCGGTCCGTACATGCGTCCAAGCAGAGCAACTAACACAGTGATATCACCGACGGAGATATCCGCATTGTATTTCATCATCAGGATGCCGCCGACCAGATACAGTGCCATAGGTCCGATGGATGAGAACGTACTCATGACGACACGGAACCAGCGGCCTGCCATATTCTCACGGATATTGAGTCCGATCATGCGCTTGTTGGCTTTCTCATACCGGTCGTATTCATACGTTTCCCGGCCGAAGAGCTTGACCAGCATCTGTCCGCTGACGGACATTGTTTCATTCAGGATGCCGTTGATCTCATCGCTGCATTCCTGTGCTTCGCGTGTTAATGTCCAGCGTGTCTTGCCGGCTTTGCGCGTTGGCAGGGTAAATAACGGCACAATGCATATGCCGACAGTCGCAAGGATCCAGTTCTTCTGATACATTGCCGCAAGTGCAACGATCAGGGTGATCGTATTGGACAGGATGCTTGTGAACGTATTGGTGATGATCTGCTGGACACCGGCGATATCACTGGTCATGCGCGTGATGATGTCACCCTGGTTATTCGTGGTGAAGAACCGCTGGGACATCTTCTGCAGATGGGCAAACATCTTATTGCGCATGTCATAGGTAATATGCTGGGCGATCCATGTATTCAGATAGCTTTCCAGCACACCGATCAGATTGGAGCCAAGTGTCACTGCCAGTGACAGGATGATCAGTTTGATCAGGATGTCCAGATTTCTTCCGATCAGTCCTTCATCGATCATGCGTCCGGTCAGTACCGACGGCATCAATGCCAGGATCGAACTGATCAGTATACATCCCAGTACCAGTACAAACTGTTTCCAATATGGCGTCAGATACGAAAAGATACGAACCAGAAGTTCTTTCGTGACCTTTGGAGCATTGGCTTTTTCTTCTTCTGTCAGAAAGCCGCGGGCTCCCCGCGGTCCCCGTCCCATAGACATTGTTTCTACCTCCTGCTTCTCTGCATCATTTTAACATTCATGCATAAAAGAGAAAGAATGACCTATTTCAGTCCATAGCGCAGGCGAAGCGGTTCTTCCAGTCTTTCCCCGCGTGTATACGCATAGCCTTTTTCCAGCAGTTCCGGAAGTGTGTAGAAGTGGAAGCGGCCGATCCGGCTGCGTGTCTCCGTGGTGCTCTGGTCCGAATATTCGACATAGACTTCGCCTTTGACAGGATCATAGCTGATGCAGTTTCTTACCGCCGCATATTCATAGCAGGTCGAAAGATCCACCATGTACAGCATATAGCCGTTATGGATATACAATGTATCGCCATAGACCTGCCATTGAGAATTGCTGCCATTCCCCGACAGGATGGTTTTCTGCTTCGTATGACCATCATGGACATCCACGACGGTCAGTGTTCCATCCGTTGCCAATAGATACAGATCATCCCCGTGCCTGTATGCGGCACAGGAATCACTGACCGGCAATTGCACACTGGTGCCGTCGATCAGATCGGTATATACATTATCCTGAATCATGAAGACATGCCCGTCATCACTAAAGTCAGCTATATCCGCATCTGAAGTAATTTCAAATTCCGTCATCTCTCCGCTCTTCAGTTCCACGACGGCACTGCCATGCATGGTCGATACCAGGATGCGGTCACTGTCCGGATCCTGTTTCCTGAAATACATATACCCAGATACGATGTTCTCTTTCTGCATGGTTTCCGGATCGATCCGGGACAGGCCGTCCGTATTGACTTCATACAGTGTATCCGCAGCGACGACATACTCCCCTTTGCCTTCCACTCCAAGCAATTGCGCCTGTCCGTCCGGTGTTACGGAGAGGATATCATTCTTTCCCTGATCCATCAGATACACACTGTACAGGATATTCCCATGCCATTTTCCCATGCGGCGCATGGAACTGATGCGCTCTGGGACCGAGGTGCCCGTATGCACACCGTCATGGATGCGGCATACATACAGTTTTGAATCATTGTGGGCTATATATACATAGCTGTCTTCGATCGTTTCCCCGGTATCAATATACGATGCTGTGGTTTCATCCGGTGCACCAAGGTCTTCCATTCCGGTATCGTAAACACCCTGGGTATAGCGCTGTATGGAGCGGCTGTCTCCTTCCTGTATGAAATAGCATTGTCTGCCTTCATCCATGCGGACAAGTTTGGCAGAGCGGATATTTTCCGGGAACTGCCTGTTTCCAAAGACCGTCCAGTTATCCTCATACATGAAGCCGGCATGCTGGCCATGGCTGTTGAGATGCAGCTGGGATTTCTCTGTGACACTCAGAAACGGTACAGCGATCGTTTCCTGGAAGATGATCTGGCGGATGAACGCACCGGTGACAGGATCTAAAAGGATCTCACGGTTGTCATAGATCACAGCCAGTACATTCTGTATGGTATCTTCACGGACCGGATATGGGATCATGCGGATATCCTTGACCGAATGGTTGGGACCAATTGCTTCTTCGTATGTACCGGTCTGTTTCATAGCCTGATCATAGATTTCCACCCGGAGCGTATCATTCATCTGTCCCGGCATGGAGGCAATCGTACCAGCCAGCGCCGTGCCGTTTTCCGTAGCAGTCAGGACCGAATAATCATTGCACATGGTTTCCCCTTCCAGCATTTCACCGGTCTCTGTATCAAACTGCACGATGACATTGGTTTCTTCTTCGTATCTATTACGAATGGTGCGGAAATAGCGGTCATCAGCAGAGAAGCATGTATTGGCATCCGAGGCAGTCAGATGCATGCTGTCGGCCTCCCGTTCCTTCTGCAATAACAGTTCCCCGGTATGACTGTCCAGTACGGTAAATGTTGTATGATCCAGCAGGATGATATGGGAATCACCGGCACATACGTAATCCATAGAGGAATACATGGCACTGTCTTCAT
This sequence comes from Solobacterium sp., assembly GCA_017539385.1. Classification (GTDB taxonomy): domain Bacteria; phylum Bacillota_I; class Bacilli_A; order Erysipelotrichales; family Erysipelotrichaceae; genus Bulleidia. Next base: position 22,800 of record JAFYHC010000016.1, on the reverse strand, counting down.
ATTCCCAGATCACGCTTTCATCGGAGATGTCATACATCTGTACTTTGTCATAATCATTGACCATCAGATGATCTTCATCGGTAAAGACTGCATTGTATACACGATCGAGGCAATTGCACGTCACGCGGGAATCTGTGCGCAGATCATACACTGCCAGTTCATTTTCTTCATCACGGATGGCAAGATACGTACCGTCATCGTTCACGCTGAAGGATGCAGTGATCGCATTCATCGTATATTTGCCATCGTTGATATAATCCGCAGACGGTGCCTTGTACGCACTGACTGCTTTTGTCAGTACACCGAGTGCCTGCGGTACCAGGGGACGCTTATTGTCCACGGACGGCAGTGCTTCCAGGATTAATTGGGCAGCGGTGATATTGTCATGGCTGTCGAGCAGGTCTTTTGCTTCGGAGGCAAGATACATGGATTCACGGATCTGTGCTTCCCAGAGACTGTTCTGTACCTGGCTGCGGGAATATGTCATATACCCGGCACCGGATGTCGTCAGGATGGATATGGCAGTGGTCCACGCCGTCAGTCTGCGTGTTTTGTACTGTTTCTGCCGCTGCACCAGTTCATCGTACGAACACCCGATCAGTGCCGCCGCAAGACGCGGTATTTCCATACTGCGTCCTTCTTTTTTCCCTTTGCGCAGATCGCAGGACAGCGGTTCTCTGGGACGCACTTCTGTGCATTCCCTGCCATCCGCATCAATGCTCGCAACACGCTCTTCCAGCAGCACCTGCGGAATGACTTCTCCCGGTTCCCCATTGACCAATACTGTCAGGATATCCTGCAGGGAATGTGTCTTCATGAATTCACTGATTTCCCGTGCCACCCAGCGGGAAGACGCAGTATCTTTCGAACAGATAACAATCAGCTTCTCACTGTTGTGCAGTGCCTCCGTAATATTCTCTGAGATATCACTGGTAATGGACAGTTCATCCTGATCCCGGAACAGTTTTCCGATCTCCTGTATCCCATATGCTTTCCGGATCGATGAAGGAATATGAAAATGTTCCAGCTGCTTCTGTACTTCTTTCGCAGCTGTGATATCTGCCGGTACATGCCGGTAGCTGATAAATGCCTTGTAATGCTGTGCCATGTCTTAAGTATAGCAAAGAACACACTGTGATTATGTTTACATCCAGGAATACAAATATACTTATATTCATCTATTCCATTTTTCTATTCCATTTTAAGATTTTACTTTTTTCTACATTTTCTTAAAATACTATTTAAATATTTTTCGTTATTTGAAAAATCTTTAAATAGGAGCCAAACAAAAAAGAGACTGATTTTTCAGCCTCTCTTCCAGTTCAATTACTCAACTGTTACCGGGATGCCCGGGCCCATTGTTGTGGACATTGTGACCTTCTTGATGTAGGTACCTTTAACCGTATTCGGCTTGACCTTCTTCATCTGGTCGAGGATTGCCAGGTAGTTCTCTGCAAGAGCTTCTTCTGTGAAGGAGCACTTACCGATCATGACGTTGATGTTTCCGTCTCTGTCAACACGGTATGTAACTTTACCCTTCTTGATCTCTTCGATTGCCTGTGCAACGTTCATTGTAACTGTACCGGTCTTCGGGTTCGGCATTAAGCCTCTCGGTCCCAGCAGACGGCCCAACTTACCAAGCTGACCCATCATATCCGGTGTAGCAACGATGACATCAAATCCGAGCCAGCCCTTCTGGATCTCGTCGATCATGTCTTTTCCGCCGACAAAGTCTGCACCAGCAGCCTTTGCTTCATCCAGCTTGGCACCCTGTGTGATGACCAGAACCTTGCGTGTTTTACCGGTGCCGTTGGGAAGAACCATAGCACCACGGATGTTCTGTTCCGCCTGACGCGGGTCAACATTCAGGAAGAAGCTGACTTCTACAGAAGAGTCGAAGGATGTAACAGCTGTCTTCTTTGCCAGAGCAACTGCGTCTTTGTAGTTGTAGGTAGTTGTGCGGTCTACCATAGCCTTAGCGTTGTTATACTTTTTGCCTGCCATGATTAAGCCTCCCAACCTTCAATTGTGATACCCATGTTGCGGGCTGTGCCGGCAATGATCTTCATTGCCGCATCAACGTCGTTCGCATTCAGATCAGGCATCTTGTATTCAGCGATCTCACGGAGCTGTGCTTCTGTGATCTTGCCTGCCTTGACTGCCTTCGGGTTTCCGGAAGCCTTGTCAATGCCTGCAGCCTTCTTCAGAAGGTTCGCAGCCGGTGTTGTCTTGATGACGAAGTCGAAGGACTTGTCTTCATACGCTGTGATGATGACCGGAACGATGTCGCCCTTGCGGTCTTTTGTCTTGTCATTGAAGTCCGAGCAGAACTTCGGCATGTTGATACCTGCGGATGCCAGTGCAGGACCTGGTTTTGCGCCGCCTGCAGGGAACTGAAGCTTGCAGACTTTAGCGATTTTCTTTGCCATGTGGCTCCTCCTTATGAATTTCCACATGCAGTGGTTCAGCGGATTACTCCTCCCACGCATGAAGCACGCTTAAAAACGTGCAGAATGATAATACTATACCGTTTTGCCTGCGTCAAGCAAAAACCGCTTATTTACAGTGCTTTTTCCATATGGCGTACTGCTGCAAGGACTGCCAGTGATGCAAGCAGAGCGAATAACCAGATCATAGTGCCTGAGTCGGAGGTATAGGGTGAACGTCTCGAATCCTTTGCGGCGATGGTGAGGGATGTTTCCGCTTTGCCGTCATCAAATTCCAAGGTGATGGTATGTCGGCCGTCCGCAAGAGCTTCCAGCGTCTCTGCTTTCACTGTTACGATCGTACTGCCGGAAACAGCTGTATAGTCTTTGTCTTTTTCCAGAAGTTTCCCATCGATGCGGACATTGCGGAAATGACTGAAGCAGGATGCGTCATCCTCACTGCGTTTGACGATGATCGTGATATCCTGCTTGGAATCCCTGGTCCATGCCGTATGACCACCGTTTGTAACAGTGTAGGTGATCTGGGCAGGCTGCCGTCCGGTACGATCTCTTTGCTTTCTTCCGCACGCACTGAAAATGACACTCCGAGCAGCGAAAGGATCATGCACAGTACAAGCATGATCCGCACTGTGTAATTACCCTGCAATTGTTTTTTCATACTGCTTACCAATCCTGTTATACCCATACTACATCATGAAAAGACAGATTTCCCGGAAATACACCAGTTTATGAAAAAAGCCGTGAATCCTATGATTCACAGCTCATGTATGCCTGTGCAGTATATTTAATTACTTCTCAGTCTTTTCCAGATCGGTATATTCCAGATCGGACGGGATCTCACGTCCTGCGAACATGGCGATGGAAACGCTGGCAATGCGTGTCTGGTCGTTCATGGCGATGACACGGCCGATCTTTCCAACGAACGGTCCGGACAGTACCTTGACACGGTCGCCGATCTTGAAGTCGATCGCTGCGTTCTTATCGTTCTTGCCAATGCGGCGCAGGATGGATTCCATCTCTTCCGGTGCGACCGGGAACGGCTTTGCACCGCCGCCGGAAGAACCGATAAATCCGGTGACGCCCGGCGTATTACGGATAACATACCAGGCTTCGTTTGTCATCTTCATTTCTACGAACAGATAACCGGGGAACAGGTTGTGCATCTTTTCGACCTGTTTGCCGCCTTTGATCTCGATTTCCGGTTCTTCTGCTACGACGATGCGGAACAGATAGTCCTGGATACCCATGCTTTCAACACGCTTCTCGAGATTCTCTTTTACACGGTTTTCATGTCCGGAGTAAGTATTGACGACATACCACTGTACTTCTTCTTCTTTTACTTCGGGTTCTTTCTTATCAGCCATCTTATGCACCTATTCCAATCACTTTCAGTAAATATGTGACAAGGAAATCGCACAGAACGAAATACAGAGCGAAGAATGCTGTGAATGTGAGCACTTCACCGGTCGTCTTGGCGATGCCGTCTTTGCTGCCGTCGGATTTCCATTCCGGCCATCTGACACGTTTTGCTTCTTTTTTGATACCGCTCCATGTCAGCCATGGATCTTTTGCCGGTGCGGTATTTGTTGTTTTCTCTGCCATGAAAACCTCCTACTTTGTTTCTTTATGAAGTGTCTTCTTGTTGCATTTCGGACAGAACTTCATCAATGCGAGCCGTGAACCGCTGCTGTTCTTGGAACGGTTCACAGAATAGTTCCGCGAAAGGCAAACTTCACAGGCCAGAATCACTTTAGTGCTTTTTGCCATTACGAAAAACTCCTTCAAATGCCATATAAATGTACCACGCGAAATATACTGCGTCAATCGGTTTCATTGTGCAAATATTGCCTTTTTTACACGGCTTTTCAGCCTCTGCAGACGTCCGTCATAGGCTTTGACGGAGATGCCTGCTTTTGCGGCGCCTTGTGCATAGCTCATGCCTTCGTTGCTGCAGCGAAGGATCAATTGCTCCATCGAGGATAGCGATGCGATCAGGCGGCGGACACGGCTGACTGCTGCGAAGAAGTCGGCGTAATAGACCGGGTTGCCAAGGTCGATGGGATCACTTTCAAAGACCTCGCCGCTTTCATTGACTTCATCCAGTGATACGGAGCCCCAGACATTGACATACTCATGGGATTTGTAATGCCGGATGACATTCAGAATCTTGCGGCGTATCACGATCGCTGTATAGGTGGCATAGGAAGCGTGCATGTCTTCGCGGTAGAGTTCCTGTGCCCGCATCATGGTGATGAGACCTTCCTGGATCAGGTCTTCTTCATACGCTGCCATGCGGGGATCGGTATTCTCTACCCGGATGCACTGGATCTTTGCGACTTTGCGGTAATACGAAAAAAGAGTCTTACGGGCGTAAGTATCACCCATTCGACTCATATACAGAAGTTCATATAAATTTTCTTCCATCTTACACCTCCGCTAATGGGAAGCGTTTGCTCTGGATCTCATACAGCAGGATACCGGCACTGACCGACGCATTGAGCGATGTGATCTTTCCGCGCATCGGAAGTGATACGACATAGTCGCATTTCTCCCGGACAAGGCGGGAAATGCCGCTGCCTTCGTTGCCGATGACAAGCACGGTATTCATGGCATAATCGAGACTGCGGTAATCCTGTCCGTCCATATCTGCGCCGACGACCCACCAGCCGTCTTTCTGCAGCTTTTCAATGGCACGGGCCAGATTGGTGACCGCACAGCTTTTGACCGTCTCTATGGCACCGGCAGACACCTTTGCGACCGTCGGTGTTAAGCCGACTGCGTTAGTCTTCTTGAAGATCACGCCGTCTGCGCCGACGGCATCAGCCGTACGCAGGATGGCACCGAGATTGTGGGGATCTTCCAGCTCATCCAGCAGTACGATCAGACCGTGGCGGTCTTTCGGTACGGAAGCGATCAGTTCATCCAGTGTGTAGGTCTTATATGGTTCTACCGAACAGACAACACCCTGATGGCGGTCTGTCTTGACCATATGCAGCAGTTCTTTCTTGCTGACCATCTGGATCGGAATATGATTCCGGTTTGCCAGTTTGACGATCTCCGGATCATTGCCGTTCAGGTATACACATTTTGCCCGCTGGTTCTCGATCAGGATCTGCTTTACAACATTCTTCCCATATACAAATTGTGTCATACTTCCCTCCCGGTCATGGTCCTGACCTTGTCCCAGATCTGTCCGATCCGTTCCTGCTTTCCCTCCAGGTATAATGCACCGATGAGTGCTTCAAACCCGGTGGAGATCCGGTATGTTCCTACATCCGTATGAGCAGGAACTGTACCGGCATGTCCGTTTCTTCCCCTGCGGAAGATATCTTCTTCTGCTTCCGTGAAGAAGCCCTCCTCATGCAGACGGCGGTAGAATTCCGCCTGTGCATAGGCACTGACATAGTGCACGCTTTTCTTCTGCAGCTGGCTTCCCCGTGTTTCTTTGCGCAGGATGAGGTCTTCCCGTACGGTCAAAGACCATACGGCATCCCCCAGAAACGCCAGTGTGCGTCCAGAGCACTCCGAAGGAGACATCAGAGAATGCCCCGCTCCGTCAGCTTTGCACGGTAAATATCTGCCGATGCAAAGTCTTTTGCCTTCTTGGCTTCATTCCACTTTGCATACAGTTCTTTATCTTCCTCCGTGATGACCGGTTTTTCCACCGTGATGCCTAATACATTCAACATTTTTTCCACTGCATTGCGGTACATGTCCACAGTGACATAGTCGATCTCTCTCTGGCGCAGTGCACCGTTGAGCTTCTTGATCGTTTCAAAGATGACTGCGTAGGCATTCGGTGTATTCATATCATCATCCAGGCAGTCCAGGAATGCCCGGTATTCCGCATGGTCAAAGTCCTCTGTGCCGGCTGCACCAGCCATTGCCTGTTTGACATCTGCCTGATGGATCGGGTTGAGAACGCGTTCGAGTTCCTTGCGTGCTGTTGCGATGGTCTCATCGGAGAAATTCAGTTCCTTGCGGTAATGTACGGAGCTGATCAGCCATCTGGTCAGATTCGTGCCCAGATTCTGTACGACATCCTTGGCCCATAATGTATTGCCAAGGGACTTGGACATCTTGACGCCGTCTACGTTGACCATGGCATTGTGAATCCAGAAATTAGCAAGGCTGTTGCCGTGCAGTGCTTCCTGCTGTGCTGCTTCGTTTTCATGGTGCGGGAATTTGAGGTCCATTCCGCCGCCGTGGATATCAATCTTTTCGCCGAGGTTGTTGTTGATCATGACGACGCACTCGGTATGCCAGCCCGGACGTCCTTCGCCCCACGGACTGTTCCATTTAATACCCATGTCTGTCTTTTTCCATAATGCAAAGTCATACGGGTCTTTCTTCTGGGTATTTTCTTCGACACGCTCGGATGCACCGGCTTCCAGCTGGTCCAGCTTTTGGTGGGAGATCTCACCATAGGTCGGTACACTCTCTACGGAAAAATACACGTCACCGTCTGCCACGTAGGCATGACCGCTTTTGACCAGCTCATCGATGAATGCAATGATCTCATCCATGGTCTCGGTAACGCGCGGCGTAATATCCGGTTCTTCGGTATTGAGCAGGCGGCGTACTTCGCGGTATGCATCGATATAGCGCTCTGCGATCACCTGTTCCGTTGTTCCTTCTTCCCGTGCCTTGTTGATGATCTTGTCATCCACATCGGTGAAGTTGGATACATAGGTAACCGTGTAGCCTTCCGCTTCCAGCAGACGCTTTAATACATCGAAGACGACCATCGGACGGGCATTGCCGATATGTGCATGGTTATAGACAGTCGGACCGCATACATACATATTGACGTGTCCTTCCTGGATCGGTTTGAATTCTTCCACTTTCAGTGTTTTTGAGTTGTACAGTCTGATCATATATTCCTCCCAATAAAAAACGTCTTTCCAAAAAGACGCCTGTGCGTGGTTCCACTTTTCTTGCTTCTCGGTATGCGTAACGTGCATGACGTCTGTCCTACGTATCGGAGCAGCCCTCCCGGAGGCATTCGGACAGAATTCTGCAGGGACCTTTCACCGGCCGGTCCTTCTCTTTGTACAGAGAGGTCTGTCGTACTTGTTCCGTTCAGCGGTTTCTTAAAGTATATCCCAAAACATGTGCTGTTGGACAGTATTTTCCCTTGTACTCCCTTTTTTCAGATGGTTTATAACCGTGCTACACTTGGAATGCAGGAGGTGGGTTATGAATCAGGGATTTACTTCAACATTTCTGTATGTACTGCGCATTGCACTTTCGATCATATGTGTATGGTTTGCCATACAGGCGGGATTCCCGCTTGGCATTCTGTATGCCATTGCGGCAGTACTGTGCCTGCCGGTTCTGCAGCACGTCTTTGACCGGCATCTGAAGCAGAAGATGATACTGCCTCTGTTGACCGCATGTATCGTACTGTGTGCTGCCTTCCTGCAGTATATGCCGTTGAATGGATACAAAGGACCGTTATTTGAACAGAAGCAGATCCCGGCACTGGAATACGGAACCGGTACAGCAGATCCATTGAAATATGTTGTGCTGTATTCCGATACCAAAGCAGAATGCGATGGAATGGTGGATCTCAGTAAAACGGGCGTGCAGAAGATCGGATGCCGCTTTGAGCGGGGATGGCGCAAAGAAGACGCTGAACTGATATATGAAGTCAATGATACGAAGGCACCGGAAATTACCTTCTTCGAAGACACGGTCGTCCTGTACGAACACAGTGACTACAATGCATTGTCCAATATACTCTCGGTGAATGATCCGGTGGATGGTGCGCTGGAATATCTTGCGGACAAAGAGACACCAACACCCGGCACCTATACCGTGCACGCTTCCGGTGATATCACGGTACCGGGCATCTATACCATCACAGTAACAGCAGCGGACCGCAATGGCGTCACTGCGCATAACACCTGTACCTATGAGATCCGTGAAGATGCCCCGATTCCTTCCGAAGAACAGAAGGAAGAAGCCTTTGAAGGACTGGATCCCAATATGGGTACAGAAGAACTGATCCGCTATATCAAACTGCTGTATCTGCTGCAGGGAGAAGAAGTCCCTGCGGAAGTCAGTGCGCTATTGGATAAGCTGGCTGCCGGAGATATCGATTCGATCGACTTTCTGGAATTATTGATCCGGCTGACACAATGACAAGACAGGATGATCCAAGGTATACTACATAGTATGAGTACATTACGCATATTATGTTACAGCCTCACGGTCATCCTGTTTGTTTTATTCATCGTGGGCTTTGTAAAAGACCGCAGACGGTTCCGCAATGCACTGCTTCTGCTGGCATTTCTGCTGATGCTGGCCATATCGTTCTATCTGATGCACATTGGCACACCAATGGGCAATACGATCCTGATCTGGTATGCATTGTTTACCGTGTGCCTGGTCGTGATCATACCGTTCCTTTTGATCCTGAATGGATTCCTGATGATCAAGCGGGAAGGACTGTCCGTTGCCAATCTGCTGTCCATGGCATTTGGCATATTGATCTTTGCCGGTGAATTCTACTTTGTTGTATCACTGGACAACGCCGACAGCATTCTGCTTGGCACTGCCCCGGTAGCGCGTTTCTTCTTTGGCTATTTCGTCTTCTACATCTCCCTGCTCTTCCTTGCCTTCATGATCTATACATGGCTGATCCTGTTTATGCCTAAGCGCAGGGACTACTCGTATATCATTGCATTGGGATGCGGACTGCTGGGCGGTGAGCGCGTATCCAAGCTGCTCTCCGGGCGTCTGGACAAAGCCATCAAGATCTACAAACGGTGCAAAACGCCCGCCAAGATCATCGTCTCCGGCGGACAGGGACCGGATGAAAAGATCTCTGAAGCAGAAGCCATGAAGCACTATCTTGTAGAACAGGGCATTCCGGAAGAAGATATCCTGCTGGAAGACAAGTCAGTGAATACACTGGAAAACCTGCGGAATTCCAAAGCACTGATCGAAAGCCGCGGAGAACACGGTCCCATTGCCATCTGTACATCCAATTACCACGTATTGCGGGCACTGATCTACGCAGCACAGAACGATCTTGAGGCGGACGGTGTCGGTGCACATACTGCGCTGTATTACTGGCCAAGTGCAATGATCCGGGAATTTGCAGGTCTCTGCAAGATCTTCTATATGCCGGTGGGATTCGGCTATCTCATCTCCGCTGTCATTCTGGCAGCCATCCTGTTTCATTCGAATACATAATGAAAGCGGACCGTGGTCCGCTTTCTTACTGTTCAGGAATGTAGAAGGAATAGATGGAATCGGACAGTTTTACCCAGTTTTCCATACAGGTATTCCAGATAAAATCTGCCGGTTCAATGATCTCCTGACGAATCAGGCGGATACATTCTTCTTCACTGAAGGGACCGCACTTCCTGCGGTCTTTTTTCATGTAGTACCAGTTCTTATTCATGGCCGTCTCCCCCCGGTTCTTCGCTTGGATTTACAGCGATGACACTGACATCTTTTTCCATCATGCTGGAAACATTGATCTCATAGTCTTCTTTCAGCATGTAATTCTGCGGCATGGCATCCTGGATCAGTGCGCTGAGCAGATACTTGCCCGGTTCCACCTGTACCGTGATGCGGGATACCTCTGTATTGGTCTCATTCTTGAAGACCAGTGTAACGTCGTACATCGTACGCTGGTACAGCTTGGATATCACATAATCCTGGGATGGGGAGTACTTGGCATCTTCCGAGCATGCCTGGATATGGATGACGTAGGTGCTGCCATTGGCAAGACCTGCCACGGTGGAATCCACGACGAATTCCGTACCGTCAATGCGTACCTGCGGCTGTCCTTCCAGCGTGCACAGGTAATAGTCCGCATGTTCCACCGCTTCCCAGTTGAAGCGCCAGTATTTGCCGTCTACGCTGTCATGCAGGCCGGTGATGGTTTCCAGTTCGATCGTGATCGCCTCGTATACATAGCGTACACTGGCGGTCTCACTGGTGCCGTATTTCTTCTCATCGTTGGCATATGCGGTAACCGTAACAGTATACTCTGTGCCGGAAACCAGCGAAGAAGAAGGAATGCTTGTGCTGTTGCCGGCGGATTTGATCTTCGTTAACGGCGATGTGTTTACCGTGACTTCGTAGTAGTCTGCGTGTTCAACGGTATTCCATTTGATCACGATATTGGACGTGGTCTCACTGAATGTAATATTCGTCGGCTTTGCCAGCGTGACTTCCGGCGTCTCGCTTGGTGCCGGTGTTTCTTCTGCGGCATCGTACTGGTTGTAGGTATTGTCCCCAGCCCCGTGCATCTTGCCGTTTTTATCCACTGCGATGATGGTAGAACCATTGGCTGCGATATAGCGCAGATCACCCCAGGTCAGCACCTTTTCCTTCAATGCCGCATCTGCAGCAGCGATGACCGCTCTGCCGTCTTTCAGCACACCTGCCACGGCATTGTTTCCGGCTGCGATCTCATCCATATTTGTCCATACCGATGTCTCAGCCGCAAGATCAGAACCGGACGGGAATAAGCGCACCGTACCGTCTTTCATGATAAATGCATAGGTATTTTTTCCGATGGAAGCAGTACGTACCCCTTCCAGCACATTGATGTCATAGGGTACATTGCCGGATGTCGCAACACTTCCGTCTTCCCGGATACCGATCGTCACACCGTCTCCCGCAAAGATCTGTTCCATATCTTTCCAGTCACTGACACGGCAGGCTTCTGTACTGCCGGTGCAGTAGACGCTGCCATCTTTCTTCAAAGCAGCAGAGTGGTTCTTTCCGGCTGCGATCATGACGACGTTCTTCCATGTTTCCGTTGTCGGGTCTGCCACGGAGTTCACTACCGTTCCATTCGCCGTCAGTCCCAGCGCATGGCTGTCATATGCACTGACCTGCACCACATTATCAAACTTCGCTGCCGGTTCAAAGATACCGCGTACCTGCATCGAACCATTCTTATCAATATACAGGGAATAGCGGTCACCCAGAGCGATCCGGTTGACCTGGGAAAGTCCCACTTCCCCTTTGTCTCTTCCCAGCATGAGGAAGATCAGAAGAAACAGAATACCCAGTATCGCAAGAATCGATGTGATCAGGATGATGCGGCGCTTACGGGGCGGACGCACCCGTACCGGTTCTTCCTCTTTTTCTTCTTCCCGTTTGGGACGAATCGTTACGCTTTGGGTAAATGTCTGCGTCTGTGTCTGCTGTGCCGGTCTGTTATGGGCATCCAGTCTTCCCATATCAATGCGGATCGTACCGTCATTGAGTTCCTGTGTGGCTGTTGCCATGGGATCCGGACGTACCATGTCCTCTGTATCATCAAATGTATTGACCGAAGAAACATGTCCCATAAACGGTATATTTACCGTTTCTGCGTTTTTCTCCGGTACCGCTTTTACTTCTTGTGAATTATCTACAAGTGCATCTACTGTCACACTGTACGTGTCCGCAAGTGTCTTCAGCTGCTCGATCGTGCATATTGTATTTCCGTTTTCCCAGTTCATGTAGTCCGTCACAGGTATATTCAGTTTCTGTGCGACATCCGACTGGGTATAACCGAATTCTTTTCGCAATAGTACCAGTTTTTCAGGAAGCCGATTACTCATTTACTGCCCTCCTTGTTACCATTTTATCGATAGAGCCCATGCATTTCAACCTTGCAATTTCACCTTTCTTTCACAATTGAACTCAGGTATCCATGCGTGTGATTTCCGTCAAAGCAAGGTTCCTGTATACGATATCCGTACGCCTGGTGAATCCCATCTTTTCCCAGAATGCATTGCCTGTTTCGTTGCGGGCAAAGACGACCAGTGCTGTTTTATGGATGCCTACGCTGCGGAATGCCTGCAGCACAGCTTCTACCAGTGCTTCGCCGATGCCCGTTCTGCGGTGGTCTTCATGAACAGCAGTGTGATAGATATATCCCCTTCGTCCGTCATAGCCAGCCATCAGCACACCGATGATCGTATCGTCTTCTACAGCAACGAAGTTGGTCTCCGGATTGCGCTCCAGGAAGCGTGCAATGCTTTCCTCGGTATCATCCACATTGTTTAATCCCATCCCTTTGCAGGACAGCCACAGTGCATATACCGCACTGTAATCTTCTTTCCGCATATTCCGTATCTGCATATCGCTACCTCTCTATGCGTATGAGTATACAAAAAAGAATCTGTATTTCCTACAGATTCATTTGCGTCATGCCAGTTCTCTGCCAAGCAGTCTGCGGTACAGCACGATGGCAAGTACTGCCGCCAGGACATCTGCGATCGGCTGTGCACAGATGACACCGTTGTATCCCGCGATGGCTGAAGCGATCACCAGTACAACGGCATAGATATATCCCTGCCGTCCCGCACTCAGCAGGAAGGCTCCGGTTGCTTTGCCGGTCGACTGGAAGATGCAGGTCGTTACCATGGTGATGCCGATGAAGAACATGCCGCATAATACTGCCCGCAGCATCGGTGCACCGACTTCGATCATATGCGCATCATTCATAAAGAATGCGATCATCTGCGGCGCAATGGCAAACAGGATCAATGACAGCCCAAGTCCCAGTCCGCATACCAGCTTATAGGCAAACCGGATCGTTTCCTTCATGCGCTTCGTATTGCGTGCACCATACAGATAGCCATACAAGGGCTGACCGCCGAAGGAGAACGCCACCATGATCATGACAACGATCATGACGACCTTGGATACGATGCCCATGGCAGCGATCTTATCACTGCCATACGGCAGCAGATACCGGTTCAGCAGCATCACTCCAATTGACTGCATGATATTGGTAATGGATGAAGGAATGCCAATGCCGAGGATCTGTTTCAACTCCCGTCCGCTCATATGGAATCCCCTTGGATCCAGGGATAGTGCCTTGGACTTGTTCAGAATGAACCATACATAGAAGATATCTGCACAGATATTGCCGATGACCGTCGCAGCAGCAGCACCGGCTGCGCCCATGCCCAGTGTAAAGATGAAGATCGGATCCAGGATCATATTGACGATGGAACCGGTCACCGATCCAATCATTGCCCCGGTCGCAAATCCCTCCGTACGAAGCAGATTCGTCGGCACCAGGGAAAAGATGATGAACGGTGCACCCAGTGCGATCCATGTATAATACTGTGATGCAAATTCATATGTATCTGCGTCTGCACCAAGCAGATTGAGCATTCCGCCCCGTGCCGCCATCAATACGACTGCGATCAGTACGCCAAATAACGCAGACCCCACAAACGAGAATACCGACAGACGCTTTCCGTCTTCCTGTTTTCCCTGTCCAAACAGACGGCTGATCAGCGAACTGCCGCCCAGTCCGAAGATATCACCAATCGCAATCATAAAGGTAAATACCGGTGCACACAGGGATACGCCTGCGACCAGCGATGTATTGCCGGTCTTTGCAATGAAGTACATATCCACCATGTTATATATCAGCATGAGCACACTGCTCATCATCACCGGTACAGCCAGTTTCATATATGCCTTCGGCACCGGCATCGTTTCAAACAGTTCGTTTTTCATATTCCACCCCGTATCTGCACCGATTCTATCATTTTCACTGTCGCATTATTGTGCCATATGGCACAATAAAACCATGAAGATACAAAAAGATGAAAAACGTCTGCGCACATTGCTGCGCACATACAAGATCGATACGCTGTTTTCAGCAGATGATCTGCCGTTTGAACTGGCTGTCTTTGAGAAGGGAGAATTCCTGAACAATGTCATCGATCCGCAGGATTATCTGTGTTTTCCGGTATCCGGTACCTACCGCATCCTGCATGTACGCGACGATGACAGCGTTTCGATCGTCTACGCCGGCTCCGGGTTCACCTGTTTCGGGGATATGGAATTTGCCCGCAATGACCGCTCTCTCTTTCTGATCGAGATCGTACGGCGCACTACCTGCATCATCCTGCCGTTAGCCAATATACGGGACCAATTGAAAAACGACCCGGTCTTTCTCTATTATCTGCTGTCGTCGGCCGCAGACAAACTGCAACGCATCACCTGGTCCACCGCCATTCCGAAAGACATGCGCCAGCGTGTTCTCCACTATATTCGTACGGAGTGCCCGGATGGCATTCTGCAGGGAGTCGGCATTGCCTGCATCCGTCTCAATTGCAGCAGAAGACAGCTGCAGCGCATCCTGAAAGACCTGTGTGACGACGGCATCCTGGCACATACTGCCAAAGGCACCTACACCCTGACAAAATAAAAAGACAGCCGCAGCTGTCTCACATGTCACGCCTCAGTCAGCGTTCTTGAATACTTCCCCGTTCTTGATGAAGTATTCAATACCGGAGTAGATCGTTGTTGCAAGAATGACAACGATGCATAACGTATTCAGCCATTCCGGAATATTCAGCATCATCAGACACAGGCATACCATTGTCGCAAATGTCTTCACTTTACCAGACCACGCTGCCGCAATGACCTTGCCCTGTTCCACTGCAACAAGACGCATGCCGGATACCGCAAATTCCCGTAACAGCACAACAGCCAAAGCCCATCCAGGCATCTGTCCGCATTCTACGAACCAGCACATGGCAGCCATGACAAGCACCTTGTCCGCCAGCGGATCCATGAATTTGCCAAAGTTGGTGATCTGGTTATAGTGTCTGGCAATATAGCCATCCAGCATATCTGTCAGACTGGCTATGATAAAGATTGCAAGTGCCCAATAGCGGCATCCCGGGAACCCCGCATATAATACGCCCAAAAATACCGGAATCAGTGCAATTCTGAGCATCGTTAACTTATTTGCAGTCGTCATAATTCAAAATCTCCTTACGCATGCATTATAATCCTGCCGCGCATGAATCACAACAATCCAACATTTTCAAACGAAAACCAGGCTTGCGCCCGGTTTCCGTTTCCTAGTGAATATTCCGTGTTGCGACAACATTTACACCCGTGCCGCATACATTCTCAATGATCACATCACCGATCTTCACCGGTGCATTTACACGTACGGCATCAATAGCCTTCATGCAGTCCATGATCATGTTCTTGGGGATATTGCCGGCTGTCTTGACCGACAGTCTTGGCTTATCGCCTCCGTCTACGACAACGGTGGAAGTCACTGTCCGCTCCGGATGCAGGACTTCGTTTCTTGCATATTTATCACCGATTGCACAGGAGTTTCCGCTGACGGAATATACTTCTTCTTTTTCCCGGTCAAATTCTACGGTGATCTGGCAGCCCATCGGGCAGCCGATACAGGTCAGTTCTTTGCGTTCCATATTATTCTGCCTCGATTTTAATCGTGATCGTCTTCAGGTCTTCTTCTTTCAGAAGATTCTTTTTCTGCAGGATGATCTTTTCCATCTCACCCGGTGCCATGATTTTTTTCCGGGTATGCGTCATGCGTTTGTCATTGTAATAGACACTGACATAGCAGTTCTTATAGACATTGCCGACACGGAAATGCACCGTCTGCAGGTCTGCCATGTTCTTGAGATCGATCGTGACCGGCACGGTGTAGCGTACGCCGTCTGTGGCAATCAGTTTTACAACTTCATCGGAATGTTCGATTATGCCCTTCGCCTGTACATAGCGGGCTGCTGCAGCACCGGCACGGCCTGCTTCTTCGGATACATAGTCCACCAGATCATGCACATGCAGAACATTGCCGCAGGCAAAGATACCGGGGATATTGGTTTCCAGGCTCTCCGTAACGACCGGTCCGTTGGTGACCGGGTTCATCCGGATGCCTGCTTTATTGGATAATTCATTCTCCGGGATCAGGCCGCACGACAGCAGCAGTGTATCGCATGTGTAGCGCTCTTCGGTGCCGGGGATCGGTTTGTTGTGACTGTCTACCTGGGCAATGGTGACAGCTGTGATATGTTCTTTGCCTTCAATGTCCACAACGGTGTGGGACAGCTTCAGCGGAATGTTGAAATCATCCAGACACTGTACGATATTCCGCTTCAGACCGCCGGAATACGGCATCAGTTCGGCAACGACTTTGACTTTTGCGCCTTCCAGTGTCATGCGTCTTGCCATGATGAGGCCGATATCGCCAGATCCAAGGATGACCACTTCACGGCCAGGCATATAGCCTTCAATGTTTACCAGACGCTGCGCCGTACCGGCAGAGAAGATGCCTGCAGGACGATAGCCCGGTATGTTCAAAGCACCTCTTGGACGCTCACGGCATCCCATAGCCAGGATCACTGCACCGGCCTGGATCTGATACATGCCGTCTTCCCTGCTCATGGCCGTTACGACGCGTTCCGGGGAGATATCCATGACCATGGTATTGAGCTTGTACTCAATACCCATTTCCAGTACCTGATCGATAAAGCGCTGGGCATATTCCGGTCCGGTCAGTTCTTCTTTGAATGTATGCAGTCCAAATCCATTATGAATGCACTGGTTCAGAATACCGCCCAGTTCTCTGTCACGTTCCAGGATAAGAATCTTATCAATGCCGTTTTTACGGGCTGATACAGCAGCCGCAAGACCTGCAGGTCCGCCGCCGATGATGACAATATCATACGGGATCATGCTTCACCTCCGTTGGCACCTTTGGTTCGTTCCATTACGATCGTGCTGCGGCCGCCGCTCTTGGTGACTTCTTCCAGCGGAATGCCCAGTTCACGGTGCAGGATCTCCATGACACGCGGGGAACAGAAGCCAGCCTGGCATCTGCCCATGCCGGCACGTGTGCGCCGCTTTACGCCATCCAGAGAACGTGCACCAAGTGTTCTGTGGATCGCATCCAGGATCTCTCCCTCACTGATCGATTCACAGCGGCAGATAATATTGCCATAAGCCGGTTCTTTCTGAATGAGTGCGTTTCTTTCTTCCATAGTGAGTGTCTGGGGATTCAGGATGCCCTTCCGTTTGGCGATCCAGTTGTCTTTCGGTGTCAGGGACATCTTTTCCCGTAACATTTCTCCAACCATTTCACCAATTGCCGGACACGATGTCAGACCCGGTGATTCAATACCGGCAACGTCGATAAAGTGCGGTGCGTCTTCCACTTCCTGAATGATGAATTCATGATGATCTTCATGGGCACGCAGACCGGCAAATGACGTGATCACTTTGCGCATGGGCAGATCTTTCACCTGCTGGTTTGCCTTGGTGATGAGATCGGCAATGCCCGCTGCTGTTGTATTGGTTCCTTCACGGTCATTCACATCAACAGCTGTCGGACCGACGATCAGATTGCCATGCACAGTCGGTGTAACCAGTACGCCCTTGCCCAGCTTCGTCGGCAGGGTAAAGATCGTATGACTGACATGATTACCTGCTTCTTTATCCAATAAGCAGTAGTCACCGCGTCTTGGCGTAATATGGATCTTTTTGTCACTGACCATATTATGGAATACATCGGCGTAGACACCGGCTGCGTTGACCACATACCGTGCCTTGTATTCACCGTTATTGGTACGCAGATGCCAGATGCCCGCATCATCCTTTGTGATCTGTTCCACCTTTGTATTGAAGCGGAATTCCACACCATTGTCCGCAGCGTTTTCTGCCATGGCAATGTTCAGAATGAACGGACATACGATCCCGCTGCTTGGTGCATACAGAGCACCTTCGACATTGTCAGACAGGTTCGGCTCCATTGCCATCGCTTCTTCTTTGCTCAGGATACGCATTCCTTTTACACCATTGGCGACACCGCGCTCATACAGCGTCTGCAGTCCATCCAGGGTATCCTTCTGTACGCAGACTACCATGGCACCAATACGCTTGAACGGAATGTCCAGATCTTCCGCCAGCTGGTCCATCATTTCATTACCGCGGACATTCATCTTTGCCATCAGGGAACCTTCTTCCGCATCAAATCCGGCATGAATGATTGCTGAATTTGCCTTGGATGTTCCCTCACATACATCTTCACATTTTTCCAGTACGCAAACATTTGCATCATAACGCGATAATTCCCGGGCAATAGCACTCCCGGTCACTCCGGCGCCGATTATTATGACATCGTACATCGTTTCACCTCTTTTTCTGCCGGCATACATTCATGCCGGGTATTTTTATTTTGCCCAGCCCAGTGTGGAGCTGACTGCCTGTTTCCATCCTCTGAGCTCAGCTGCCCGCTTTTCTTCATCCATTGCCGGCGTGAATTCACGGTCAATCGCCCAGTTCTTGATGACATCTTCCTTGCTTGTCCAGAAGCCTACTGCAAGACCTGCCAGGTAACTTGCGCCCATGGCAGTCGTTTCCACGCATACCGGACGATGCACCGGTGCATCGATGATATCCGACTGGAACTGCATCAGGAAGTTGTTCTTACATGCACCGCCGTCGACTTTCAATGCATTCAGCTTGACGCCGGAGCCTTCTTCCATCGCTGCAAGCACGTCATTTGTCTGGAATGCCAGGGATTCCAGCGTTGCCCGGATAATATGATATTTGTTTACACCGCGGGTCAGACCGGTGATCGCACCTCTTGCATATGGATCCCAATATGGTGCACCAAGACCGGTAAATGCCGGTACAACATAGCATCCGTTCGTATCTTTCACACGTGTTGCGAAGTATTCGGAATCCGGTGAACTGTCAATGATCTTCAGTTCATCACGCAGCCACTGTATCGCAGCACCTGCCACGAATACCGAGCCTTCCAGTGCATATTCCACTTTTCCATCCAGACCCCACGCTACCGTTGTCAGAAGTCCGTTATTCGGATAGATCGGCTTATCACCGACATTCATCAACATGAAGCATCCGGTCCCGTAGGTATTCTTTGCTTCGCCCGGATTGAAGCAGGTCTGTCCAAACAATGCGGCCTGCTGGTCACCCGCAACACCGGCGATGCGGATCGGTCCGCCGAAGAATTCCGGATCGGATTCCCCATAGATACAGCTGGACGGCTTCGCTTCCGGAAGAACATTCATCGGTACTTCCAGTCTCTCGCACAATTCCGGATCCCACTCACATGTATTGATATTGAACAGCAGTGTACGGGATGCGTTGGAATAGTCTGTCGCATGTACTTTTCCCTTTGTCAGCTTGTAGATCAGCCAGCTGTCCACGGTACCGAATGCCAGTTCGCCTGCTTCTGCCTTTTCCCGTGCACCAGGGACATTGTTCAGGATCCACCGCAGCTTTGTACCGGAGAAATACGGGTCAAATACCAGACCGGTCTTATGATATGCACGGTCTGCGATATCCGGATACTTTGCGATGAGTTCATCTTTCATGTCTGCTGTTCTGCGGCACTGCCATACAATTGCATGATAGATCGGCTGACCGGTCTGACGGTCCCATACGACCGTTGTTTCACGCTGGTTGGTGATGCCGATCGCCGCAATGTCTTCGTACGATGCACCAATCTGCTGCATTGCCAGCCGTGCGACGGAAAGCTGTGTCTGCCAGATCTCATTGGCATCATGCTCTACCCAGCCCGGCTGCGGGAAATACTGTGTGAATTCTTTCTGGGCAACAGAGCACATCTCTCCCTTTTCATTGAACAGAATGCATCTGTTGGACGTTGTTCCGGCATCCAGTGCCATTACATACTTTGCCATATTATTCCTCCTATTCATCCAGGATGTTAACGATTCCACAGGTTTTCATTGGTCGAAGAGACCGCCAGTGCACCGGCATTGAGTGCATAGGTGATATCTTCTTTTGAACTGATCAGACCGCCTGCGATCAGCGGTACTTTCACAATAGAGCAGATCTCTTTGATGATCTTGTCACGCACTGCCCCGGGCAGGATCTCGATCAGATCCGGCTGAACGCTGCTTTTCGCCTGTCTGCGTATGTTTTCCAGTGCCATGCTGTCGAGGACAAAGAAGCGCAGCACAGTACGAAGACCAAGCTTATTTGCTTTCTCGGCAAGTCCGCTCTTGGTCGTAATAATGCCGTCTGCCGCTGTATACTGCCGGATGTAATCCACAGCCGCTTCACTCGCATGGCTCAGACCGCCGATCAGATCCATATGCACCATGGATACTTTGCCGGCATTTCGTATTCTTTCCGTGATGGCAGGAATCGTGCATACATCTCCATATAAGATGAATATGATCTCTGCATCTGTCTGCAGTGCCTTTTTCAGCCCTTCTTCATTTTTTACTGATGCGATGACCGGATTTGATTCCACTAAGTTCAGAAATTTATTATGATCCATTCAACACTCCCGGACGTATCCCGTCACAAAAACAAAGTGCGTCATGCACACATAAAAATAACCAACTTCATCAGTCAGAAATCATGTGTTACAATGTCGCACTCTCATCTCTCATAGCAACAAGAACATCTTCGTCTGATTACCTATAATATATCATTCACACATTGTTAAGACAATGAATTTATAGCCTGCGGCTGCCGCTGTGCCTCTCGTCTGTGACGTCATATACACGAATATCGTGTTCTGCAGCGTACATTCTGCGATAGTGGTAAAACAGGTCTCTGCGGCTGTAAAGACACATGCCCTTCGTATCTCCGTATTGTGCGCACAAAGATGCAAAAGAAGGATACGATGCATAATATGCATCATCCAGTTCTTCCAGTTCACAGATCAGCTGATACCCTGTTATTGCCTCATAGTGATCGATCGTTTCCGGTGTCAGTGACACAAGCAATGTCCGTACCGTTTCTTCCGGTCCGGGATCTTTTACCCACTCTGCTTCTGTACGATACATTTCCTGATTCAGCAGGCTTTGTGCAAAGGGTGACAGTTTCTGCAGATCAGCTTTTTCGATGCGTACATCCTGCAGGTATTTCCCTCTTCCTTCTTCATGCGGAAGAAACAGACGCATGTCACTGCATCCAATCTCTCTGAGTTCTTTGATCACTGCATCGATCATTGTGACATTTTCTTTTGTTAAAAGAATGCCGACTGAGCAATGTAATCCTGCTTTGATACCGGTTTTCATCAAACGCAGTAAATATGCATGATCCCCGCTTCTTTCCGCAAATGCATCATGATACGCTTCCTGACCATACACGGTAAAATTCAGATCGGTAACCCCTTCTTCCTTCACCATGTTCACCCATTGTGCACACTCTGCTTCATTGCGCATGCGCATTCCATCACACTGCAGAAACGAAGCTGCAGGACTGCCGGTTCTGCGCAGAAAACGCAGTGCTTCACGCATGTCCGGATGATCCATGGAACAGCCAAAATACAATGCACTGCGGAGATCATTCACCTCCCTTTGAAACCGCTCTGTAAATGCCTCTGCACGCTTCCAGGATACCCCGTGCACTTTCCCCTCCCACTGCAGCAGGCAATGCCGGCAATGATTGAAACACGGTACACAGAGACTCTGTATCATAATAGATATTGTCTTCATATCCTTTACTCTTTCTTAATATTATTTTATCTCTGCCATCTATTATTATAATAATGCATTCCTGCCGGCATATGCTCCGGCAGACAGGAGGAAGTATGAAAAGACGATTAACAGCACTGTTTTCGCTTCTGCTTCTGATCACTCTTTTTCCAACAGCGATCAAAGCAGCAGGAACGAAAACGATTCACCTGAACTTTGGCAGCGGTCATGAAGTTACTGCCCAGCATTACGCAGACAGCCTCATGAGCAGCGAGGACTACGTACTGTCCAGAGAATTCAGTGGTACCGTACTCACACTTACCGTGGACGCCGATTCCGTCAAGGACAAGACGGTACAGGAACTGCAGGATACGATCATGTCCCAGCTGGACGATTACATGGAAGAAGACGGAACGTTCCTGTTCAGCTTTGTACAGAATTCTGATCCTGACGTCTACAGCGAAGATGGTCTGGAAGCGGATACGCGCAAAGAACTGCCTGTTCCGGACACGCTCAATCTCTATGGCTGCTACAAGAAGCCTCTGAGAGAATTTGCAATCAACGTAGTACCGCCGGTCTACGGATCCACGATCACTCTGCCGAAGCCATCCCGCAAAGGCTATGCATTCGACTACTGGAAGGGATCCCGCTACGAAGCAGGTGCTTCCTACAAAGTGGAAGGCGACCACACACTGACAGCACAGTGGAAGAAAACAACACCGAATACCGGTGATCATAACCGCATCCTGCTGTACAGCGGTCTGCTCATCGTCTGTATCGGCGCCGTCCTCTATGTCGCAAAGCGCATGCTCAAACGCAAATAACATAACCGCAAAAACGCTACAAGACAGCGGATAACCCGCTGTCTTTTCATATATCATCCGCCAAAAAAAACAGGCAGCCTGAGCTGCCTGTTTTCACATCAGTGTGCGATCAATTACTTAACGTTGGAGAAGTACTTGATTGTACGAACCATCTGGGATGTGTAGGAGTTCTCGTTGTCATACCAAGCAACGACCTGTACCAGATATTCGCCATCTGCTACTTTGGAAACCATTGTCTGGTTAGCATCGAACAGGGAACCATACTTCATACCGATGATGTCGGAGGAAACGAGTTTT